>NZ_CP109137.1:6728818-7036984 GCF_035918095.1 Streptomyces sp. NBC_01750
TTGGATCAACGCCTCGGTGAAGGGCGACATGGGATCTGCCCGTAAGAACGCCAGCATCCTGGTGATGGACTACCAGAACAACCCGGTGAAGCGTTACCACCTGCGCAACGCCTGGTGCAGCAAGATCTCGGCCAGCACGGTCAAGGCCGGCGAGGCCTCCGCGCTCACCGAGTCCGTGACCATCACTTACGAAGAAATGGTCATGGAGTAATGCGCCGGGGAACGGCCACCGGTCCTGCCGCCGCGTCCGCCTTCGCGGCGGCGGAACCAGCGGCGGAACCGGCGCCGGTACGGCAGCAGTTGCGCACCGAGTTCACGTTCGAGCTGCCGCGCGGGTACGTGGACGACACGGGCACCGTGCACCGGGACGGGGTGATGCGCCTGGCGACCGCCCGGGACGAACTGATCCCGCTGCGGGATGTACGGGTCCAGGAGAACCCCGCGTATCTGTCGGTGGTGCTGCTCGGCCGGGTGATCACCCGGCTGGGCACCGTGGCACACATGCACGACGGCGTCGTGGAGAACATGTTCGCCTCCGACCTCGCCTTTCTTCAGGACTTCTACCGTCAGGTCAACGCCGAGGGCCACACGCGTGCCGGGGTGTCCTGCCCGCACTGCGAGCAGCCGTTCGAGGTCGAGCTCGGCGGGAGCCGCCTGGGGGAATCGTGATGTACGCGACCGACCGGATTCATGAGGAGATCGCGTACATCGCCTACCACTTCCACTGGAGCCTGGAGGAGATCCTGGACCTCGAACACCGGGAACGGCGGCGTTACGCGGAGCAGATCGCCACGCTTGTGACACGTGGGGCGGCGGAGCGGTAATGGGCATCCTCGACAGGTTCCGCGGCCGGGGCCAGGACCGGGACGGCACGGCATCCGGTGCCGTACCGGCCCCGGAGACTTCCGGCACCGGTGCCGACGCTTCGGCTGCCGGTCCTTCGGCTGCCGGTTCTTCCTCGGGCACCGGGCGCGGATGGGCCGGTCTGCCGACGATCCAGCGCGCGACGGTACCCGTGGCGCGGCAGGTGGTCGCGACCTCCGACTTCGCGAGCACCCTGGCCTCGTGGCAGAACCCCTCCTTCGTGGGGACGCTCTCGCACGCCGTCCTCGACGGCGCTCCGACCGGGCTGATCAGGGATGCCCTGGCGCCCGCCGCAGGGGGAGTCTCCGGGGGCCTCGGCGAGCCCACGCTGTCCCTGCCGGTCGCCGTGGTCGATGGCGGGGGAGGCGAGGGCGGAGCTCCCTCGGTCCAGCGCGCGACGGGTCTGCGGGCCGTGCCGGTACGGCCCCGGTCGGGCTCATCGCCCTCGAGGCTGACCAGCGCCCCCGCTCCGAGCGCGGTGCAGCGCCGGGTGCTCCCGACCGTGGTCCCGGCGCAGCCGCCGGTACGGCCGGAAGTGTCGCGTACGGCACCGTCGGGCAGTCCTGGTGGGTCAAGCAGTCCGGGCGCTCCGGGCGCTCCGAGTAGCTCACGCAGTTCACGCAGTCCGAGCGGTTCGAGCAGTCCGGGCGTTTCGCAGCCGCCGCGTCCCATGGCTGCGGACCGGGGCACGAACCCGGGGCAGGATTTTCCGGCTCTTTCTGTTCCTTCGCCCGGGCAGGCCGGGCACTCCGGCTCCTCTGATTCCCCTGGTCCTTCCGGTTCCTCCGGCCTTCCGGTAGCTCCGGCATCCGTTCAGCGACGCGCGTCGCGTGTGCCGGGCCGGGTGGCCGGGCTCGGAACACCTACCAGGGCCGGTGAAACGAGGCCCACCATGGGCGCGTCCACGCCTTCTGCCTCTCGTCCTTCCCCGGCATCCTCTGCCGCCTCTTCGTCTTCCTCTCCTTCTCCGGACCCGGGGCCGTCAGCGCCGCCGCCGGGCCGCCGGTCACTGCTGGGCGCCCCCTTGTCCGCACCGCCCGCGGGTGCGGTGCCGCTCACCGCCACCGGCGGTGGCGCTGACGTCCGGCGGAAGGGGTCCGGCCCGGGCACCGGTGGCGGTCCCGCGAACGCCGCGGCGCTGACGCCAGGTTCGGCTTCCGCCCCGGGCGAGCGGCCGGTGACGGCCGGGAGTACGGGCGCGGACCTTCCGCCGCTTCAGCGGTCGTCGGTGGCCGGTGGCGCATCCGGGCCGAGCGCTGCCGGTGGACAGTCGAGCGGCCCGACGGATGCCCTTCCGGTGCAGCGGCCCGCGACCTCCACGGGGGCTGACCGAACGCCAACGGCCGTGACTCCGGATCCCGTCGCCGGTCCCGGCGGCGCAGTTCCATCGATACGGCAGTCGTCCACGGCCGCCGGCTCCGGGACGCGCGGTTCGTCAGGCAGTCCCGCGACCGGTCCACCGGCCGGTCCGGGTGCCCTTGTTGTGCAGAGGCTTCCTGGCGCCACCACGTCGGGGGCGGGTTCCGTAAGTGGTCCTGGTAGCGCTCGCGCGCTTCCGATCGCTCCGCAGGTGGGCTCGGCACGGTCGGTCGCGGCTGCCGGGTCCGCGTCGGATCCGGCGGACGCAGGACTGTCTGTGCAGCGGTCAACATCGAGTGTGAACAAGGCCGTTGCGCCAGCGGACCCGGGTACGCAGCCGGTACGGCCGACGCAGGTCGGTGGTTCCTCGGTGAGCGGTACGCAGGCCGGTCCTGCGGGTCCCGCACCGGTGAACCTGCCGCGTGCCGCCTCCTTGGGCGTTTCCGCGGCCTCCGGCGCTGACCTGCCACCGGTGCAGCGGTCGTCGGCCGGCATCGAGCCGTCGGCGGGTGCGCCGCCGGTCCGGCAGACACGTCCGGTTCCGCCAGCTCCGCTGGTGGGTTCGGTGCGGCCCATGTCGGGGGCTGCCGGGTCCGGCTCGGGCGCACCGGCCGAGGCTGTGCCGCCTGTGCAGCGTTTGTCCGCCGCTCACGATGTCTCCAATGATAGGTCCGCAGCGGCCGGTTCGCCCGTGCGAGGCTCGGCGCCCGGCGCCGCGCCCGTGGCTCCCTTGCCGGTGGGTCCGGCAACCGCTGTGCCGTCGGCACTGGGGAAAGGTTCCGGAGTGGTGCAACGGGGTGTCCGTGCTCCCGGTGCTCCTGGTGCGTCCGCGGTCGCCGGCTCTCCCGCCGCCGTACGCCCCCTGGCCCCGGCGCGGGCGGTGCCGCTGACGCCCGCGGCGGCGAGGGGCACGAAGGCGGTTCCGCTGCGCCGCGTGACGACGGCCGGTGCGGTCGGCGGCAGGGCGGTACAGCGTTCCGTAACAAGCCACAAAGCCGCCGTTGCTTCGGAATCGGCGTCGGCATCGGCGTCGCCGACAGGAGCCACGCCCGCGCCGGGATGCTCACCGGTCCCGACTGCACCCGCACCCCTGGCCTCACCGGCACCCGTAGCCACACGGGCATACGCGCTCGGAGCCGTTTCAGCACCGTCGCTTCCCGTCCAGGCCCCCAAGGCCGGTGCGAACGCGGCAGATATTGCGCCGGTGCAACGCAGCACCGACGGCACAAGGTTCAGCGGTGTGGCCGAGGCGTTCCCCGTCGTCCAGCGTTCGCAGGCGCAGGCCCTGGTTCCTGGTGCGGCCGTACGTCCAGCGAGCGGTCCGCCCGCGCGTATCCCCGACACCGGCCCGGCCGAGTCCGGTACCGGGACAGGGACCGGGTCCGGTACCGGGTCCGGTCGGGTCGTGCAGCTCGCCGTCGCGGCGCCCGCGCCGCCCGTGGCGTTGCCCGTGCAGCAGGCGCCCGCGACCCCGCCCGTGGCATCCCGACTCCCGGCGCCCCCCGCGCCGCCACGGGCGTCCGCTCCCCGCCCGGCGGAGCAGCGGCCCGCACCCGTCACGGTCCAGCGCACCGGCCGCGGTGGTGACACGCCGACCGGGGGCAGCCCGCCCCCGCCCGGCGACCCGCCTCCGTCCGGCGGCCACAGGCCGAACAGCACCCGGCGCGACTCCGGTACGGGGACGGCCGGCGCCGTGTTCGACGCCCGCCATCTGACCGACGGTCAGGTGGACGAGCTGACCCACCGGTTGATCGGCCCGATGACCCGGCTGCTCCGTACGGAGCTGCGCCTCGACCGCGAACGGATCGGCAAGCTGCGGGACCCGCGCCGCTGACCGCCGAGCCACAGACCCGCCCCACGCCACCCCGAACCACCCGCAGGAACGCAGGAAGCAGGAAGGCCACCCGATGCCCAAGGACCTGGATCCCGGCTCCACCATTTTCTTCAACCTCACCATCGACGGTGAGAGCCTGGGCAACTTCAACGGCTGCGACGGCCTCTCCTCCCAGGTGGAGATCGAGCAGCGCCAGGAGGGCGGCAACAACGGCTTCGTATGGCAGCTGCCCTCCCGCGTCAGCTTCTCCAACATCACGCTGACCCGTCCCCTCACCCCGGACACCGCCAAGGTCGCGGCCTGGATCTCCTCCGTCACCAGCGGCGTGGTCCGTCCCACCGCACAGATCGCCGCCCTGCGTGCCGACGGCTCGATCGTCGCCCGGTGGGGGCTGATCGACGTCCTTCCCGTGAGCTGGCGGGGCCCGTCCCTGGACCCGTCCAGCCCGGCCGTGGCCACCGAGGTCCTGGAGATTGCGCACCACGGCTTCACCGACGCGGGGGCGGCGTAAATGGCGGCGAAGGGCGGCGGCGCGGGCAAGGGCGGCGGCGGAAAGGGCGGCGCGGGCAAGAGCCTCGTACGGGCCACGCTCGCCATTCACCAGCCACCCATCGGCTACAGCACCAAGCCCGGCGCGCTGATCAGCACCTTCCAGTTCGACTTCAACCCGTCCCAGCTGGCGCTGAGCCGTAGGGCCCAGTGGAAGACCACACCCACCGCGGCCGTGCGCGACGGCGCGGTCCCGGAGTTCATGGGGCCCGAGCCACGTGAAATGACGGTGGAGGTCTTCCTGGACCGTTCCGACAGGCCGGACAGCAATGAAGTGCGCAAGAACGTCGAGTCGCTCTTCTCCTGCTGTGAGGTGACCGCCGCCAGCATCGCGGCGAAGCAGCCCTCGACCCCGTGGGTGGTTTTCGAGTGGGGGGCGTTCTCGACCGCCCGCTTCACCGCCTATGTCAGCGCCGTGGAGGCCTCGTACACCCTCTTCGGCACCACCGGCGTGCCCATCCGTGCCACCTGCCAGGTGCACCTGCACGAGATCCCGAACAAGACCGCCGGCCAGAACCCCACCTCCGGCGCGCTCACCGCCCGGCGGGTGCACCGGGTCGTGGCGGGCGACTCGCTCCAGTTCCTCGCGTGGCGTGAGTACGGGGATGCCACCGTCTGGCGCACGATCGCCGAGGCCAATGGGATCGACAACCCGGCGCAGCTGTCCCCCGGCCGTGAGCTCATGCTTCCCGCCGTCGAAGAGGTCGGCCTCTGATGACCCTGATCGGCTACTCCAACGTCTTCGACGTCAAGATCCGCGGCAAGAATCTCACGCCCACCGTCGCCAAGCTGCTCGTCGCGGGCTGGGTCGACCTCGGCGCCGGGGTGCCCGGCGCGTTCGAGCTCACCTTCCGCGATCCCAAGCGGAAGGTGCTCAGCGAGGCGGACATTTCGATCGGCGCGCCCGTGGTCGTGGCTCCCGTGTCGGACGGCCAAGGCGCGCAGATCCCGCTGTTCACCGGTGAGGTCACCGGCCTGGAGAGCGACTACGACGGCACCGGTACGTTCACCGTCGTACGCGGCTACGACCGGGGCCACCGGATGCTCAGACAGCGCCGGGTGGCCGCGTACCGCAACATGACCGCCGCCGACATCGCGCGCAAGCTGGCGGCCAAGTGCAAGGTCCCGGTGGGAAAGGTCGAACGAACCAAGGGCATCTACGAGTTCATCACCCAGGCCAACGTCACCGACTGGGATTTCCTGTCCCGGCTCGCGGACGAGAACGAGATGGTGATGTCCATCGACTCCAAGGGCAAATTCCAGTTCGCCAAACCCGATCCGGCGTCCGGCGCGCCCCCGGTGAGCACCCCGGGCGACAGGAGCCCGTTCGTCCTGGAGGCGGGCACCGACATTCTGCGCTGCCGCGCCGCGGTCACCTCCGCCGACCAGGTGTCCAACGTCCAGGCGCGCGGGTGGGACGTGACGACCAAGCGGGCCCTCACCGCGCAGGCGCCCGCCAAGACCAACTCCGGCCTCACCATCGGCACCACGCCCGGCAAGGCCGCCTCCTCCTTCGGCATGGCCACGCTCGTGGAGACCGACACCCCCTACGACAAACAGGGCGAGGTCAAGCACGCGGCCGACTCTCTCGCCGACGACGTGACCGGGGCTTTCGCCGAGCTGGAGGTGACCGTACGCGGCAACCCCAAGTTGCGGCCCGGTGTCCCGGTCGCCCTCGCCGATGTGGGCGCCCCGTTCGAGGGCAAGTACACCGTGACCGCCGCGCGCCACACCTTCGGGGACGGCCGGCACTACGAGACTCTGCTGACCGTCAGCGGCCGGCAGTGGCGTTCCCTGTACGGCCTCACATCGGGCGGCTCCGCGGTGACCTCGCCCAAGCTGCCGAGCGTCGCGAACGCCCTGGTCACCGACATCAAGGACCCTCTCAGGCAGGGCAGGGTCAAGCTGCGGTTCCCCTGGCTCGACGACAAGTACGTCAGTGACTGGACCCGTACGGTGCAGTTCGGCGGGGTGAAGGGCGGCGGGGTGATCGCCCCGGACGTCGGCGACGAGGTGCTGGTGGCGTTCGACCGCGGCGCCCTGGACCACCCGTACGTCATCGGCGGCCTCTACAACGGCAAGGACAAGCCCGACCCCCTCGATGTCCCGCTCTACGACCGCACACGCGGCAAGGTCACCCGGCACACCCTGTCCGACCGCAGCGGCAACCGCGTGGACCTGCTCGACCAGCGTCCCGGCCTCAAGCGCGGGGTGCGGCTCAGCACGGGTGACAACCGGCTGACCATCAACATGGACCGTACGCGCACCAGCATCACAGTGGACAGCAAGGGCAGCGTCACCATCACGGGGACCCGGTCGGTGTCCGTCGAGGCGGGCGGGAATCTGTCGCTGACGGCGGGCGGCCAGCTGTCGCTCAAGAGCGGGGGGCTCCTCAGCATCACCGCGGGCTCCGCTCTCAACCTCAAAGCGGGCGGCGCGGCCAGCATCAACGCCACGGGTGCCCTGAACATGAAGACCCTCGGCGTCGTGTCGCTGTCCGCGGGGCCCAGCCTCCAGCTGACGGCGGCCGTCAACATCGGCATCCGGGCAGGCTCGATCACATCGATGGGTCTGCTCTCCTCCAACGGGAAGCCGGTGATCTGATGGCAGAGCAATTCGTCGGCTCCGGATGGGCGTTCCCGCTGCGTGTCAGTCCTACCGGGGGCATCGCCCTGGTCAGCGGTGAGCGTGAGATCGAGGAAGCCATCCGCCTCGTCCTGGCCACCGCGCCGGGCGAGCGGCCGATGCGCCCCGAATTCGGCTGTGCCATCCACGACATGGTCTTCGCCCCGGTCAACGAGGCCACCGCGGGCCGCATCCAGCACGAGGTGTACGCCAGCCTCGACCGCTGGGAGCCGCGTATCGACGTGGACGACGTGGAGGTGAGCGCCGGGGACGAGCAGGGCGTGCTCTTCATCGACGTCCGTTACTCGGTCCGCGGCACCAACAACCCGCGCAGCCTGGTCTTCCCGTTCTACGTCATCCCCTCCCACGAAGAGCCCGACGAGCAGCTTGGAAGCGAACGCTGATGGCACTGCCCTCCCCGAATCTCGACGACCGCCGCTTCCAGCAGTTCGTGGACGACGCCAAGCGCTATATCCAGCAGCGGGCGCCGGAGTGGACCGATCACAATGTCTCCGACCCGGGTGTCACGCTGGTCGAGACGGTCGCGCACATGGCGGATCAGGTCGTGTACCGGCTCAACCGCGTGCCCGAGAAGAACCATCTCGCCTTCCTCGACCTCATCGGGATCACGCTCTTCCCGCCCTCCGCCGCCCGCGCCGACGTCACGTTCTGGCTGTCCGCGCCGCAGGAGCAGCCGGTCCTGCTGGCCGCCGGGACCGAGGTCGCCACCGCGCGCACCGAGAGCGAGGAGGCGGTCGTCTTCGCCACCGAGCGTCAACTCGCCGTAGTTTCCTGTGAGTTGTCGTATTTCGTCGTCCAGTCGGACGGGGAGGAGGCGGCCGACCGTACGTCGGACCTCACCGAGGGCAAGGACGTGCTGTGCTTTGCCGAGTCCCCGCGGCCCGGCGACCGCATGCTGTTCGGGCTCAGCGCGGCCGTACCGCACTGCGCGGTGGCACTGACGCTCGACAGCCAGGTGGACGGTGTCGGCGTGGACCCCCGGCAGCCGCCCCTGGCGTGGGAGGCGTGGACCGCGGACGGCTGGGCGGCCTGCGAGGTCGACCGGGACACCACCGGCGGCCTCAACCGCCCCGGCGAGGTCGTGCTGCACGTCCCCGGCGGCCACACCCTCTCCCGCGCCGGGCGGCGCGAGGCGGGCTGGCTGCGCTGCCAAGTCACCGACCCCGAGCCGGGCCAGCCGTTCTACACCACCTCGCCCACCATCCGGTCCGCCGAAGCGTTCACCATCGGCGGCACCGCCCCCGCCGTACACGCCGAGACGGTCCGCGGCGAGGCTCTGGGAGAGTCCACCGGGCTGCCCGGCCAGCGGCTGCGGCTCGCCAACGCGCCCGTCGTCGGTGACGTACCCCCGCTGCACCTCCAGGTCGCCGAGCGCGACGGATGGACCGACTGGGCCACCGTCGGCCACTTCGCCGCCTCGGGCCCCGACGACCGGCACCTCACCCTCGACGCGGCCACCGGCGAGATCGCCTTCGGTCCCTCAGTACGTGAACCGGACGGCACCCTGCGCCAGTACGGAGCCGTGCCGCCCAAGGGCGCCTTCATCCGCGCCCGCCTCTACCGCACGGGAGGCGGCAAGGCGGGCAATGTCGCCCGGGGCGCCATCCAGGTGCTGCGCGACTCCGTCCCGTACATCTCCGACGTCACCAACCGCGAGGCCGCGAGCGGCGGGGTCGACGGCGAGACCGTCGAGGAGGCGAAGGCCCGGGCACCCATCGCCCTGAGCGCCCAGGACCGCGCCGTGACCCTGCGCGACTACGAGGAGCTGGCCCGGCGTGCCGCGCCCGAGACCGCGCGCATCACCTGCCTGGCGGCCGATCCGGACGAACACGGCGCCCATGTCGTACGGGTCCTGGTCGTCCCGCAGGCCGTGCCCGACCCGGGTGGACGGCTGCGCTTCGAGCAACTCGTACCGGGCGACATGTTGCTGGGGAGGATCACCCGCTATCTGGACGAGCGGCGCCTGATCGGTACCCGGCTGGCTGTGGGGCCGCCCTACTACCAGGGCATCACCGTCGTCGCGACCCTGCACGCCTTCCGCGGCGCCGACACCGACCGGGTCCGGCGACAGGCCCACGACGCCCTCTACCGGCACCTCGACCCGCTGACCGGCGGAGCGCAGGGCACCGGCTGGCCCTTCGGCCGCCCGGTGCAGGCCGGCGAGGTCTTCGCGGTCCTGCAACGGGTGCCCGGCGTCGAGCTCGTGGACGAGGTGCTGCTCCACCCCGCCGACCCGCTGACGGGCAAGCGCGGTGACCCCACGGAGCGGATCGACCTCGCCGCCCCGGCCCTGGTCTTCTCCTTCGACCACCGGGTTCGCGTGATCGGGGACGCGGCATGAGGGGGTCGGTGGACGGTCTGGGCTCCTCGGCCCCGCTGGGCCCGATGCTGCCCGCCGTCTTTGCCGACGACGACCTGGCGCAGAAGTTCGTGGCCGGGCTCGACGAGGTGCTGGCTCCGGTCCACAACGTGCTGGACTGCCTGGACGCGTACTTCACACCGTCGCTCGCCCCTGCCGACTTCACCCGCTGGCTCGGCGAGTGGGTCGGCGCGGAGACCGAAGGTTTGGACCGCGCGGACCGCGCGGTCGGAGCGGATCGAGCCGGCCGGCCGGACGGACCGGACGGACCGGACGGACCGGGGTGCTCCGGCCGCCCGTATGTGCCGGACCGGTCGCAGGACACGGCCATGCTCCGCGCGGCGGTCGCCGCCGCGGTACATCTGCACCGCATCCGCGGCACTCGGCGCGGTCTGGCCGAAGCGCTACGGCTCGCGTTCGGCGTGGAGCCCGAGATCACCGAGAGCGGCGCCGCCGCGTGGGACGCCCGGCCGCTCGGCCCGGTCCCCGGCGAGCGCCGCCCGCGACTGCACGTCACCGTACGGCTGCCCGACCCGAGCCCCTCCGACGAGCACCGGCTGGAGAGTCTCGTCGCCGCCGCCCGCCCCGCTCACATGCCCTTCACGGTCCAGGTGACCGCTGCCGAAAGGACACCCGACAGGTGACCAGCCAGACCTCCGCCTCTTCCGACGGTGCCCAGCCCTCGAACACCGGCGAGGGCGAGCGCAGGGCCCAGACCTGCGCCGAGTGCGGTACGCGCCCCGCCCCCGGGCAGTCCTTCTGCGACGGCTGTGGTGCGGTCCTCAGCTGGACGCCCCAGGCCGCCACTCGCACGCCGGACCGGACCGAGAGCCGGGGGACGGTTCGGGAGGATGCGAGCGGGGACAGCCGGGAACCGGCTCACGCTCCTGCCCCCGCTTCCGCCACTCAGCCCGGTCACGGGCCTGATCACGAGTCTGATTACGGGCCTGATCACGAGTCTGATCAGGCGCAGGCCCGCGTGGATGACGCCGCCCGCACCGAACCCGTCCCCGCCGTCGGCCCCGACTCCGCGCCGGCCGGCTCCTCCACCGAGGACACCGCCCCGACCGAACCCGTGCCGCCAGCAGCCGACGAGCGGGCCAGGGCGCTGCTCATACCGGTCGCCGACCCGAACCAGCGGGTGACGACGACCCCGGACGTGGCCCCGGTCCTGCCCGGCCGCCCCGCCGCGGCCCGCCCCCGGGCCCAGGGACCCGGCACAGAGCCGGACGAGGAGGGCGGCACCCCCTGCCCGTGGTGCGGCACCGGCAACCGGCCCGGCCGCCACTTCTGCCGTCGCTGCGCCATGACCCTCGCCGGCGGTCCGGGGGGCCCGGCGGCCCGGCGCCTGCCCTGGTGGCGTCGCATGCTGGACTTCCGCAATCGGCCGGCTCCCTGGGCGGGTGACCGCCCGCGCCTGCGTCGGAGCCTGGGCCGGATCGTCACCTTGGCTGTCTGGGGCCTGGTGGCCGCGCTGGTGGTGACCGGGACCTTCTACGCCGACAACGCGTATCAGGCCGCGCGTGACCACTTCGCCAAGCGGGCCCCGGTCGCCCCGGATTCCGTCAAGGCGTCCCGCTCCTTCCGCGGCCACAACCCGGAGCTGGCCTTCGACAAGACCAACAACACCTGGTGGGGCCCCGGTGTCTCCCAGGGTGGCGACGGCGAGTGGATCGAGGCCCGATTCCAGCGGCCCACTCGCCTGCTGGACATTCTCATCACCCCCGGCATCTCCACCAGGGCGGCCGACCTCTCCAAGTCCGCTCTCCCGCACCGTGTGGAAGCCCTGATCACCACCGCCGACGGCAGGACCACCACCCGCAATCTCACCCTCGACCAGGGCGCCGGCAGCCAACGCCGGCCCTTCCGTGTCGGCGAGGTCAGCGCCGTCCGCTTCATCCTGCGCTCCGCCCACGGAGCCGCCGCCGACAAGCAGGTCTCCATCGCCGAGATCGAGTTCTTCGGGCGCTCATCCGGTTCGTAACGTGGTTATCCGGTTCGTCACGTGGTTCGTCATGTGCCACGGACGCCGGGAGGCTGGGACGGGGGTGCCCAGCCTCCCGGATCCGCTCCGCACCCCGTGGTCACCACGACCTCGTGGCCCACGCGGTGCGGTGCCCTGGCCACCGCGTCACCTGTATCGCGCGGCGGGGGCGTGCGCGCGTACACGACAGTGGCCGGGGGGATCTCGGGCTCAGACGGGAGCCGCTCCGTACGCAGGACGCCGGGGCACCGCCGAGTCGGCGCCCGCGCCCTGACGGCGCCGCGGCCGGGTCAGTCGCGCTGACCCGTGACCGGCAGCCGGCCGAAGGTGCCCGCGATGGTCCCCCCGGTCAGCGAGTCGCCGGCGACGATCAGGTCGAAGTCCATCTTCATGGGCATCGGGCGCTCCATGTTGATGGTGAACTGCGCCCGGTCGCCCTCGAGTCGCCCGTCCTCGATGACCACCGTGCTGCCCATGGCGGTCGCGGTGCCGCTGAGCGCGGCGCCGGTCCGTGTGATGTCCACGGTGCCGTGCTGCGGGCCGATGGGCGAGGCAATGGTGATGGACCACTTGCCGTCGATGTTGCTCATGGGTTCTCCATAGGTTGGTGAGTGGCCCGGCAGGGCCGGGTGGGGCTGACGGGTACCCGCCCTGGGCGGCTCAGCGCTGGATCTCCCGCTGAGCCAGGGCGCCGGCGTCGATCTTGAGCTGTACGCCGGTGAGGTACCGCGATTCGTCCGAGGCCAGGTAGACCACGGCGTGGGAGATGTCGATCGGATCCAGCAGCGGAACACCCATGGCGTGGAAGTTCCTGAAGAGCACCTCGGCGTCGGCCTCGGTGGGGTTCTCGAGGTCGGGCCGGTAGGTGCGGTACGTGGACTCGTTCTGCACCATCCGGGTGGCGACGTTGCCCGGGTGGACCGCGTTGACGCGGGTGCCCTTCGGGGCGAGCTGCACGGCGAGCCAATTGACGTAGTCGATGAGCGTCTTCTTGGAGAAGCTGTAGCCGTACCCGCCGGGCCCGGCAACGCCGTTGCCCGCGAGCTCCGGGGCGAGACCGGCGACCGAGCCCATCACGATGATGGACGAGCCGTCGGCAAGATGGGGCAGCGCCGCGTGGACGGTGGAGATCGAGCCGAGCAGGTTGACGTCGATGGTCTCGGTGAACGCGCTCAACGGGCGGTTCATACCGACCGGGCTGATACCCGCGTTGGCGACGACGACGTCGAGCCGGCCCAGCTCCTCCACCGCCTCGGTGAAGGCCCGGTCGAGCGCGGGACGGTCGCGGACGTCGACCTGCTTGACCACGGCGCGCCGTCCGGTCTTCCTGACCAGCTCAGCGGTCTCCTCGAGGTCCGTGCCGGACGCCATCCCGTAGTCGGCGACCGGGATTTCCTGGCAGATGTCGAGCGCGACGATGTCCGCCCCCTCCTCGGCCAGTCGTAGCGCGTGGCTGCGCCCCTGGCCGCGGGCGGCTCCGGTTATTGCGACGACCTTGCCATCGACCCGGCCCATGATTCGCCTCCGTAGGCACTGAAAGAGTTTGCGTTTGCGCGGCGGTGCACTACTGCGAATTCGGACGGCGGCGCAGCCGCGTCGAGTGCGCGCGCCGCGGGGTCCTTTATAGCCAGGGCTTCGCAAAGCGGACGACCCCTAGATTCCCGGTCGGCGCAGACCTAGGGGCCGTCCGGGGGCGCCCGGGGAAGGGCCCCCAGACCTGCGCCGACCGGTGCGCCCGGGTAGGTCAGTCGTGCACCCAGCCGTGGCTTCGGGCCGTGGCCAGCAGCCGTTCGCGCAACTGGGAGATCTGCGCCGCGGTCACCGACGGAGCTTCCGAGATGATGACGTCTGTGAACTCCTGGAGGAGCTCGGCCGACGTCATCATCCCGGCAGCGGAGTCGGTCGCCGGGCCGGCCGGGTGTGCCCCGTCGGCCTCGGCGGACGACATCTGGTCGAGGAGACGGACATTGACGGCCTTCAGGCCCCGCTCGCTCTCGGTGTCCTCGAACTGGACCGGCATGCCGGGGGCGATGAGGTACCGGTCGCAGAGGATGTCGTTCGCGTGCATGAAGGCGTCCTCGCCGGAGGGGTGGCTGACGAAGCCGTAACCGCGAACGCTGTCGAAACTCACTACTCGACCTACAGGCATGGGTTCCGCGCTTTCTGTGTCGTCGGTGTCGGGGACGCCGTGGGCCCTCGGGCTGTCGGGGACGCCTTGCTCGGTCAGCCCTGGCTCAGCTGCCCCGCTGCGTGTCGGCGTCCGTGCGGACGTCCGTGCGGTGGGCGGTGGGGGCGGGGACCGCCGTGGTGCCGTCGGCGCCCTTCACGGCGCCGCTGACGTTGAGCGCGGCCGCCTCCTCCGGGTGGTGTGCGAGGTACTCGCCGAGGCCGGGGAACTCCTCCTCGAAGTCCTCCGGGTAGGAGGCCGGGGCGTGGCGCAGTGTGATCAGCGCCGCGATCGCGACCGCGCCGAGGATCACCACGTTGAGCAGCACGGCGGAGTGCAGGCCCCGCATGAAGGCATCGTCGGCCGCGTCGACGATGGCGGAGGCCAGCTGCCCGGGTGCCGCGGCCGTGGCTTCGAGAGCGCCGCCGAGGGAGTCGTTCGCCGCCGCGGCGATGGACGCCGGGGTGCCCTCGGGGAGGGTGAGCGTGTGCTGGTAACGGTTGTTGAGGATGGTGCCGAGCACGGCCATGCCGAGCGCGCCGCCGAGTTCGGCTGCTGTGGTGGCGAGCGCGGCCGCGGCGCCGGAGCGCTCCTTGGGCGCGCTGTTGACGATGGTGTCCGAGGTGACGGTGAACGTCGACACGGCGCCGATCCCCTGCAGAATGATCGGGATGATGACGATGCCGTAGCTGGTCTCGACCTCCAGCGTGCTGTAGAAGACCATCGCCCCCGCGCCGACGGCCAGTCCGAAGCAGGAGAGCTTGGCCCGGCCGATCTTCGGCACCAGCATCCCGATCACCGGGGCGATGAGGATGGCCGCACCGGCTGGGGGCAGCATCGCGAGGCCCGACTTCAGCGGCGACCACTGATGCACCAGCTGGAAGTACTGGCTGAGCAGCAATGTCGTCCCGATGAAGGCGAACAGGGCGAAGGTGTTGGCCGCGACCGCGCCGGAGAACGCCATGTTGCGGAAGAGTTTGACGTCGATCAGCGGGTGCTCCATGCGGACCTGCTTGAGGCCGAAGACCAGCAGTGCGACGACGCCGATGACCGCGGCGGCCAGCACCCGCTTGTCGGTGAACCCGTCGTGCACCGACTCCTGAATGGCGTAGACGATGCCGACGATGCCGACGATCGAGAGGACCACGCTGACCGGGTCGATGCGCCCGGGCAGCGGGCTGCGGGACTCGGGGACGACGACGACCGCCACCGAGAACAGCAGCACCATGATGGGGACGTTGATCAGGAAGACCGAGCCCCACCAGAAGTTGTTGAGCAGGGGGCCGCCGATGACCGGACCGATCGCCATGCCGCCGCTGATCATGGCGGCCCAGATGCCGACGGCGGTGGTCCGCTCCTTGGGGTCGGTGAAGATGTTGCGGATGATGGAAAGGGTGGTCGGGTACACAGTCGCGCCGGCGACGCCGAGCAGCGCCCGTCCGAAGATGAGCCAGCCCGGTGAGTCCGCGTAGGCGCACAGCACGGAGGCCGCGGCGAACGAGAACGAGCCGGCCAGCAGCAGCTTCTTGCGGCCGATCCGGTCGCCGAAGCTGCCCATGGTGACGAGGAGGCCGGAGAGTGTCAGACCGTAGACGTCCGCGATCCAGAGCGTCTGGCTGGACGTGGGGTGGAGGTCTTTGATGAGCGAGGGAATGGCCAGCTGCAGGACGGTGAGGTCGACGCTCAACAGCAGCGCCGCCATGCAGATCACCACGAGGGCGACCCAGCGGCGCCCGCCGAGTTGCGGCGGCGCGCCCAAGTGGACAGCGGTTGGAGAGGTAACCATCAGAATAGTCTCCGGTCTACGAGGGCGGTAACTGTGTATGCCGTACTCACTTGTGTAGGCTATACACAGAAGCGCGGGGTGGTCAATCGCCTCGCATTCGACAACTGGGGCACTTGTGGCGAAAACGGATGGAACTGACGACTTCTCGCGGACTCTGGAGCTCCTTTGGGGCGACCAGAGCCGCTCGGCCCGCGGGCCCAAGCCGGCGCTGACCGTCGGGCGCATCGTGGAGTGCGCCATCGAGATCGCCGACACGGAGGGCTTCTCCGCGCTGTCCATGCAGCGCGTGGCCGGGGAGCTCGGTTTCAGCACGATGTCGCTGTACCGCTATCTGCCCGGCAAGAACGAGCTGGTCAGCATCATGATCGACGCGGCGCTCGGAGAGCCGCCGGTTCTCTCGGACTCCATCGGCGACTGGCGCGCCAAGCTCGAGGTGTGGGCGCACTGCTACTTCATGGTCCTCAACGACCACCCCTGGGCCGTGCTGGCCGCGACGTTCGGCCGGGCGATGGGTCCCAATGAGCTCGGCTGGCTGGAAGCCGCCGTGTCGGCCCTCGGCGGGACGGCCCTGAGCGGCAGCGAGAAGACCGACGCCGTCGTCGCCGTCAATGGACACGTGCGCAGCTGGGTGCAGTACGCCGCCAACAGCCCGTCCGGCCACACCACCGATATCTCGAACGAGCACTGGGGTGCCACCGTCGCCGACCTGGTACGCAAACACAGCGACCGCTACCCGGCGCTGCTGGAGGCCATGACCTCCGGCGCCTTCGACCCGTCCGACGACAACGGCCCGGCCTTCGGCCTGCGGGTGGTCCTCGACGGCATCGGCGTCCGGATCGCGGAACGCGAGGCGATGAAGGACCGCGCGCGTCCTACATCCCCGCAGTCCTGAGGGGAAGCTGGGCCTGCAGGGCCAGTGTCTTGCGGTCGATCTTCTTGTTCGAGTTGAGCGGGAACTCGTCGAGGTGCCGGTACTCGCGTGGCAGCGCACCGCCGGGCAGCAGATGCTGGAGGTGCTTGACCAGCGTCGACGGCGCGACCCACTCACCGGTGTAGAAGACGACCAGCTCCTGGGAGGTGTCGGCCGGCCGCGGCAACGCGACCGCGTCGCTCACCCCCGGGCAGGAGCGCACCGCGTTGTCGACCTCCGCCAGCTCGACCCGCAGCCCTTTGAGCTGCACCTGCGAGTCCAGCCGCCCCACGTAGCTGTACTGGTCGGCCGAGCGGACCACGCGGTCGCCCGTCCGGTACCAGGTACGCCCGTCCGAGACGAAGAACCGCCCTGCCCCGTCGGCCGGGTCGAGATAGCCGGTGGTCAACTGCGGCCCGCTGATGCACAGTTCGCCGGTCCGGAGGCTCTCCCGGCCGTCGTCGCCCACCATGCGGGCCAGGTGTCCCTCGTGGACGGCGCCGATCGGGACCACCCCGTTGACCGCCAGTTCGGTGGAGACCTGGCTCGACCACCGATGGGCGCTCACCGTGATGGTCAGCTCGGTCGGGCCGTAGAGGTTCTCGATGATGCTGTGGTCCGCCGCCAGCTGCCATTCCTCGGCGTCGCCGCAGCGCAGCGCCTCGCCCGCGAAGAAACTCCAGCGCAGGCCCGGCATCGAGCCGGGTACCAGCCCGCCGGTACGCCGGACCAGCGCGATGGCGCTCGGCGTGGAGAACCACACGGTGACCCTCCGCTCGCGGACGAACGCCGGCAGGTCGAGGTAGGCCGTCGGCGGGACGGGGTGCACGCAGGCGCCCGAGCCCCAGGCGCAGAACAGGTCGAAGATGGCGCAGTCGAAGTTCAGCTCGACGGTCTGGGCGAAGCCGTCGCCCACGCCGAAGTCGTAGCGCGCGTCGACCACCGCGAAGTAGTGCCGGTAGTTGGCGTGCGTCAGCGGCACCCCCTTGGGCCGCCCGGTCGAGCCCGAGGTGAACAGCACGTAGGCGACGTCGGCGGGGTCGGCGGCGGCGGGATGCCCCAGCGCGTCCGCGGGATCGAGGGCCAGAAGGCGGTCGGAGGACACGTCGCCGTCGTCGCCCAGTGCCGGGCACAGCACCGGCAGGTCCAGCCCCGTCTCGCGCACCGTGGCCAGTCCGTCCGGATCGGCGATCACCGCGTCCACCTGCGCCGCCCGGAGCATCTGCCCGATCTGCCCGGCCGGCCACTGCACATGCAGCGGGACGGCGGCCGCTCCGGTGTAGAGCGCGGAGAGCACCCCGGCATAGCCGGTGTGGTTCTTGCCGGCCAGCACGGCGATCCGCCGCGGGCGGCCGGAAAGGCGACTGGTGAGAGTGCCCGCCCACTGCAGCGCCGTGGCGTGCAGCTCACGGTAGGTGTAGTGCTCCCCGGCACCGAGGTGCAGCGCGGGCCGGTCGGGAGCCACGCGCAGCCCGGCGAGGAATCGGTGATGCACCCCGGCGTCCGGAACCGGCTCGATCATCGTGGCCTCCTGCCAGGGTTAGGGGTTGTTGCCGATCGCGGGGCGCCCTTAGGTTGACGCCGAGTTCGCCGAGCAGGAAGGGCCCGACCGTGTGGGATTCCGAGTTCGAGCAGCTGCTTCGCCGGCACACCCCGTTCATCGGGCCGGACGAGCCGCTCACCGAAGACCTGCCCCTGAAGGATCTGGGGCTCGACTCCATGGCGACCGTCGAGCTGCTGGCAGCGCTCGAGTCCGCCTACGGCGTGCGCTTCAGCAACGACGCCATGAGCATGGAGCGCTTCGCCACGCCGGCGCTGCTCTGGCAGACCCTTGCCGAGGTGCGGGCGCCGGCATGAGTGCGGCGCGAGTGTGCTCACGATCGCCCGTATCGCGGTCACCTTGTGGCTGCCGGCAGTCGGCGGGCCGGCGGCACCAGTGCGCGCCGGGGCGTCAGCGTCGTCACCGCGAAGTTGTCGGTGCTGCACCGGACGCGCCCCCAGAGGCTGTCCTGGCCGGCGACGACCAGCTCGGTCACGCCCCTGGCCCGCAGCGCCGCCACCACACTCGGCCAGCGGACCGGCGCCACGATGCCGTCGAGCACCATCTCCCGTACCTGCTCCGCCGTTTCCACCGCGCTGCCGTCGTGATCGTCGACCATCGGCAGTACCGGGTCGGCGAAGACCAGGCGCGCGAACACCTCGCCGGCCACCTCGTCGCGCAGTGCGCCGAAGGACGGCGAGTGCATGGGCGGGCGCATGGTGGCCAGCGGCAGGCCGCCGCGCGCACGCAACTGCTCCACCAGCCAGGGAAGCCGCTCGTCGCGCACCGAGACGATGACGAAGTCCGTGTCGACGTAGCAGGCGACGTCGTGCCACTCGCCGTCTTCCCTGAGCTGCGCGAGGACCCCTTCCACTTCCGCCTCGGGGATCCGGGCGCAGGACTGCGAGACGGTGTCGGCGTACTGCCCGGCGAAGTACCGCTCGACGCAGGCGCCCCACCCCGCGGTCATCCGCACCGCGTCGGCGAAGCCGACCGCCCCGGCGTACACGGCCGCAGGCATGCCGCCGAAGCTCGGCCCGACGACGACGTCCGGCCGCAGCCCCGACCGCTGCTCGGCGTCACGGGCCAGCGCCAGGCAGCCCACCAGAAAGGACACCCGGGAACTTTCGGTGAAACGTCCGTCGTCGGTCTTGTACCGGTCCAGCAGGTGGTAGCCGAGAATTTCACTCGCTTCACCGACGAGTGCCCTGGCTGATTTGTTCAGCATCAGGAATTTCGCGAGATCGGCATATGCCGTGTCGCTGATCCCCGGAAACACAATCGCGGTGGTGGTCGCGTCGCCGTTATCCATATCTCCTCCAGGCGGCCGATTCGCTCCATGCTCACGGCTCGACCAGCCGCTCACGTGTGGTCCTGCCGAGTTTCCTGTCACCTGTTCGGGCGCAGAACCCCTAGCGTCCCCTAAGCCCGGGTAACCGCTTGCAAGAGGCCGAAAAGCACCTGTGGCGACGCCTCGGATTGATTAGCTTCAAGCGCGTGGAACGGTGCCGCGGAATTCACCGCGGGACACCGGCATGCCCACTCGCCGACAGGAGAACCCGTGACGCCGCAGCCTCCGCAATCGCCCCGCTTCGCCTGCGCGACCGACGAGAACGACAACCTGCGCGGTTACCTGCTCGCGGCGGCCGCCACCACGCCGCACGCCCCGGCGCTCGTCGAACGCACAGCAGAGGGCGGCCTGCGCATCTGGAACTATGCCGAGCTCGAACGGCTGGTGGACGACTACGTCGGCGCCCTGGACGAGCTGGGCCTCGACGTCGGCGACCGGGTGGTCGTGCAGTCCAACCACTGCTCGGCGGCCGTCGCCGTACTGCTGGCCTGCGCGACACTCGGCCTGCCGTTCATCCCCGTGTCGCCGGACATGCCCGGCGAGCGGCTCGCGCTGATCGTCGACAGCGCGCGGCCCGCGCTGTTCCTGCAGTACGGCGAGGGCATGCGCGACGGACTGCCCGCCACCGTCGGCACCGGCCGCTTCGGTGACGCCGGGCTGCTCGTCGAGCGGGCACCCCGGACCGGGCCGCGCGTGCGCGCCGGCGTCACACCCACCGACCCCGTCTACATCATCTTCACCTCCGGGACCACCGGCCGCCCCAAGGGCGTGGTGATGACCCACCGGGGAGTGCTCGCCTTCCTGCGCGGCGTACGACGGCTCGGCTTCGTCGCCCCCGGCGACCGGGTCGCGACCACCTCACCGCTGCAGTTCGACTTCTCGCTCGTCGACACGGGAATGGCGCTGGGCTGCGGAGCGACCATCGTCCCGGTGCCGCGGGAGGAACTCGGCTGGCCCCGCCGCTTCCTGGAGTTCCTGGCCGAGGCCGAGGTCAGCCAGGTGCACGGAGTCCCCTCCATCTGGCGGCCCGTCCTGCGCACCGCCGCTGCCGACCTGGCCCGGATGCGCTCGCTGCGCCGAATCGTCTTCTCGGGCGAGGACTTCCCCCTGCCGGAGCTGCGCCGGCTGTCCGAACTGCTGCCGCAGGTACAGGTCGTCAACGGTTACGGCGCGACCGAGTCGATGGCGGCGTCCCTCACCGCGGTGCCCAACCCCGTCCCCGCGACACTGGACCGGCTGTCCATCGGCCGGGCACACCCCGGCGCGGAGATGACCCTGATCGACGACGCCGGCCTGC
Source organism: Streptomyces sp. NBC_01750 (assembly GCF_035918095.1). Taxonomy (NCBI): domain Bacteria; kingdom Bacillati; phylum Actinomycetota; class Actinomycetes; order Kitasatosporales; family Streptomycetaceae; genus Streptomyces; species Streptomyces sp. NBC_01750. The sequence goes on from NZ_CP109137.1 coordinate 6,749,465, forward strand.
CGGTGACCGAGCCCGGGGTGACCGGCCAGATATATCTGCGCAGCCCGGCGCTGTTCAGCGGCTACTGGAACGACCCGGCGGCCACGGCCGCCGCGCTCGTCCCCGACCCCTTCGCCCCCGCCTCCGGCCAGATCGTCTTCCGGACCGGAGACCTGGCCTACCGCGGGCCCGAGGGCGAGCTCTACTTCTGCGGGCGCGTCGACTCCCAGGTCCAGGTGCGCGGCAACCGGGTCGAGCTGGGCGAGATCGAACGCCGGCTGCAGCAGCACGAAGGCGTCGCCTCGGCCGTGGTCACCCTCGACGAGCAGGCCGGTGCCGAACCGGTGCTGAGCGCCTTCCTGGTCCGTAAGGACGGCGCCGCCGGTGAAAGCACGACAGCGGCTGGACTGCGCTCCTTCTGCGCCGACTCGCTTCCCTCGTACATGCTCCCGCAGAGCATCCACTTCGTAGACGAAATTCCGCTCACCGGCAATGGCAAGGCCGACCGCCGCGCTTTGCTGGCCGGTATTCCCCGCTGAATTCGCACATGATTCACGCCGGATTCCCCGGCCCCGGCCACGGGGCGGTGCGCGGTGCCGCGCGCCGACCTCCGGTTCCTGAAGGGACCGACGCCCGGATCCCCTTGATCCCGGCAGGGCATAGGGGGAGTCGCCCTATTCGCAGGGGTGGGGCGGATACCGGCCGAAAGCTACCGTCGAGGCGCAAGACGCACCTGTCTTTCCGCAGAAACCCGAGGTGTTCAGGTGATTGTCCAGTGACCCCCGCCGACGGCGCCGGTACCGACGCGGAGCACGGCGCCGCCACCCCGCAGCCGGCCCCGCCGACGGGCGCGGAGCTCACCCGCTCGCTGACCCGGCTGCTCCGCGAGCAGCTGCACGACCTCCGGCTCCGGACGGACCCGGAGGCCGACAGCGAGATCGATCTGGACAGGCCCTTCCGCGACCTCGCGCTCGACTCGCTGGGCCTTGTCGAGCTGCACGCGCGGCTGGTCGCGGAGACAGGACTCGACCTGCCCGTCACCGTCGGCTTCGAGTACCCGACGCCTGCCCTGCTGGTGCGCTATCTCAGGGCGCGGCTCCTCGGCACACCGGACGAGGCCCCGGAGCCGGTGCCGCACACGGCCCGCGACGACGAGCCGATCGCGATCGTGGGCATCGGCTGCCGCTACCCGGGAATCGGCTCGCCCGAGGACCTGTGGCGGGTGGTGGCCGGCGGCGAACACGTCGTGGGCGAGTTCCCCGAGGACCGCGGCTGGGACCTGCAGGCGCTCTTCGACCCCGACCCCGACGCGCCCCGCACCAGCTACGTCCGGCAGGGTGGCTTCCTCCCCGACGCGGGCGACTTCGACGCGGAGTTCTTCGGCATCGGCCCGAAGGAAGCCCTGGCCATGGACCCGCAGCAGCGGCTGGTCCTGGAGACCGCGTGGGAGGCGCTGGAGCGCTCCGGGATCGACCCGACCACCCTGCGCGGCAGCCGCTCCGGCGTCTTCGTCGGCGTAGAACCGCACGAGTACGGCCCGCGCACCCACGAGGCGCCCGACGGCCTGGACGCCCACCTGCTGCTCGGCAATCTGCCCAGCGTCGTCTCCGGCCGGATCGCCTACACCCTCGGCCTGGAGGGGCCGACCCTCACCGTCGACACCGCCTGCTCCGGCTCACTGACGGCTCTGCACCTCGCCGTCCAGTCGCTGCGCCGAGGCGAGTGCGGCCTGGCCCTGGCCGGCGGCGTTGCCGTCATCTCCAGCCCCGGGACGTTCACCACTTTCAGCCGCCAGCGCGGCCTGGCCGCCGACGGCAAATGCAAGGCCTTCGCCGCCGAGGCCGACGGCACCGCCTTCGCCGAGGGATCCGGCATGCTCGTGCTGGAGCGACTCGACGACGCGCTGAGGGCCGGTCACCCCGTCGTCGCCGTGGTGCGCGGCTCCGCCATCAACCAGGACGGCGCCAGCAACGGCATCACCGCACCCAGCGGGCTGGCCCAGAACAAGGTCGTCCGGCAGGCCCTGGCCGACGCCGGGCTCACCGGAGCCCAGGTGGACGCCGTCGAGGCGCACGGCACCGGCACCCGCCTCGGCGACCCCATCGAAGCCCGCGCGATTCTCGAGACCTACGGCCGCGACCACAGCGCCGAGGCGCCGCTGTGGCTCGGGTCGGTCAAGTCGAACATCGGTCACACCGGCGCGGCCGCGGGCGTCGCCGGCGTCGTCAAGATGGCAATGGCCATGCGGCACGGCGTGCTGCCCGCCACCTTGCACGCGGAGAACCCCACACCCCACGTGAACTGGTCCGCCGCAACGGTGCAGTTGCTGGTGCGGCCCCGGCCCTGGGAGCAGCACGACGACCGGCCGCGCCGGGCCGGCGTCTCCTCCTTCGGCGCCAGCGGCACCAACGCGCACGTCATCCTGGAGGAGCCGCCCGCCGTCCCGGCGCCGTCGCCGCACCCGCGGACCTCCGGGCCGACGCCGCTGCTGCTGAGCGCGAAGAGCGGGACGGCCCTGCGCGGCCAGGCGGCCCGGCTGTCCGCGTGGCTGGCGGAGCGGCCGGCCGGGGACCCGGACCTCGCCGACGTCGGCTTCTCCCTCGCCACCACCCGCGCCGCGCTCGAGCACCGCGCCGTGATCCTCGCGGACGACCCGGACCAGGCCCGGTCGCGCCTCGCCGCACTCGCGGCGGGGAACGCGCCCACAGGGAGGGTCGCCGAGGGCGGCCTCGCGGTGCTGTTCACCGGCCAGGCGTCGCAGCGCCTGGGCATGGGCCGGCAGCTCCACCGGCGGTACCCGCTGTTCGCGCACCACTTCGATGTCGTCGCCGACCACCTCGACCTGCTGCTTGAGCAGCCGATCGCCGACGTCGTCTTCGCCGACGAGGGCTCGGACGCGGCACGCCTGCTCGACACCACCGAGTACGCGCAGCCCGCGCTGTTCGCGCTGGAGGTGAGCCTCTACCGGCTGCTCGAGTCGTGGGGCATCCGCCCGGACTACCTCGCCGGGCACTCGGTCGGCGAACTGGCCGCCGCGCACGTGGCCGGCGTGCTCTCGCTCCCCGACGCCGCCATGCTGGTCGCCGCCCGCGGCCGGCTGATGCAGGAGCTCCCGGCGGGCGGTGCGATGGCCGCCGTCGCCGCGAGCCAGGACGAGGTGCTGCCGCTGCTCGGGGACACCGTCTCCGTCGGCGCCGTCAACGGCCCGTCATCGACGGTCGTCTCCGGTGCCGCGGACGAAGTGGCCCGCATCGAGCGGCACTTCGCCGAGCAGGGACGCCGCACCCGGCGGCTGCGGGTGTCGCACGCCTTCCACTCGCCGCTGATGGAGCCGATGCTCGACGACTTCCGGCGCGTCGCCGAGGCGATGACCTACGCCGAGCCCGAGATCCCGATCGTCTCCACGATGACCGGTGAGCCGGTCGCGCCGGATGCGGACTACTGGGTGGAGCACGTCCGGCGTACGGTGCGCTTCGCCGACGCCGTACGCCACCTCGATGGCGCCGGAGTGACCACCTACCTGGAGGTCGGCCCCGACGCCGTCCTCACCGCCCTGACTCCCGGCTGCCTGCCGGACACCGCCGACGTCGCCGCGCTGGCCGCCATGCGCGCCGGACGCGACGAGGAGACCGAGCTGCTCGGCGCGGTCGCCGAAGCCTGGGTCCGCGGCGCCGCCGTCAGCGGCGAGGGGCTGTTCCCGGGCGCGCGCGCCGTACCGCTGCCCACCTACGCCTTCCAGCGCCGCCGCTACTGGCTCACCGCACGCACCGCGCCCGACGTCAGCGGCGCGGGACTCACCCCGCTGAAGCACCCGCTGCTCTCGGCCCAGGTCGTCCTGGCCGACGACGAAGGCACCCTGCTGACCGGGCTGCTGTCCGTGCGGACACAGCGCTGGCTCGCCGACCACGTCATCGCCGGGGACCGGATCATGCCCAGCACCGGCTGGCTGGAGATGGTACTGCGGGCCGGCGCGGCGGCGAACTGTCCCCGCGCCGACGAACTGCTCGTCCAGGCACCGCTGGTGCTGCCCGACGACGCGGACGTCCCGGTGCAGGTCCGGGTCGGCCCGCCCGGGCCGGACGGGCGGCGGGACGTGCAGGTGTCCTGCTTCGACGCCGCCTCGGAGACCTGGGTGCGGCACGCCCGCGCCACGGTGGCCGCCGAGCGGCCCGCGGCGCACGCCGCGACCGGAGCCCCCGAGGCCTGGCCGCCCGTCGGCGCCGAACCGATCGACCTCGGCGCCTTCTACCCGGACCGCGCCGAGGACGGCTACGGCTTCGGCCCGGCCTTCCGCAACCTGCGCGCGGCCTGGCGGCTGGACGACCAGGTCCTGGCCGAGGTGGCGCTGGACGAGTCCGCACGCGCAGGCGCCGACGAGTTCCTCATCCACCCCGCCCTGCTGGACTCCGCCTTCCACGCCGCCGACTTCCTGCCCGGCCCCGACGACGGCGGTACCCGCATCCCCTTCTCGCTCGACGGCATCACCGTACACACCCCCGGCACCTCCTCCCTCCGCGTCCGCCTGACGCGCAGCGCGGCGGGCCTGCACGCCGACATGACCGACGGCACCGGCAGCCCCGCCGTCACCGTCGAGACCGTCGTCGAGCGCCCCCTCGGGACGGCGCGTCCCACCCGGCCGCTGTACCGGGTGCGTTGGGAGCCGATCCGCCCAGGGACGGGCACACCGCGGACGGCCCTGCTGGGCACCCCGGCACTGCCGCTCCCGGGCGACCGCTACGCGGACCTCGCCGCGCTGGGCGAAGCCATCGCCGCGGGCGCCGATGTCCCCGACGCCGTCCTCGCCTTCGTCCCCGCCGGTACGGACGCCACTCCGGCGGCGGCCCGCGCCGCCACCACCCGCGTACTCGCCCTGCTCCAGGACGCGCTCGCCGCCGACCTGGGGACGGCCCGCCTCGTCTTCGTCACCGAGAACGCCACCGCGGCCGGGGCCGCCGCTGTCGACGGACTGGCCGCCGCACCGGTTTGGGGCATGGTCCGCGCGGCCCAGGCCGAACACCCGGGAAAGTTCCTCCTCCTCGACATCGAACCCGGATCCACCCCCGAGTCGGTGCTCGCCGCGCTGGCCGCGGCCACCGACCCCGACCGCGCCGAGGAGCAGATCGCCCTCCGCGACGGCGAGCCGAGCGCGCCCCGGCTGGTGCGCATGCCCGCACCCGACGACGGTCCTCGGCCCTGGTCCGAGGGGACCGTCCTGATCACCGGCGGCACCGGGGGACTGGGCCGCCGGGTCGCCCGCCGCCTGGTCACCCGGCACGGCGTCCGCTCCCTGCTGCTGACCAGCCGCTCCGGCGACCGCGCCCCGGGCGCGGCCGAGTTCGCCGACGAGCTGCGGGCGGACGGCGCGACGGTGCGCGTCGAGACGTGCGACGTCGGCGACCGCGACGCCGTGTCCCGGCTGCTCGACGGCATAGACCCCGACCGGCCCCTGACCGGCGTCGTGCACACGGCGGGCGTCGTGGCCGACGGCGCGGTCACCACCCTCACCGCGGCCGACGTGGACACCGTCTTCGCCGCCAAGGTCGACGGCGCCTGGCACCTGCACGAACTCACCCGCGACATCGACCTGAGCGCCTTCGTGCTGTTCTCCTCCGCCGCCGCCACCATGGACGCGGCAGGCCAGTCCAACTACGCCGCCGCCAACGCCTTCCTCGACCAGCTGGCCGAGCACCGCCGTGCCCTCGGCCTGCCCGCCACCTCGCTGGCCTGGGCGCTGTGGGCCGGGGAAGAGGGCATGGGCGGCCGCCTCGACGAAGTCACCCTGCGCCGCTCGCAGCGCTCCGGCGTGACCGCGCTCACCGCCGAACAGAGCCTGGCCCTGTTCGACGACGCACTCACCCGCGACACAGCGACGATGCTGCCGATCCAGCTCGACCTCCCCGCCCTGCGGACACGCACCGGCCCGCTGCCGTCCGTGCTCGGCACCCTCGTCCCCCGGCAGCGGCGCGCCGCCGCGGCGGGCACCGGCGCCGCGGGCGGCGAACTGGCGCGCCGTCTCGCCGCCCTCGCCGGGCGGGACCGGCAGTCGCACGTACTCGAGGTGGTGACACGGCACGCCGCCGCCGTACTGGGACACGAGCAGAGCAGCGAGATCGACCCCCGCCGCCCGTTCAGCGAGGTCGGCTTCGACTCACTCGGCGCCATCGAACTGCGCAACGCCCTCAACACCGCGACGGGCCTCCGCCTGCCGTCCTCGCTGATCTTCGACTACCCGACACCGGCGGCGCTGGCCGACCATGTCCTGGCCGTGCTGGCACCGGCGGCCGCGGCCGACGCCGCCGCCCAGGCGCCGGCGTCCGGCCTGCTCGACGGCGACGACGACCCGATCGCCATCGTCGGCATGGCCTGCCGCTACCCCGGCGGCGTGTCCACCCCCGAGGAACTCTGGAACCTCGTGGCCCAAGGCGCCGACGGCATCTCGCCGTTCCCGGTGAACCGGGGCTGGGACACCGCGGAGTTGTACGACCCCGAGGTCGGCCGCACCGGCAAGACCTACGTCCGCGAGGGCGGCTTCCTCCATGACGCCGCCGACTTCGACGCCGACTTCTTCGGGATCAGCCCCCGCGAGGCCGTGGCCACGGACCCGCAGCAGCGGTTGCTGCTGGAGACCGCCTGGGAGTCGATCGAGCGCGCCGGCATCGACCCCAGCACCCTGCACGGCAGCCGCACCGGTGTCTTCGCCGGCGTCATGTACCACGACTGGGCCAGCCGTCTGCGGGAGATACCCGAGGACCTCGCGCCGTACCTGACCAACGGCAGCTCGGCCAGCGTCGCCTCCGGCCGCGTCGCCTACGTCCTGGGCCTGGAGGGCCCCGCCGTCTCCGTCGACACCGCCTGCTCGTCTTCATTGGTCGCCCTGCACTGGGCGATGCAGGCGCTGCGCCGCGGCGAGTGCACGCTCGCGCTGGCCGGCGGCGTCACCGTGATGGCCACCCCCGAGACGTTCACCGACTTCAGCCTTCAGCGCGGCCTGGCCGCCGACGGCCGGTGCAAGTCCTTCGCCGATGCCGCCGACGGCACCGGCTGGGGCGAGGGCGCCGGGATGCTGCTCCTCGAACGGCTCTCGGACGCCCGCCGGAACAACCGCCCGGTTCTGGCTGTCATCCGGGGCTCCGCCGTCAACCAGGACGGCGCGTCCAACGGACTCACCGCCCCCAACGGCCCGTCCCAGCAGCGGGTGATCCAGCAGGCACTGGCCGCCGCCAGGCTGGGCCCCGCCGACATCGACGCCGTAGAGGGCCACGGCACCGGCACCCGGCTCGGCGACCCCATCGAGGCCCAGGCCCTGCTCGCCACCTACGGCCAGGACCACCCCGGCGAGCCGCTGTATCTCGGCTCGATCAAGTCCAACATCGGGCACGCGCAGGCCGCGGCGGGCGTCGCCGGCGTCATGAAGATGGTGCTGGCCATGCGCGCGGGCATCCTGCCCGCCACCCTGCACGTGGACGCCCCGTCGGCACAGGTCGACTGGAGCGCGGGCAGGGTCGAGCTGCTGGCCGAGTCCCGGCCCTGGCCGCAGGTGCGGCGCCCGCGCCGGGCCGCCGTGTCGTCCTTCGGTGTCAGCGGCACCAACGCCCACGTCATCCTGGAGTCGGCCGAACCGGCCCCCGCGCCCGCCGGGACCGAACCGGCCCCCGCACCCGCCGCCGAGGCCCCGGCCACGCCCGTCCCCTGGCTGCTGTCCGCACGCACCGGGCAGGCCCTGAGCGACCAGGCGACGCGGCTGCACGCCGCACTCGCGGACGACGACACCGTCGTCCCGGCCGCGGTGGCGCGCAAACTCGCCCTCGCCCGCACCGCCCACCCGCACCGTGCCGCCGTCATCGGCGCCGACCGGGCCACGCTGCTCGCCGGGCTGCGCGAGATCGCCGACGGGCGGGCCGCAGTCATCGGCCAAGCGCGAACCGGCCGCGTCGGCTGGCTGTTCACCGGCCAGGGCTCCCAGTGGGCCGGGATGGGCCGCGGTCTGCACGCGCACTGCGCACCCTTCCGCGAGGCCTTCGACGAGGCCTGCGCCGCCCTCGACCCGCACCTCGACTCGCCCCTGCGAGACGTCATATGGGGCGACAGCGACAGCGGCGACCTCGACCGGACGGAGTGGACACAGCCCGCGCTGTTCGCCCTCCAGACCGGACTGGCCGGCGCGCTCCGGCACTGGGGCCTGCGCCCGGACGCCGTACTCGGCCACTCCGTCGGCGCCCTGGCAGCGGCCCACGTCGCCGGCGTCCTCGACCTGCGCTCGGCCGCCCGGCTGGTCGCCGCGCGGGGCCGGCTCATGCAAGCCCTGCCCGGCGGCGGCATGCTCGCGCTGAACACCGCCGAAGCGCACGCCGAGCAGCTGATCAAGGGCCTCCAGCTGGACGTCGCCGCGGTCAACTCGCCGACCTCGGTCGTCGTCTCCGGCCCCGAACCCGCCCTCCTCCAGGCCGCCGGGCGAGCAGTGACGGACGGCGTCCGGCACAAGCGGCTCCCCGTCTCCCACGCCTTCCACTCCGCGATGATGGAGCCGATGCTCGCCGACTTCGCCGAGGTCGCCCGGAGCATCGACTACCGCGAACCCGACCTGCCGGTCGTCTCCGACGTCACCGGCCGGCCGGCCGAACCCGGCGAACTCACCGACCCGCGGCACTGGGTCGAGCACGCCCGCCGGACCGTCCGCTTCGCCGACGGCGTCACGGCCCTGTACGAGTCCGGCGTGACCCGCTTCGTCGAGGTCGGCCCCGACGCCACCCTGACCGCGCTGGCCCGCGAGACACTCGCCGACGTCGACGGCCCGGTCTTCGTCCCGCTCCAGCGCGCCCGCCGCGACGAACACACCGAGCTGACGACCGGCCTCGCCACCGCGTTCACCGCCGGCATCGAACCCGACTGGGCCGCCGTACTCGACGGCGCTCCCGACGACCCCGAACTGGTGCTGCCCACCTACCCGTTCCAGCACCGCAGGTTCTGGATCGACGCCGGCACCGCGGCACACGACGTCAGCGGCGCAGGCCTGGACGCGATCGCACACCCGCTGCTCACCGCGTCCATACCCGTCCCCGGCACCGACCAGGTCGTCCTCACCGGCCGCCTCGGCTCCGGCCTGCACCCCTGGCTGCCGGACCACGCCGTCCACGGCGTCGCCCTGCTCCCCGGCACCGGCTTCGTCGAACTCGCCCTGGCGGCAGGCGAGGAGACCGGCGCCACGACGGTCGAGGAGCTCACGCTGGAAGCCCCGCTCATCGTGCCCGCGGACGGGACGGTCACGGTCCGCGTCGTCGTCGACGCGCCCGGCACAGCCGGCACCCGCACCCTCACCGTGCACTCACGGACCGACGGCTCGACACCCTGGACACGGCACGCGAGCGGCTCGCTGAGCGCGGCGCCGCAGCCCTTGGGCCCGCGCCTCGAGGCCTGGCCGCCACCCGGCGCCGCCGCCCTGGACGTCACCGGCGCCTACGCCCGGCTGGCCGAGCAGGGCTACCACTACGGCCCGCTCCTCCAGGGCCTGCGCGCGGCATGGGCGGACGGCGAGGACCTCTACGCGGAGGTAGCGCTGCCGGAGGCGGCCGACACCGACGCCGCCCGCTACCGGCTGCACCCGGCCCTGCTCGACGCGGCCATGCACGCCGAGTCGCTGGGCGGCCTCCAGCGAGGCGAAACCCTCATCCCCTTCGCGTGGGAGGGCGTACGCCTGCACCGCCCCGGCGCCGCCGCGGTCCGCGTCCACCTGCACCGCGCCGCCGGCGCCGAGCACAGCACCATCCGGCTCTTCGACGCCGACGACGAACCCGTCGCCGAGGTGCGGTCGGTGCGCGGCCGTCCGGTCAGCGAGCAGCAGCTCGCCGAAGCCAGGCGCAGCCCTCTCCACCGCGTGGACTGGACGGCCGTCGACGTCCCGGCCGACGGTGGCGGCTGGGCCGTGGTGGGACCGCCCGAAGCCGGCTTCGGACTCGCCGCCCCCGCCGCACCCGACATGGCGTCACTCGCCGCCGTACCCGGCAGCCCGCCCCCGCTGGTGCTGCTCGGCTGCCCGAGCGACGACACCGGCCTGCCGGGCGCGGTCCACGCCGTCACCGGCCGCGTGCTGCGTGCGGTGCAGCAGTTCCTCGCCGACCCGGCCCTCGCCGACAGCCGCCTGGTCGCCGTCACCAGCGGACTCGCCGCGACCGCGGTCGCCGGTCTGGTCCGCGCCGCCGAGGCCGAGAACCCCGGACGGTTCGGGCTGGTCGACGTCGACTCCGACCAGGCCTCGCTCGCTGTGATCCCCTCCGCCGCCGCCTGCGGCGAGTTCGAGGTCCGGGTCCGCGGCGGCCGCTGCTCGGTGCCCCGGCTGGCCGCGGTGACCGACACCGCCCAGACCCCGCCGCCGTTCGACCCCGACGGCACCGTCCTCATCACCGGCGGGACGGGTGGGCTCGGTGCGATGCTCGCCCGGCATCTGGTCCGCCACCGGGACGTCAGGCATCTGCTGCTCGTCAGCCGCCGCGGCCCGGACGCGGACGGCGCCGGCGCACTCGTCGCGGAACTCCAGGAACTCGGCGCCACCGTCGATACCGCGGCCGCCGACGTCGGCGACCGTACGGCCCTGGCCGGCGTCCTCGCCGACATCCCCGCGGCGCACCCGCTCACCGCCGTCTTCCACCTCGCCGGCATCCTCGACGACGGCCTGGTGACAGCGCTGGACACGGACCGCACGACACGCGTGCTGCGACCCAAGGCCGACGCCGCATGGCACCTGCACGAACTCACCCAGGACCTGCCCCTGGCAGCCTTCGTCCTCTTCTCCTCCGCCAGCGGCCAGCTGTTGGGCGCGGGACAGGCCAACTACGCCGCCGCCAACACCTTCCTGGACGGACTGGCCGCCCACCGGCAGCAAGCCGGCCTGCCCGGCCAGTCGCTGGCCTGGGGGCTCTGGGCCGAGGCGGGCGGCATGGGCGGCACCCTCTCCGCCGCCGACCTCACCCGACTGGAACTCGCGGGCAGCGCCGCCCTCCCCACCGACGAGGGCCTCGCCCTCCTCGACGACGCACTGGCGCGCCCGGAGGCGCTGCTCGTCCCGCTCAAACTCAACCTCGCCGCGCTGCGGGCCGGCTACGACCAACTGCCCGCCGTACTCAAGGGTCTCGTCACACCACCCTCCCGGCCGGCGGACACCCCGAGCGCCGCCGCCCCGGAGGCGGCCGACGAACCGCTCGAACAGCAACTGGCCGCCGCCGACCCCGAGCAGCGGCTGCCCATGGTGCTCGACCTGGTCCGGCGACAGGTCGCCGTCGTACGCCACGACGACCCGGCGGCCATCGACCCCGAGACGCCCTTCACCGCCTTCGGCATGGACTCGCTGGCCGCGATCGAACTGCGCAACGGCCTCAGCACCGCGATCGGGATACGGCTGCCCGCCACCATCACCTTCGACTACCCGACACCTGCCGAACTCGCCGAGTTCCTGCTCGCCGAACTCGGCCCGGACATCGAGGCGATCGCAGCCGACCGCGCCGACGACGACATCCGTGCCGCCATCGCCACCATCCCGCCGGCCGTGATGCGCGCCGCCGGACTGCTCGACGCCCTGCTCGAGCTCCGCGACGGCGGCCCCGCGACCGAGGCGGCCGAGCCCCCGAAGGAGGAGACACCCGCAGAGCAGACCCCCGCACCGGCCGCCGCGCTGCAGAACATGAGCGTGGAGGAGCTGCTGCTCGCCGCGCAGCGCACCCGCAGCAGCTGAGCCACCCCACCCACCGCGCACCCCGTGCGCACCGCACGAGCTGGAGGCACGAGCCATGACGGAACTTCTGCAGCGACCCGGAGAGCGCGCCGACAGCGCCACCGCCACGCGATACCCCACCGACGAGCCGCTGCTCCAGCGGGTGCTCACCCCCTACCGCGCCAAGCGGTGCGAATACCTCAGGACCGCCGAGGTGATCTGCGACGGCGGACCCGGAGAGGGCAGCCGGCTCTCGGCCGAGTGCACCTTCGAGATCCCCGAGTCCTGCTACATCGACGACACCGGCCACTTCAACTCGGTCGAGTTCAACATCTGCTACAACCAGATGGCCTACTACCTCATCGCCAAGGCCGTACAGGACGGACTCACCGAACCGTTCAACCAGTGGTCGATGAACGACTTCTGGCACCGCCAGCTCGGCGACATCCTCATCACCGACTTCTCCAGCTCCTTCCGCGTCCCCATGCGCGGACGCTACTTCCAGGGCGGCATGGAGATCCTCGACATCGTCGCCTGGGACGCCAACGACATCCGCGACGCCCTCGTCGTCGTCAAGACGTTCTGCCGCTACTACGACGAGCACGGCGGCGACTCCAAGGGCTATGTCACGGCGGCCATCACCAACCCGCCGCCACTCCAGGACTGACTCCGTCGGCAACCCCGGGCCCCGACAGCCAAGAAGGAAGCGCATGACCGTCCTCGATCCCCGCCCGAGCGAGGCCGCCCCCAGCGGTGCCGCTGCCGCCGGACACGTCTGCGCGCCCCCCGGCCCCGGCGACGCGCCGACCGCCGCCGCCCCGGGCGCGCCCGCCGAACCACAACCCTGGCCGCCCACCGGCAGCGAGCCCGTCGACATCCCCGACCTCTACGAGCGGCTCGCAGCCCGCGGCATGGACTACGGGCCGTCGTTCCGCCTGCTCAGCACCGCATGGCGGCGCGGCACCGAGGTGTTCGCCGAGGTCCCGCTGGACGACTCCGGGCTCCCCGCCACGGGCATGCTCATGCACCCCGCCCTGCTCGACGCCGCCCTCCACGCGGCGAGCATCCCGTTTCTCGACCGGGACGGGGAGGACACCTACCTGCCCTTCGCCTGGCGAGGTGTCCGCGTACACCGCCCCGGCGCCACCGCACTGCGGATCCGCATCGCCCTCACCGAGGGCGACTCCCTCTCCCTGACCGCCACCGACATGGACGACCGGCCGGTCCTCTGCGCCCGCTCGCTGATGGTGCGCCCCGTCAGCCGCGAGCAGCTGCGGGGAACCGGCGCCTCGGGCGCGCTGCTACGCCCGGTCTGGAGGCCACTGGCCGAGGTGCCCGCCCGCCCGGCGGCCGACGAGCCCTGGGCCTTCCTCGGCACCGACCACCTCGGCGTCACCGGCGAACTCAAGGCCACCGGACGGAGCTTCGAGAACTACAGCTCCCTCCACACCATGGACGCGGCACTGCGACGGGGCGCCCCCGTCCCCTCCGTCGTCCTCGTCAGCTGCGCCGACGGCACGGACGGGGTCGACGCAGTGCGCGCCGAGGCGCAGCGCTGCCTCGCCCTCGTCCAGGAGTGGCTCACCGACGACCGGCTCGCCGGCTCCCGACTGGTGTTCATCACCCAGGGCGCACAGTCCTGTGGGCCCGACGAGGACATCGCCGGCCTCGCCGCCTCCGTGGTCTGGGGGCTCGTCCGCAGCAGCCAGGCCGAGCAGCCCGGACGCTTCGGACTGGTCGACATCGACGAGGCGGACGGCTCACGGCGCGCCCTGCTGTCCGCCGTTTCCGCCCTCACCGACCCGGACACGCCGTATCCCCAACTGGCCGTCCGCCACGGCAGCCTCCTGCAACTGCGGCTCCAGCGCTCCCGGCCCGGCGACACCGGCGCCCCGGCACGCCGCCCCACCCGTACCCACGGCACCGTCGTGATGACCGGAGGCACCGGCGCGCTCGGCACCGTCCTGGCCCGCCACCTCGCGCAGCGGCACGGCGTCGGCCGACTACTGCTGCTCAACCGCTCCGGCCCCGACGCACCCGCCGCCCGCCGGCTCGTCGCCGAACTCACCGAACTCGGCGCCCACACCGACGTGGTGGCATGCGACGTGGCCGACGCCGACGCGCTCGACCGGGTGCTGAACGAAGTACCGGCGGAACACCCCGTCACCATGGTCATCCACGCGGCCGGCGTCACCGACGACGGCGCCGTCGGCACCATGACCCCCCGGCGCCTCGACCGCGTGATGCGCCCCAAGGTCGACGCCTCTCTCGCCCTGCACCGGGTGAGCCGGTCGCTCCCCGACTGCGAACTCATCCTCTTCTCCTCGGTCAGTGGCATCGTCGGCGGAGCCGGCCAGGCCAACTACGCCGCCGCCAACACCTTCGTCGACGCCCTGGCCCAGCACCGCCGGGCCGCCGGACTGCATGCCGTCTCGCTCGCCTGGGGCCTGTGGGACGAAGCCGGCATGGGCGAGCGGCTCAACGCCGCCGACCTGAAGCGGATGGAACGGGCCGGCATCTCGGCGCTCCGAGTGTCCGACGGGCTCGCCCTGTTCGACGCCGCCCTCGCCCGCGACGACGCCGTACTCGTGCCCATCCAGCTGTACGAGCCGGCCCTGCGCGACCACTCCCCGCAGATCCCGGACGTGCTGCGCGACCTGTGCCCGCCGAGGCAGGAGGACCGGACCCGCCCCACCCGGCGGCCGGACCACGTCGACCCCGCCGAGCTGCGCCGCTCCGTCGCCGAACTGCCCGAGGCCGAACGCACCGGCGCCGTCGTGCAGCTCATCCGCACCGAGGTCGCCGGGGTGCTCGCCCTCCCCGGGCCGGAGGCCGTCCAGGCCGGGGCCGAGTTCTCCGCCATCGGGTTCGACTCGCTGACCACCGTGGACCTCAACCGCCGACTGGCCGCCCTCACCGGCCTGCGGCTGCCGGCCACGCTCCTGTTCGACTACCGGACACCGGCCGACCTGGCCGCCCACCTGCTGCGCCTGATGAGTCAGGACTGAGCGCTCCGACCCGCGGAGCAGACGGAGGACCCCATGCGCGTAATCGTCATCGGCGGCGGTGTCATCGGACTGGCGGTCGGCTGGCGCTGTGCGCAGCGCGGCACCGACGTGACCGTCATCGACCCGGAACCGGGCGGCAAGGCATCCGGCGTCGCCGCCGGACTGCTGCCACCGTCCGGCGACATGTTGCTGGGCCGGCCCGAGTTCGCCCGCCTGGTCCTGCACTCCCGCGCTCTCTACCCGGCGTTCGCCGCCGAGGTCGCCCAGGCCGCCGGCACGTCCGTCGGCTTCCTGCGCAACGGCATCCTCGACGTCGCCTACGACGCGCAGGCCGCCCAGGGCCTCGAACGGCTGCGCCAGATGGCCGACGACTTCGGCATCGACTACCGGATGCTGTCACCGGACGACTGCCGCCGGCTCGAACCCCGCCTCGCCCCCGAGGCGTACGTCGGCATGCTGTCACCCGCCGACGGTTCGATCGACCCCCGCATGCTCACCCGCGGCCTCCTCGCGGCGCTGCACAACGCCGGCGGACAGGTCGTGCGGGAACGGGCCGAGCAGGTGATGCTCGACGACGCCACCCCCGCGGTCCGGCTCAGCGGCGGCGAGGTCCTGCGCGGCGACCGGCTCGTCCTCGCCGCCGGACCCTGGACCCATCTGCTGCCGGGCCTGCCCGCGGGCCTGGTCCCCGAGATCAGGCCCTATAAGGGCCACGTCGTGCGGCTGCACGGCGAGGCCGTCGTCGGCCACACCGTCCGCGGGAGCTACGGCGACCGCTCGGTGTACATCGCGCCACGGGCCGACGGCGAATTGGCCATCGGCGCCACCTATGAGGACGCCGGATACGACGAGCAGGTGCTCGCGGACGGCGTCGCCGACCTGCTCGAGCGGGTACGGCGGATCGTGCCCTCCACGGCGCGGCTGCGGTTCGTCGGCGCCGCCGCCGGGCTGCGGCCGGGATCACCGGACGGCCTGCCGATTCTCGGCGTGACGGCCCGGGAGGACGTGCTGCTGGCCACCGGGCACTACCGGGTCGGCATTCAGCTGACACCGGCCACCGCCGAGGCGATGGCGGAGGCCGTCATGACGGGTGAACTGCCGCAGATCGCTCGCCCGTTCAGCGCTGCCAGGTTCGCCGCCGCGCCGGCCTGACCCTCCACCTTCCGGCCCGGGTCCTCATGGGCCCGGGCCTTTCCCTGCCCCGGCCGGGGTCGTGCCCTGCCCCGGCCGGGGTCTTGCCGTGTCCGGGCCGGGGTCTTGCCGTGTCCGGGTCGGGTTTTGCTGTGTCCGGGGCGGGGGTCTTGCCGTTTCCGGGCCCCGGTCGGTTCGGGTGCCGGCACAGCCGTGGGGCATCTGCCCGAGGAGGACGACCGTCGGCGTCCCGCCGCGTCCGGCTCGCACGAACGCGCGCGTTCCCCTGGCCGACGTGAAGCGTCGGCCAGGGGAACGCGCGCGGTTTCAGACGCCGGCGAGGGTGCCGGTGGCGTTCCGGGTCCAGGCCTGCTCGTCCGCGTCCCGGCTGTAGATGGTGATCGGCCGGCGGCCGGACTCGTCGACCGGGCCGGCCAGGAGGTGCAGCACCTTCTCCCGATCTCCCGACAGGGCCACCGGCACCTGGAACAGCAGCTCCTCGACCTCCTCGCAGCCCGTCCTTCGGCCTGCGTGGAGGGCGAGTTCGAGGAGTGCGGTGCCGGGGAGGAGGGTGGTGCCGGCGATGGTGTGGTCGTTGAGCCAGGGGTGTGCGGCAGTGGTGAGGGTGGTGGTGAGGAGGTGGGTGCCGTCGGGGAGTTCGGTGGAGGTGGCGAGGAGTGGGTGGTCGGTGGCGGCGAAGCCGAGGTGATGGGCTTCGGTGCGGGGTTCTGGTGTGAGCCAGTAGTGGTTGCGGGTGAAGGGGTAGGTGGGCAGGTCTGCGGGGGGTGTGGGGGTGGTGGGCCAGGTGAGTCCGGTGGGGGTGGTGGTGTGGAGGGTGGCGAGGGCGGTGGTGAATGTTTCGGTCTGGTCGGTGCGGGGGTTCTGGGTGGGGATGACGGTGATGGTTTCGCGGGTGCCGTCTTCGGTTTCGAGGGTGGTGTGGGTGAGGTGGGTGAGGGTGGTGTCGGGGCCGATTTCGAGGTAGGTGGTGACGCCGAGTTGGGTGAGGGTGGTGATGCCTTGGTGGTAGTGGACGGGGGTGCGGGCTTGGGTGGCCCAGTGGGTGGGGTTGGTGAGTTGTTGGGTGGTGGCGAGTTGTCCGGTGGTGTTGGTGATGAGGGGGGTGGTGGGTGGTTGGTGGGTGAGGGTGTGGGCGGTGGTGGTGAGTTGGTTGAGGAGGGGGTCGAGGTGGCGGGAGTGGAAGGCGGCGGAGACGGGGAGGGTGTGGTGGGGGATGTGGTGGGTGGTGAGGTCGTGGGTGAGGTGGGTGAGGGCGTGGTGGGTTCCGGCGAGGGTGGTGTGGCGGGGTGAGTTGTGGGCGGCGATGTCGATGTCGGGGTGGTGGGTGAGGAGGTCGTGGAGTTGGTGGGCGGGGGCGGTGACGGTGAGCATGCCGGTGTTGTGGGGGAGTTGGTGCATGAGGCGGGCGCGGGTGGTGACGAGGGTGCAGGCGTCGGTGAGGGTGAGGATGCCGGCGGTGTGGGCTGCGGTGATTTCTCCGATGGAGTGGCCCATGAGGTAGTCGGGGGTGAGTCCGCGTTCTTGGAGGTAGGTGATGAGGGCGGTTTCGAGGGTGAAGAGGGCGGGCTGGGTGTAGAGGGTGTCGTTGAGGAGGTCGGCGTGGGGGGTGTCGGGCTCGGCCCACATGATGTCGAGCAGGGGGTGTTCGAGGTGGGTGTCGAAGTGTGCGGCGATTTCGCGCAGTAGTTGGTCGAAGCGTGGGTGTGTGGTGGCGAGTTCGCGTCCCATGCCGGGGTACTGGGAGCCCTGTCCGGCGAACAGGACGGCGAGTTTCCCGCTCGGGGCGGGTGTTCCGGTGGTTGTGGCGGGGTGGCTGTGGCCGGTGGCCAGTGCGGTGGCCTGGGTGATCAGGTCTTCGCGGGTGTTGGCCTGGAGGACGGCGCGGTGGGGGTGGGTCTCGCGGCGGGCCAGTGCGTCGGCGATGGCCACGGCGCTCAGTCCGGGACGGTCACCGGCGTGCTCGGCCAGACGGCCCGCCGCCCGGCCCAGCGCCCCCTCATCACGCGCCGACAACACCCAGGTCATGTCCTCGGTGTCCGTCTCGTCGGACACGAGGCGGGCGGGGGCTGTGGGTGGTTCTTCGATGATGACGTGGGCGTTGGTGCCGCTGATGCCGAAGCTGGAGATGGCGGCGCGGCGGGGTGTGTGGGTGGTGGGCCAGGGTTGGGGTTGGTTGAGGAGGGTGAGGGGGGTGGTGTTCCAGTCGATGTGGGGGGTGGGGTTGGTGCTGTGGAGGGTGGGGGGGAGTTGTTGGTGGTGGAGGGCTTGGATCATTTTGATGATGCCGCCGACGCCTGCGGCGGCTTGGGTGTGGCCGATGTTGGTTTTGAGGCTGCCGAGCCATAGGGGGTGGTTGGTGGGGCGGTGGGGTGCGTAGGCGTGGTGGAGGGATTGGGCTTCGATGGGGTCGCCGAGGGTGGTGCCGGTGCCGTGGGCTTCGATGGCGTCGATGTCGTGGGGGGTGAGGTGGGCGTTGGCGAGTGCTTGGGTGATGACGCGTTGTTGTGCGGGGCCGTTGGGGGCGGTGAGGCCGTTGGAGGCGCCGTCCTGGTTGATGGCGCTGCCGCGGATGATGGCGTGGATGGGGTGGTGGTGGCGTTGGGCGTCGGAGAGGCGTTCGAGGAGGAGGAGTCCGGCGCCTTCGGCCCAGCCGGTGCCGTCGGCGTCGGCGGAGAAGGCTTTGCAGCGGCCGTCGGGGGAGAGTGCGCGTTGGCGGCTGAATTCGATGAAGGTGGAGGGGGTGGACATGATGGTGACGCCGCCGGCGAGGACGAGGTCGCATTCGCCGGTGCGGAGGGCCTGGGCCGCCTGGTGGAGGGCGACGAGGCTGGAGGAGCAGGCGGTGTCGATGGTGATGGCGGGGCCTTGGAGGCCGAAGGTGTAGGCGATGCGGCCGGAGGCGACGCTGGGCATGGAGCCGTTGCTGATGTAGCCCTCGAAGCCGGCGGGGGCGGGGTGGAGGCGGGAGCCGTAGTCGTCGTACATGACTCCGGTGAAGACGCCGGTGTGGGTGCCGTGGAGGGTGGTGGGGTCGATGCCGGCGCGTTCGAAGGCTTCGGTGGTGAGTTCGAGGAGGAGTCGTTGTTGGGGGTCGATGGCGAGTGCTTCGCGGGGGCTGATGCCGTAGTAGGCGGGGTCGAATTCGGCGGCGGTGTGGAGGAAGCCGCCGTGGCGGGTGGTGGAGGTGCCGAGGTGGTCGGGGTCGGGGTGGTAGAGGCTGTCGGGGTCCCAGCCG
This sequence comes from Streptomyces sp. NBC_01750, assembly GCF_035918095.1. Taxonomy (NCBI): domain Bacteria; kingdom Bacillati; phylum Actinomycetota; class Actinomycetes; order Kitasatosporales; family Streptomycetaceae; genus Streptomyces; species Streptomyces sp. NBC_01750. The sequence goes on from NZ_CP109137.1 coordinate 6,768,540, forward strand.
CGGTCGGTGGGGAATCCGGTGACTGCGTCGGTGCCTTCGGCGACCAGGTGCCAGAGGTCTTCGGGGCTGTTGACGCCGCCGGGGTAGCGGCAGGCCATGGAGACGATGACGATCGGGTCGTCGTCCGGGCGGGTGGTGGTGTGTGCGGGTAGTGGGGTGTGGTCGGGGGTGTGGGTGGGGGTGATCTGGTCGGTGATGTGGGTGGCGAGTGCGGCGGGGGTGGGGTGGTCGAAGATGAGTGTGGAGGGCAGGCGTAGTCCGGTTTCGCGGTTGAGGCGGTTGCGTAGTTCGACTGCGGTGAGGGAGTCGAAGCCGAGTTGTTTGAAGGCTTGGTCGGTGGTGAGGGTGCCGGGTTGGGTGTGCAGGACGGTGGCGCAGACGTGGGCTACCAGGTCGCGGACGGCGGTGGTGCGTTCTGCTGGGGAGAGGGCGGCCATTTGTTGTTGCCAGCTGGTGGCTGTGTTGGTGGTGTTGGTGTTTCGGGTGGCGCGTTGGTGTTGGGGGGTGGTGGCCAGGCGGTGGAGGAGGGGTGGGAGTTCGCCGTTGTTGGCGAGTGTGGTCAGGGTGGTGCGGTCCCAGCGGGTGGGTGCGAGCAGGGGGACGGGGAGGTCGAGTGCGGCGTCGAGCAGGGCGGTGCCTTCGGTGGTGGTCAGTGGGGTCATGCCGGTGGCGGTCCAGCGGGCGGTTTCGGAGGTGCTGAGGGCGGAGCCCATTCCGTCGGCCCAGAGCCCCCAGGCCAGGGAGGTGGCGGGAAGGCCCTGTGCGTGGCGGTGGTGGGCGAGTCCGTCGAGGAAGGTGTTCCCGGCCGCGTAGTTGGCCTGTCCCGGCGAACCCAGCAGACCAGCCACCGACGAGTAGACAACAAACGCCACCAGGGGTTGTTCGAGAGTGGCTTGGTGGAGAGTCCAGGCGGCGTCGACCTTCGCGGTCAGGACGGGTGTGACCTGTTCGGGCTGGAGGGTGGTGAGGGTGGCGTCGGCGACGATGCCGGCAGTGTGGATGACGCCGGTGAGGGGGCCGGTGGCCGCGGTGTCGTCGATGAGGTCGCGGACGGCTTGGGGGTTGGTGACGTCGCAGGCGACGACGGTGGTGGGGGTGCCGGCGGTCGTGAGTTCGGCGGCGAGCGTCTGGGCGCCAGGGGCGTCGGGGCCGCGTCGTGAGACCAGCACGAGACGGCCGATGTCGGATCGCGTGGCCAGCAGGCGGGCGGTGACGGCGCCAAGTGCTCCAGTGCCGCCGGTGATGAGGACGGTGCCGTTGGTGAAGTTGGTGGGGGTGGGGGTTTGGGTGGTGTGGCGGGTGAGTTGGGGGGTGAGTACGGTGCCGGCGCGGATGGCGAATTCGGGGAGTTCGGCGGTGAGTGCGGTGGTGAGGGCGGTGGTGTCGGCGGTGGTGAGGCTGGTGGTGGGGAGGTCGGCGTGGGTGATGGCTGTGGGGTTTTCGGAGTGTGCGGTGCGCAGGAGTCCGGTCAGGGCTGACTGGGGCAGGTTGATGGGTTCGCCGTTGGTGGTGGTGGCGCCGGTGGTGAGGACTGTCAGGCGGCTGTCGGTGAGTGCGGGTTCTGCCAGCCATGCCTGGAGGGTGTTCAGGACGGTCAGTACCAGGGTGTGGGTGGTTTCAATGACGTTGCTGTTGCTGTTGCTGTTGCTGTTGCTGTTGCTGTGGGGGGCTGGGGGGCGGTAGAGGACGGTGGTGGGTGCGGGGGTTTCGGGGGTGATGTCCGCCAGCAGGGCCGTCAGGTCCGGGTAGTGGGCCGAGATCCCGGGGATCGGGATGCCGTCGCCGAGTTGCACCCAGCCTGTCGGCATGGCTGGTGTGCTGTCGTCGGCCTGCGCGTGGTCGGCGGGTGCGACCGGGTTGAGTGGGGTCGGGGTCCATTGGATTTGGGATATGGGTGTGGGTGTTGCGAGGGCGTGGGGGTCTGCGGTTGCGAGGGTGAGGCTGGTGATGGTGAGGGCGGGGGTGCCGTCGTCGGTGTAGGCGTGGAGGGTGATGGTGTCGGGTGTGTCGGTGTGGGTGGTGGTGTGGACGCGTAGGGAGGTGATGGGTCCGGGTGTGGGGTGGGTGGTGACGTTGGTGAAGGTGTAGGGCAGGCGGAGTGGGGTGTCGGTGCCGGTGGGTGCGACCAGGGGGTGCAGGGCGGCGTCGAGCAGGGCGGGGTGGAGGGTGTATCCGGTGGGTTCGTACTGGCTGGGCAGTTGGATGTGGGACCAGCCGGTGGTGGGGTGGGTGGTGTCGGGCCAGTGGGCCTGGACGCCGCGGAAGGCGGGCCCGTACTGGTAGCCGTGGTCGGCCAGTTCGTCGTAGAAGCTGTCGAGGTCGGCGGGGTGGCCGAGGCCGTCGGCGGGCCAGTGGAGGGGGCCGGGCAGGTCGGCGGGCTGGGCGTTTGTGAGGGTGCCGCTTGCGCGCAGGGTCCAGGTGCGGTCGTCGTCGGGGCTGAGTGTGCGGGTGTGGATGGTGAAGTGCCGTTGGTCCTGGTCTGCGGTTTCGACGGTGATCTGCAGCTGGGCCGGGAGGGTGATGGGGGAGTGGAGGGTCAGCTCGGCGACGTGCGGGTGATCGACCAGGTCGCCTGCGTGGAGGGCGAGTTCGAGGAGTGCGGTGCCGGGGAGGAGGGTGGTGCCGGCGATGGTGTGGTCGTTGAGCCAGGGGTGTGCGGCAGTGGTGAGGGTGGTGGTGAACAGGTAGGAGCCGTCGGGGAGTTCACTGCCCGCGGCCAGCAGTGGGTGATCGGCGGGGCCCAGGCCTATCTGCACCGCATCGGTGCGGGGTTCTGGTGTGAGCCAGTAGTGGTTGCGGGTGAAGGGGTAGGTGGGCAGGTCTGCGGGGGGTGTGGGTGTGGTGGGCCAGGTGAGTCCGGTGGGGGTGGTGGTGTGGAGGGTGGCGAGGGCGGTGGTGAATGTTTCGGTCTGGTCGGTGCGGGGGTTCTGGGTGGGGATGACGGTGATGGTCTCGCGGCGGTTGGGGTTTCCGCTCTTGCTCTTGGTGTTGTCGAGGGCGTCGCTGTTGTCGTTGTTGTTGAGTGTTTCGAGGGTGGTGTGGGTGAGGTGGGTGAGGGTGGTGTCGGGGCCGATTTCGAGGTAGGTGGTGACGCCGAGTTGGGTGAGGGTGGTGATGCCTTGGTGGTAGTGGACGGGGGTGCGGGCTTGGGTGGCCCAGTGGGTGGGGTTGGTGAGTTGTTGGGTGGTGGCGAGTTGTCCGGTGGTGTTGGTGATGAGGGGGGTGGTGGGTGGTTGGTGGGTGAGGGTGTGGGCGGTGGTGGTGAGTTGGTTGAGGAGGGGGTCGAGGTGGCGGGAGTGGAAGGCGGCGGAGACGGGGAGGGTGTGGTGGGGGATGTGGTGGGTGGTGAGGTCGTGGGTGAGGTGGGTGAGGGCGTGGTGGGTTCCGGCGAGGGTGGTGTGGCGGGGTGAGTTGTGGGCGGCGATGTCGATGTCGGGGTGGTGGGTGAGGAGGTCGTGGAGTTGGTGGGCGGGGGCGGTGACGGTGAGCATGCCGGTGTTGTGGGGGAGTTGGTGCATGAGGCGGGCGCGGGTGGTGACGAGGGTGCAGGCGTCGGTGAGGGTGAGGATGCCGGCGGTGTGGGCTGCGGTGATTTCTCCGATGGAGTGGCCCATGAGGTAGTCGGGGGTGAGTCCGCGTTCTTGGAGGTAGGTGATGAGGGCGGTTTCGAGGGTGAAGAGGGCGGGCTGGGTGTAGAGGGTGTCGTTGAGGAGGTCGGCGTGGGGGGTGTCGGGCTCGGCCCACATGATGTCGAGCAGGGGGTGTTCGAGGTGGGTGTCGAAGTGTGCGGCGATTTCGCGCAGTAGTTGGTCGAAGCGTGGGTGTGTGGTGGCGAGTTCGCGTCCCATGCCGGGGTACTGGGAGCCCTGTCCGGCGAACAGGACCGCGAGCTTCCCGCTCGGGGCGGGTGTTCCGGTGGTTGTGGCGGGGTGGCTGTGGCCGGTGGCCAGTGCGGTGGCCTGGGTGATCAGGTCTTCGCGGGTGTTGGCCTGGAGGACGGCGCGGTGGGGGTGGGTCTCGCGGCGGGCCAGTGCGTCGGCGATGGCCACGGCGCTCAGTCCGGGACGGTCACCGGCGTGCTCGGCCAGACGGCCCGCCGCCCGGCCCAGCGCCCCCTCATCACGCGCCGACAACACCCAACTCACCCGCCCCCCAACCAAACCACCTTCCTGTGCGGCCTGGCCGGGAGTGCCGTCGTTGGCCTCCGGTGTGGAGGAGGACGCTTCGGTTTGTTCGGTGGGTGGTTCTTCGATGATGACGTGGGCGTTGGTGCCGCTGATGCCGAAGCTGGAGATGGCGGCGCGGCGGGGTGTGTGGGTGGTGGGCCAGGGTTGGGGTTGGTTGAGGAGGGTGAGGGGGGTGGTGTTCCAGTCGATGTGGGGGGTGGGGTTGGTGCTGTGGAGGGTGGGGGGGAGTTGTTGGTGGTGGAGGGCTTGGATCATTTTGATGATGCCGCCGACGCCTGCGGCGGCTTGGGTGTGGCCGATGTTGGTTTTGAGGCTGCCGAGCCATAGGGGGTGGTTGGTGGGGCGGTGGGGTGCGTAGGCGTGGTGGAGGGATTGGGCTTCGATGGGGTCGCCGAGGGTGGTGCCGGTGCCGTGGGCTTCGATGGCGTCGATGTCGTGGGGGGTGAGGTGGGCGTTGGCGAGTGCTTGGGTGATGACGCGTTGTTGTGCGGGGCCGTTGGGGGCGGTGAGGCCGTTGGAGGCGCCGTCCTGGTTGATGGCGCTGCCGCGGATGATGGCGTGGATGGGGTGGTGGTGGCGTTGGGCGTCGGAGAGGCGTTCGAGGAGGAGGAGTCCGGCGCCTTCGGCCCAGCCGGTGCCGTCGGCGTCGGCGGAGAAGGCTTTGCAGCGGCCGTCGGGGGAGAGTGCGCGTTGGCGGCTGAATTCGATGAAGGTGGAGGGGGTGGACATGATGGTGACGCCGCCGGCGAGGACGAGGTCGCATTCGCCGGTGCGGAGGGCCTGGGCCGCCTGGTGGAGGGCGACGAGGCTGGAGGAGCAGGCGGTGTCGATGGTGATGGCGGGGCCTTGGAGGCCGAAGGTGTAGGCGATGCGGCCGGAGGCGACGCTGGGCATGGAGCCGTTGCTGATGTAGCCCTCGAAGCCGGCGGGGGCGGGGTGGAGGCGGGAGCCGTAGTCGTCGTACATGACTCCGGTGAAGACGCCGGTGTGGGTGCCGTGGAGGGTGGTGGGGTCGATGCCGGCGCGTTCGAAGGCTTCGGTGGTGAGTTCGAGGAGGAGTCGTTGTTGGGGGTCGATGGCGAGTGCTTCGCGGGGGCTGATGCCGTAGTAGGCGGGGTCGAATTCGGCGGCGGTGTGGAGGAAGCCGCCGTGGCGGGTGGTGGAGGTGCCGAGGTGGTCGGGGTCGGGGTGGTAGAGGCTGTCGGGGTCCCAGCCGCGGTCGGTGGGGAATCCGGTGACTGCGTCGGTGCCTTCGGCGACCAGGTGCCAGAGGTCTTCGGGGCTGTTGACGCCGCCGGGGTAGCGGCAGGCCATGGAGACGATGACGATCGGGTCGTCGTCCGGGCGGGTGGTGGTGTGTGCGGGTAGTGGGGTGTGGTCGGGGGTGTGGGTGGGGGTGATCTGGTCGGTGATGTGGGTGGCGAGTGCGGCGGGGGTGGGGTGGTCGAAGATGAGTGTGGAGGGCAGGCGTAGTCCGGTTTCGCGGTTGAGGCGGTTGCGTAGTTCGACTGCGGTGAGGGAGTCGAAGCCGAGTTGTTTGAAGGCTTGGTCGGTGGTGAGGGTGCCGGGTTGGGTGTGCAGGACGGTGGCGCAGACGTGGGCTACCAGGTCGCGGACGGCGGTGGTGCGTTCTGCTGGGGAGAGGGCGGCCATTTGTTGTTGCCAGCTGGTGGCTGTGTTGGTGGTGTTGGTGTTTCGGGTGGCGCGTTGGTGTTGGGGGGTGGTGGCCAGGCGGTGGAGGAGGGGTGGGAGTTCGCCGTTGTTGGCGAGTGTGGTCAGGGTGGTGCGGTCCCAGCGGGTGGGTGCGAGCAGGGGGACGGGGAGGTCGAGTGCGGCGTCGAGCAGGGCGGTGCCTTCGGTGGTGGTCAGTGGGGTCATGCCGGTGGCGGTCCAGCGGGCGGTTTCGGAGGTGCTGAGGGCGGAGCCCATTCCGTCGGCCCAGAGCCCCCAGGCCAGGGAGGTGGCGGGAAGGCCCTGTGCGTGGCGGTGGTGGGCGAGTCCGTCGAGGAAGGTGTTCCCGGCCGCGTAGTTGGCCTGTCCCGGCGAACCCAGCAGACCAGCCACCGACGAGTAGACAACAAACGCCACCAGGGGCAGGTCCTGGGTGAGTTCGTGCAGGTGCCATGCGGCGTCGGCCTTGGGTCGCAGGACGCGTGTCGTGCGGTCCGTGTCCAGCGCTGTCACCAGGCCGTCGTCGAGGATGCCGGCGAGGTGGAAGACGGCGGTGAGCGGGTGCGCCGCGGGGATGTCGGCGAGGACGCCGGCCAGGGCCGTACGGTCGCCGACGTCGGCGGCCGCGGTATCGACGGTGGCGCCGAGTTCCTGGAGTTCCGCGACGAGTGCGCCGGCGCCGTCCGCGTCCGGGCCGCGGCGGCTGACGAGCAGCAGATGCCTGACGTCCCGGTGGCGGACCAGATGCCGGGCGAGCATCGCACCGAGCCCACCCGTCCCGCCGGTGATGAGGACGGTGCCGTTGGTGAAGTTGGTGGGGGTGGGGGTTTGGGTGGTGTGGCGGGTGAGTTGGGGGGTGAGTACGGTGCCGGCGCGGATGGCGAATTCGGGGAGTTCGGCGGTGAGTGCGGTGGTGAGGGCGGTGGTGTCGGCGGTGGTGAGGCTGGTGGTGGGGAGGTCGGCGTGGGTGATGGCTGTGGGGTTTTCGGAGTGTGCGGTGCGCAGGAGTCCGGTCAGGGCTGACTGGGGCAGGTTGATGGGTTCGCCGTTGGTGGTGGTGGCGCCGGTGGTGAGGACTGTCAGGCGGCTGTTGGTGAGTGCGGGTTCGGCCAGCCATGTCTGGAGGGTGTTCAGGACGGTCAGTACCAGGGTGTGGGTGGTTTCAATGACGTTGCTGTCGCTGTTGCTGTTGCTGTTGCTGTTGCTGTTGCTGTGGGGGGCTGGGGGGCGGTAGAGGACGGTGGTGGGTGCGGGGGTTTCGGGGGTGATGTCCGCCAGCAGGGCCGTCAGGTCCGGGTAGTGGGCCGAGATCCCGGGGATCGGGATGCCGTCGCCGAGTTGCACCCAGCCTGTCGGCATGGCTGGTGTGCTGTCGTCGGCCTGCGCGTGGTCGGCGGGTGCGACCGGGTTGAGTGGGGTCGGGGTCCATTGGATTTGGGATATGGGTGTGGGTGTTGCGAGGGCGTGGGGGTCTGCGGTTGCGAGGGTGAGGCCGGTGATGGTGAGGGCGGGGGTGCCGTCGTCGGTGTAGGCGTGCAGGGTGATGGTGTCGGGTGTGTCGGTGTGGGTGGTGGTGTGGACGCGTAGGGAGGTGATGGGGCCGGGTGTGGGGTGGGTGGTGACGTCGGTGAAGGTGAAGGGCAGGCGGAGTGGGGTGTCGGTGCCGGTGGGTGCGACCAGGGGGTGCAGGGCGGCGTCGAGCAGGGCGGGGTGGAGGGTGTAGCCGGTGGGTTCGTACTGGCTGGGCAGTTGGATGTGGGACCAGCCGGTGGCGGGGTGGGTGGTGTCGGGCCAGAGGGCCTGGACGCCGCGGAAGGCGGGCCCGTACTGGTAGCCGTGGTCGGCCAGTTCGTCGTAGAAGCTGTCGAGGTCGGCGGGGTGGCCGAGGCCGTCGGCGGGCCAGTGGAGGGGGCCGGGCAGGTCGGCGGGCTGGGCGTTTGTGAGGGTGCCGCTTGCGCGCAGGGTCCAGGTGCGGTCGTCGTCGGGGCTGAGTGTGCGGGTGTGGATGGTGAAGTGCCGTTGGTCCTGGTCTGCGGTTTCGACGGTGATCTGCAGCTGGGCCGGGAGGGTGATGGGGGAGTGGAGGGTCAGCTCGGCGACGTGCGGGTGATCGACCAGGTCGCCTGCGTGGAGGGCGAGTTCGAGGAGTGCGGTGCCGGGGAGGAGGGTGGTGCCGGCGATGGTGTGGTCGTTGAGCCAGGGGTGTGCGGCAGTGGTGAGGGTGGTGGTGAACAGGTAGGAGCCGTCGGGGAGTTCACTGCCCGCGGCCAGCAGTGGGTGATCGGCGGGGCCCAGGCCTATCTGCACCGCATCGGTGCGGGGTTCTGGTGTGAGCCAGTAGTGGTTGCGGGTGAAGGGGTAGGTGGGCAGGTCTGCGGGGGGTGTGGGTGTGGTGGGCCAGGTGAGTCCGGTGGGGGTGGTGGTGTGGAGGGTGGCGAGGGCGGTGGTGAATGTTTCGGTCTGGTCGGTGCGGGGGTTCTGGGTGGGGATGACGGTGATGGTCTCGCGGCGGTTGGGGTTTCCGCTCTTGCTCTTGGTGTTGTCGAGGGCGTCGCTGTTGTCGTTGTTGTTGAGTGTTTCGAGGGTGGTGTGGGTGAGGTGGGTGAGGGTGGTGTCGGGGCCGATTTCGAGGTAGGTGGTGACGCCGAGTTGGGTGAGGGTGGTGATGCCTTGGTGGTAGTGGACGGGGGTGCGGGCTTGGGTGGCCCAGTGGGTGGGGTTGGTGAGTTGTTGGGTGGTGGCGAGTTGTCCGGTGGTGTTGGTGATGAGGGGGGTGGTGGGTGGTTGGTGGGTGAGGGTGTGGGCGGTGGTGGTGAGTTGGTTGAGGAGGGGGTCGAGGTGGCGGGAGTGGAAGGCGGCGGAGACGGGGAGGGTGTGGTGGGGGATGTGGTGGGTGGTGAGGTCGTGGGTGAGGTGGGTGAGGGCGTGGTGGGTTCCGGCGAGGGTGGTGTGGCGGGGTGAGTTGTGGGCGGCGATGTCGATGTCGGGGTGGTGGGTGAGGAGGTCGTGGAGTTGGTGGGCGGGGGCGGTGACGGTGAGCATGCCGGTGTTGTGGGGGAGTTGGTGCATGAGGCGGGCGCGGGTGGTGACGAGGGTGCAGGCGTCGGTGAGGGTGAGGATGCCGGCGGTGTGGGCTGCGGTGATTTCTCCGATGGAGTGGCCCATGAGGTAGTCGGGGGTGAGTCCGCGTTCCTGGAGGTAGGTGATGAGGGCGGTTTCGAGGGTGAAGAGGGCGGGCTGGGTGTAGAGGGTGTCGTTGAGGAGGTCGGCGTGGGGGGTGTCGGGCTCGGCCCACATGATGTCGAGCAGGGGGTGTTCGAGGTGGGTGTCGAAGTGTGCGGCGATTTCGCGCAGTAGTTGGTCGAAGCGTGGGTGTGTGGTGGCGAGTTCGCGTCCCATGCCGGGGTACTGGGAGCCCTGTCCGGCGAACAGGACCGCGAGTTTCCCGCTCGGGGCGGGTGTTCCGGTGGTTGTGGCGGGGTGGCTGTGGCCGGTGGCCAGTGCGGTGGCCTGGGTGATCAGGTCTTCGCGGGTGCCGGCCTGGAGGACGGCGCGGTGGGGGTGGGTCTCGCGGCGGGCCAGTGCGTCGGCGATGGCCACGGCGCTCAGTCCGGGACGGTCACCGGCGTGCTCGGCCAGACGGCCCGCCGCGCGGCCCAGCGCCCCCTCATCACGCGCCGACAACACCCAACTCACCCGCCCCCCAACCAAACCACCCACCGCTTCCAGCGCGGTGGTGAATGTTTCGGTCTGGTCGGTGCGGGGGTTCTGGGTGGGGATGACGGTGATGGTCTCGCGGGTGTCTGGGTTCTCGGCGTCGCTGCCGAAGTTTTCGCTGTTGTCGTTGTTGTTGAGTGTTTCGAGGGTGGTGTGGGTGAGGTGGGTGAGGGTGGTGTCGGGGCCGATTTCGAGGTAGGTGGTGACGCCGAGTTGGGTGAGGGTGGTGATGCCTTGGTGGTAGTGGACGGGGGTGCGGGCTTGGGTGGCCCAGTGGGTGGGGTTGGTGAGTTGTTGGGTGGTGGCGAGTTGTCCGGTGGTGTTGGTGATGAGGGGGGTGATGGGTGGTTGGTGGGTGAGGGTGTGGGCGGTGGTGGTGAGTTGGTTGAGGAGGGGGTCGAGGTGGCGGGAGTGGAAGGCGGCGGAGACGGGGAGGGTGTGGTGGGGGATGTGGTGGGTGGTGAGGTCGTGGGTGAGGTGGGTGAGGGCGTGGTGGGTTCCGGCGAGGGTGGTGTGGCGGGGTGAGTTGTGGGCGGCGATGTCGATGTCGGGGTGGTGGGTGAGGAGGTCGTGGAGTTGGTGGGCGGGGGCGGTGACGGTGAGCATGCCGGTGTTGTGGGGGAGTTGGTGCATGAGGCGGGCGCGGGTGGTGACGAGGGTGCAGGCGTCGGTGAGGGTGAGGATGCCGGCGGTGTGGGCTGCGGTGATTTCTCCGATGGAGTGGCCCATGAGGTAGTCGGGGGTGAGTCCGCGTTCCTGGAGGTAGGTGATGAGGGCGGTTTCGAGGGTGAAGAGGGCGGGCTGGGTGTAGAGGGTGTCGTTGAGGAGGTCGGCGTGGGGGGTGTCGGGCTCGGCCCACATGATGTCGAGCAGGGGGTGTTCGAGGTGGGTGTCGAAGTGTGCGGCGATTTCGCGCAGTAGTTGGTCGAAGCGTGGGTGTGTGGTGGCGAGTTCGCGTCCCATGCCGGGGTACTGGGAGCCCTGTCCGGCGAACAGGACCGCGAGCTTCCCGCTCGGGGCAGGTGGTTCTTCGATGATGACGTGGGCGTTGGTGCCGCTGATGCCGAAGCTGGAGATGGCGGCGCGGCGGGGTGTGTGGGTGGTGGGCCAGGGTTGGGGTTGGTTGAGGAGGGTGAGGGGGGTGGTGTTCCAGTCGATGTGGGGGGTGGGGTTGGTGCTGTGGAGGGTGGGGGGGAGTTGTTGGTGGTGGAGGGCTTGGATCATTTTGATGATGCCGCCGACGCCTGCGGCGGCTTGGGTGTGGCCGATGTTGGTTTTGAGGCTGCCGAGCCATAGGGGGTGGTTGGTGGGGCGGTGGGGTGCGTAGGCGTGGTGGAGGGATTGGGCTTCGATGGGGTCGCCGAGGGTGGTGCCGGTGCCGTGGGCTTCGATGGCGTCGATGTCGTGGGGGGTGAGGTGGGCGTTGGCGAGTGCTTGGGTGATGACGCGTTGTTGTGCGGGGCCGTTGGGGGCGGTGAGGCCGTTGGAGGCGCCGTCCTGGTTGATGGCGCTGCCGCGGATGATGGCGTGGATGGGGTGGTGGTGGCGTTGGGCGTCGGAGAGGCGTTCGAGGAGGAGGAGTCCGGCGCCTTCGGCCCAGCCGGTGCCGTCGGCGTCGGCGGAGAAGGCTTTGCAGCGGCCGTCGGCGGACAGCGCACGCTGACGGCTGAACTCCACGAACATGCCCGGTGTTGACATGATGGTGACGCCGCCGGCGAGGACGAGATCGCATTCGCCGGTGCGGAGGGCCTGGGCCGCCTGGTGCAGGGCGACGAGGCTGGAGGAACAGGCGGTGTCGATCGTGACCGCGGGACCGGCCAGGCCGAATGTATAGGCCACCCTTCCCGAGATGACGCTCGGCGTAACGCCGGTGAGCAGGTAGCCGGCCGTGTCCGCCGGAGCGTCGGCGAGCCGCGGCCCGTAGTCCAGCCCGGTGGCCCCCACGAAGACGCCGGTGTGGGTGCCGTGGAGGGTGGTGGGGTCGATGCCGGCGCGTTCGAAGGCTTCGGTGGTGAGTTCGAGGAGGAGTCGTTGTTGGGGGTCGATGGCGAGTGCTTCGCGGGGGCTGATGCCGTAGTAGGCGGGGTCGAATTCGGCGGCGGTGTGGAGGAAGCCGCCGTGGCGGGTGGTGGAGGTGCCGAGGTGGTCGGGGTCGGGGTGGTAGAGGCTGTCGGGGTCCCAGCCGCGGTCGGTGGGGAATCCGGTGACTGCGTCGGTGCCTTCGGCGACCAGGTGCCAGAGGTCTTCGGGGCTGTTGACGCCGCCGGGGTAGCGGCAGGCCATGGAGACGACCACGATCGGGTCGTCCTCCACGTCCCGCGGACCCACCGTCGCGACGGCCGCCGTGCCGCCGGAGCGCACCTCGGCCAGATGCCGGGCGAGCGCGGTCGGCGTCGGGTGGTCGTAGAGCACGGTGCTGGGCAGCGCGATGCCGGTCTCCGCCTCCAGTGCGTCGCGCAGTCCCACTGCCCCGAGTGAGTCGAGCCCGAGGGTACGGAAGGTGCGGTCGGCGGCGACGTCCTCGGCGCGGGCATGACCGAGCAGCTGCGCGGCCGCACGGCGCACCGTGTCGAGCAGGTCGCGACGGTCGGCCGACGGTCGCGTCGCCGGCAGTGCGGCCGTCGCGGCGGCAGCCACGGGACCGGTCGGCGCGGTGCCCGGCCAGTACCGGCCGCGGTCGAACGCGTAGCCCGGCAGGGCGACGCGGGCCGGGAACAGCCCGGCGAAGGCCGGCGCCCAGTCGACGGCCTCGCCCTGCTCGAACCGGTCCACGAGGGCGCGCAGTTCGGACGGGACGGGGAGACCTGCCGGACGTACGCCATCGGCCACCGCGTCGAGCCCGTCCCGCAGTGCCTCGCGGTCCGCGGCGAGCACGACGGCCCGGTGTTCGTAGCTCTCGCGGGTGGTCGCCAGCGAGAAGGCGATGTCCGTCGGGCTGAGGTCGTCGGACTCCAGTGCGGCGTGCAGTCGGCCGGCCTGGGCGCGCAGCGCGGTCTCGGTCCGGCCCGACAGCGGGAACGGCAGCAGACGGGAGACCGGCGTCTCGTCACGGGGAGCGGGCGCCGGCGCATCACTCAGCACCAGGTGGCAGTTGGTCCCGCCCATGCCGAACGAGCTCACACCGGCGATCAGCTCCCTGTCCGGTGTCGGCCAGGGAGTGAGCGACTGCTGTACCCGCAGGCCGAGCGCGTCCAGGTCGATCGCCGGGTTCGCCGTCTCGAAGTTGAGGCTGGCCGGCAGCCGCCTGTGCCGGATGCTCAGCGCAGTCTTGATCAGCCCGGCGATGCCGGCGGCACCCTCCAGGTGCCCGATGTTGGTCTTGGCCGAGCCGACGCGCAGCGCTCCCCGGCGTGACGCCGGGGCCAAGGCCGTACCCAGGGCGGTCGCCTCGATCGGGTCGCCGACGCGCGTGCCCGTGCCGTGCAGCTCGACGTACTGCACCTCGTCGGCCGCCACTGCGGCTGTCGCGTACGCGCGCCGCAGCAGAGCGGTCTGGGCGTCGGTGCTGGGGACCGTCAGCCCGTCCGTCGCGCCGTCGTTGTTCACCGCGCCGCCGCGGATCACGGCGTGGACGCGGTCCCCGTCGGCGAGCGCGTCCGGCAGCCGCTTGAGCAGCACCACGCCACCGCCCTCGCCCCGGACGAAGCCGTTGGCGCGGGCGTCGAAGGTGTAGCACCGGCCGTCCGGCGACAGCCCGCCGAAGCTCTCGACCGCCGCGGCCGCCGCCGGGTCGAGCAGTAGGTTCACGCCTCCCGCGATGGCCAGCGAGGCTCCGCCGCCGCGCAGGCTCTCGCAGGCGAGCTGGACAGCCACGAGGGACGACGCCTGGGCCGCGTCGACGACCATGCTCGGGCCCTGCAGACCCAGCGCGTAAGACACCCGGTTGGCTATCAGCCCGCGGCGGGTGCCGGCCAGGGTGTGGTGGCTGACCGCCTCGGGCGCGACCCGGTGCACGATGGCTCCGAAGTCGTCGGAGAACGAGCCGATGAAGACGCCCGTCGAGCTGTCACGCAGGCCGGACGGGCGTACGGCGGCGTCCTCCAGCACTTCCCAGCTGAGCTCCAGCACCAGCCGCTGCTGCGGATCCATGGTGACGGCCTCCTTCGGCGAGATGCCGAAGAAGGCCGGGTCGAACGCGTCGACGGACTCGAGGAAGCCGCCGAAGGCCAGGGGACCGTCCACCTGTGCGGCCGGGTCCGTGGCGCCGGCCAGCTCTGCGCGGTCGGCCGGCAGTGGGCCGACCGCGCTCTCGCCGGCGCTGAGGAGCCTCCAGAAGGAGGCGAGGTCAGGGGCGCCTGGGAAGCGGCACGCCATGCCGATGATGGCGATGTCGACCGGTGCGGACTGCGCGGCGTGCGTGTGCTCTGACTCCATGGCGCCTGGCGGCCTTCCTGTGGCGAGTTCTGGCCGGCGGGACCTGGCGCCTGCGGAACACGGCGCTCTCGGACCGCCCTGCCCGATAGGAGAGTGTTGTGCCGAGTGCAGCTCGATCATGGTGGATGTGCCGTGAACGTCACCACCCGTAGGCACCCCTAGACACGCCACCGGTGACTTCGAGTGCGGACGCGCCGATCAGTGGGGTGCGGCCGCGGCCCGGACGGGTGGGACAGGCGGTGTCCGGGCCGTTGCGCGGGGACGTACCGCGGGCACGAACCGCGCTGGTGAACACCGAGCGTGAAGGGACTCTGTGATCGCCTAGGAACTCGTGCCTGCGGTGCTTCTGTGCGGCCGTGTGACGCGCGTAGGTGCAGGGCCGCAGTTGTCGTTACGGTACGGGTGCTGGGGGAGCGCGATGTCAGGCGGCGTAGACACGCAGTTTGACGGGGAGGTCCTCGCGGCTGCGGACGTTCATCTTCTTGTACACGCGGGTGAGGTGCTGTTCGACGGTGCTCACCGTCACGAACAGCTCCTCGGCGATCTCGCGGTTGGTGAGCCCGCGCGCGGCGAGCGTGGCCACGCGCTGCTCGGACTTGCTGAGCTTGTCGAAACCCCGCTCCTTCGTCGCCGACCAGTCGGAGGTCGATTCGAACCGGGTCGTCGCCACCATCAGCGAGTCGGACAGCGTGTCCGCGTGGCAGACCTTGGCCATCCGGCGTGCCCGCAGGGCCGCCGTGCGCGCCTTGTCCTTGTCACCGATCGCCCGGTGCGCCGAACTCAGATCGGCCAGGGTGCGCACCAACTCGTAGCGGTCGCCGCTGGCTTGCAGCAGGTGCAGCGACTTGTTGAGGATCGTGAGGCGGTCCTTGAAGTCCCGCGTCGCGGCCACGCAGCGCAGCGCCATGCCTTGCGAGCGGGTGGTGCCGAAGCCGCCCATCGCCAGTTGCGCCTCCAGCAGGGCCGAGGCCTTCTGCTGCTGGGCGAGGGAGAGCCAGGCCTCGGCGGCGCCGACCCGCCACGGGACGAGGACGGGGGTGTCCAGGTTCCACTGCTGCATCTGCTCGCCGCAGGTCATGAAGTCGGCCAGCGCGGCGTACGGACGTCCGCCCGCGAGGTGGTGCCGGCCGCGGGCATAGAGGTAGTGCAGGCCGGACCGGGTCTGGAACAGCGCGGGCGCGGCCGCCGTCGCGAAGCACTGGGCGGCCTTCTCGTGGTTGCCGATGGACGTGTGCGCCTCGGCCAGGGTGGCCAGGGCCAGCCAGCCATGGGTGTTCAGGGACCGTGTCGACGCCTCGGCCAGCGCCGCCGAGCTGTGCTCGACAGCGACGTCGAGCTCACCGCGACGCAGGGCGATCGTGCCGAGCAGACCGCGCAGCACGGTGGTCCAGCCCTGCAGGCCGCTGTCCATCGCGTCCCCGAGGAAGCGGCTGGCGGTGAGTTGGGCAGCGTCGAGGAAGGAGGAGTAGATGAGCGTGAGCACGGCGGGCACCACGCAGGCGCGGACCGATTCGTCGAGCAGGCTGCCGGTCTGCAGCGACTGCTCCGCCTGCGCCGCGGTGTAGGCGTCGCCCTTGCCGGTCAGTACGGAGAGCAGGGACTGGTGCGCCCGGAGCCTCGCTCCGACCGCCGGCGACGTCGCGTAGGCCGCGGCCGGGGACACCGGGGCAGGGGGCGGTGTCGCGACGGCCGTCCGCTGCACGCCGGGGAAGCTCGAAGCGATCTGCAGCTCGGTCACCTGCATCTCGACGGCGACGTCGGGGCGACTGGTGTCCGCGTGCCGAACAACGCTGTCAATGACCTCGACGGCGTCATGCACCTGGGCGTTCCACAGCATGGCCTGGGCGACCGGAAGGGCCGTGCCCGGCGCCATCAGGCCGGTCAGGATCGACGTCTTGAGCGACTGGTAGCGCGCGGCTGCGCCGGCGAGCTCGAGCATCGAGCAGACCTCGGCCAGTTGGGCCTTGATCTCGTAACGCGTCGTGTCGTCGGTGCAGGAGGCGTCGGCCAGCTTGAGGTACCGAATGCCGAGCTCGACCTTGCCGGCGGCGAGCACCAGGCGCGCCGCGTCACGCAGCACCGGCAGGCCCCACTCGTCCTTGACGGGACCGGCTGCCAGCAGGTGGAAGGCGATCGACTCGGTTGAGGCGCCGTGGGCGTGCAGCAGCCGGGCGGCGCGGTGGTGCAGTTCGATCACGGTGGCGCTCGGGATGGCGTCCAGCACGATCTCGCGGACCCGCTCGTGCCTGAACGTACAACCGACCAGAAGCCCGCTTGCCTGGAGCCGCTGGAGCGCGGTCCGCACCAGTCCCAGGGATGTCTCGCAGAGTTCACTCAGCTGGTACTCGTCAGCGCCCTCCCCGAGCAGTGCCACTCCCTGCGCCACCTGGCGGGCCAGGGGGCCCATCCGGTGCAGGCAGACCTGGACGGCCCGCTGAAACGCGTCACCCGCGATCGGCTCGGATGCGGAACCATTCGGCCCGGTATCTGATGCGGTGGGCTGCGCCTGTCTGTCCTGCATCAGCGCGTATATCAGCAGTGGATTACCGCCGGTTAATTCGTGGTAGCGCGCAGCTGATTCCGGGTCAGCAGTATCGGCCGTGTCGACATTTGCTTCCGCCATCAGTTCTGCTACCGCTTCGGAATTCAGCGGCTCCAGGGAAATGCTGCTTACATCGCATTCGTAGAGGATTTCCTGGAGAATCGGAGAGGTCGATTCCGCGGTCGCGTCCCACGACACGATGACGGAGAGCGACAGCGACTGCGGCGCAGTGCGCGCCGTGAGATACCGCAGACAGCGGACGGAAAGCGGGTCCGCATGGTGGATGTCGTCGATGACGAGCACGACCGGGCCGTGCTCGGCCAGGGCGGTCACAGCGAGTCGCGCCCTCTCCGCGACGTGCACCCAGCCAGGCGCATCGCCGTCGTCCGTGAGATCCGTAACGGTAGCGTCAGCGCGGAATCCCTGGGTGAACAGCTGCTGAACGACGGCGAAGTCCTCGTCGCGCTCTTCCCGCAGGGCGCAGGCTCCGAGCACCGTGGCGCCTGCGGCTCGGGCCCGTGCGGTGAGGGCTCGCAACAGGGTGCTCTTGCCGATGCCGGTCGGACCACTGACGACTGCCAGAGTGCCGACGCCCGAGTCGACGCGGCCAAGTAAACAGTCGATGTCCATTCGAGTTTTACCGCGACCCACCAGAGTCATCACCAAACCTCGCTTTCCCCGTCGCGCAGCCGGCCGTGTCTCTAGCGGACCCGGGTGGTGCACGCAACCTGCCGCTCGCGATTTCCCGTGTTACCGCGGGACTCGTCAATTCAATCTCTCACGAACTTCTGTATATCCTCTACACAGACTCTGCAATTCGTCAATGACTTCCTCGAACGTTTGCCCAAGCTTGGTGAATCGCGTAACATAGGCGAAACGATAGGTATAGTGGGTGTATAGGGGTTTATCGCTACATGGCACGCAGGTAGCCCCCGCCAGAACCCGGCGGGGGCTGAAAGCGTGAGGCGAGAATCAGCCACGGTGAAATGTGGCCGGCCGCATCGCTCAGACCAGACGAGTGGACAGCACCAGGCCGTCGCCGATGGGCAGCTCCACCGTGTGGTAGTCCGGACCGTTGACGTGCTCCAGGTACGGCTCCCACAGCCAGCGCGCGAGGCTCACATCGTCACCCAGCACCAGGGCGTTGGGGGCCAGGACGGGCTCCAGCATCTTCAGGACGGTGAGGTTGTCGTCCTTCCACGCGTCGAGGAGGAGGAGGTCGATCGGGCCCTCCAGATCCGCCAGCGTCTTCAGGGCGTCGCCCTCGCGGATCTCGACGTACTCGGTGAGGCCGGCCTCGGCGATGTTGCGGTTCGCGACCTCGATCTTGGACGGCATCACCTCAGTGCCGATCACCTGGCCGCCGCCGTTGTCCTTCACCGCCGCCGCCAGGTAGATGGTCGAGACGGCGAACGAGGTGCCGAACTCGACGGCCCGCTTGACGTTGCGCGTCCGGCAGAGCAGGTACATCAGATTGCCGACGTCCCGGTGGATCGGCAGATACGCCTCCTCGAACATCTCGTTGAGGGCCTCGTGGCCGATCTGCTCCGGCGGCCGCCCGTCGGCGATCAGCTTCTGGATCGGCGCCGCGTCCTTGACCTGCTCGTCCTCGTAGAGGCGATCGAGCAGTGCGCTGACGTTTTCATTGTCGAGAGTGGTCATGCCATGCCTTTCGGGTGGTGCGGAGCTGGCCGAGCGGCCACTCCGGGCGGAGATCGAGGGAACCTGTCCGGGCCCGACCCGTCCGTCTGGATCGCATCCGTCTCGGTCACGTCCACCTGAGCATCGGGTTCGCCGATGAGGCTAGAACCCCTTGGCGCCGCCGCGGCTGGGGTGCCGGGCGTCTTAGGGGGCCGAGTCCGCCGATCTGGGGTCGGGTCTGCTGGCGCGGTGTTCGGGTCGGATGGCTGAATGACCCGGGCCGGGATCGATTCGTCCGTCCCCGCGTCCTCGCGCTGGACCCGCCCGGTGATGCAGCTACCGAAGCAGACGATTGGACGAACGAGTGGATCTTCTGCGGAGCCGCCGGCTCTTCTTCGCCCACCACCACCTGACCGGGGCGCCCTGGGGGCAGCCCGCCGCGTACCCGTTCCCCGAGCGGGCCGCCGCTGTGGCCGGCGTGGGCTCGACGGGAATCGGCTTCGACGCCCAGGAACTCACCGAGTTGGTCGCCACACACTCCGCCGACTGGGTCCGCGGTGTGCTTGACGAGAACGGCCTGCAGATAGGCGAACTCGAAGTACTGACCTGGTGGTGGGGTACGCCCGACGACGCCGACGCCTCACGGCCGATGGAGCAGCCGATGTTCGCGCTGGCCGACGAGTTCGGGATCGCCAGGCTCAAGGCTTCCGCGGTCTTCCTGCAACTGTCGGACCGGCCGCCGCTGGAGGTACTGGCCGAGCGGTTCGGCGCCCTGTGCGACCGGGCGGCCGAGCACGGACTGCGCATCGCCCTGGAACCGGTCGCCGCCTTCCCCAACTTCAGCTACGCCGACGCGGCGCAGGTCGTACTCGACGCCGACCGGACCAACGGCGGCATCGAGATCGACGCCTGGCACTTCTTCCGGGACCCGACCGGCTTCGCCGCCCTGGACCGGCTGGACGGAGCGCACATCAGCGGACTGGAACTGTGCGACGGCGTTGCAGAGCCGCAGGTTTCCCTGATGGAGGACTCCGCGGACGGCCGGCTGCTGCCCGGTAAGGGCAGCTTCGACCTGCCCCGGCTGCTGCGCGAGGTCGAGCGCCGGCAGCCCGACGTCGACCTGTCGGTGGAGGTGCTGTCCGCATCGCTGCGAGCGCTTTCCCCGGCGGAGAACGCCAAGCACACCCTGGCCGCCGTGGACGCGCTGCTCGACAGGCGCTGAGCGGCTCCCGGCCCGGTCCCCCAGCACCCAGTCAGGACGGCTTCCGTGACCCAGGCATCCCAGCCCCAGCAGGACGACAAGCTTCGCGACTACCTGAAGCGGGCGACCGCCGAACTGCAGAGCACACGGCGTCAGCTGAACACGTTGAAGAACGCGGCGCGCGAGCCGATCGCGATCGTCGGCATGTCCTGCCGGTTCCCCGGCGACGTGGCCACGCCCGACGAGCTGTGGCGACTGGTTGCCGACGAGGTCGACGCGATCAGTGCGTTCCCGACCAACCGTGGCTGGGATCTCGACGCCCTCTACGATCCCGAGCCGGGCGTCGAGGGCAAGTCCTACACACGCGCGGGCGGATTCCTGCACGACGCGGACCAGTTCGACGCCGACTTCTTCGCGCTCAGCCCGCGCGAGGCGATCGAGTCCGATGTTCAGCAGCGGCTGCTGCTCGAACTGGCCTGGGAGGCCTTCGAGGCAGCGGGCATCGATCCCACCTCGGTCCGCGGCAGCCGCACGGGCGTCTTCGCCGGGCTGGTCTACCACGACTACCCGGGCAACGCGAACATGGGCTCCATCGCCTCCGGCCGGGTGTCGTACTCCTTCGGGCTGGAGGGGCCGGCGGTGACGGTGGATACGGCGTGTTCGTCGTCGTTGGTGGCTATGCACTTGGCGGCACAGGCTCTGCGTTCGGGGGAGTGCTCGCTGGCGCTGGCCGGCGGCGTGAACGTCATGTCCGCTCCCGACGCTTTTGTGGAGTTCAGCCGGCAGCGTGGGTTGTCGGTGGATGGTCGGTGCAAGGCGTTCGCGGAGGGGGCGGACGGTACGGGTTGGGGTGAGGGTGCGGGGCTGTTGTTGCTGGAGCGGTTGTCGGATGCGCGGCGGTTGGGGCATCCGGTGCTGGCGGTGGTGCGGGGCAGTGCGGTCAATCAGGATGGTGCGTCGAATGGGTTGACGGCGCCGAATGGTCCGTCGCAGCAGCGGGTGATCCGGCAGGCACTGGCCAATGCGGGTCTGTCCGCTGCCGATGTGGATGTGGTCGAGGCCCATGGGACGGGTACTCGGTTGGGCGATCCGATTGAGGCGCAGGCGTTGTTGGCGACGTATGGGCAGGGGCGTGCGGGTGAGCCGTTGTATCTGGGTTCGGTGAAGTCGAATCTGGGGCATACGCAGGCGGCTGCGGGTGTGGCGGGTGTGATCAAGTTGGTGGAGGCGATGCGGCATGGTGTGATGCCGGCGTCGTTGCATGTGGATGCGCCGTCGTCGCAGGTGGACTGGTCGGCGGGTGCGGTGTCGCTGTTGACGGATGCCCGTACGTGGCCGGTGGTGGGGCGGCCGCGGCGGGCGGCGGTGTCCTCGTTCGGCATCAGCGGAACCAACGCCCACGTGATCATCGAACAACCCCCGGCTGTCGACGACTTGCCCACGTCCGAGGGTCAGCCTGTGCCCGCGCTGGAGGATTCCGCCGGGCCGGATGCTGTTGCCGTGGTGGTGTCGGCGCGGTCTGCGGAGGCGTTGGTGGAGTCTGCGGGGCGGTTGGCGTCCTGGTGGGAGCAGCGTGCGGATGTGGGTGTGGGGGAGGTGGCGTCGGCGCTGGTTCGTGGGCGGGCGGGGCTGGAGCACCGGGCGGTGGTGATCGCGTCCAGCCGGGAGGAGGCGATTGATGCCCTGTCGTCGTTCGCGTCCGCAGTTCCGGGTTCGTCGTCGTTGGCGTCCGGTGGCACGGGGTCTTCGGTGTCCGCAGGTCCGGGTGCGGTGGTGGGGCGGGTGGTGTCGGGGCGTACGGGGTGGTTGTTTACGGGGCAGGGTTCGCAGTGGCTGGGTATGGGCCGTGAACTGCATGCCTGTAATCCGGTGTTTGCGGCGGGGTTTGATGAGGCGTGTGCGGCGGTGGATGTGCATCTGGAGCGGCCTCTGCGGGAGGTGGTGTGGGGCGATGATCCTGCGGGGGTGGATGCCACGGTGTTCACTCAGGCGGGTCTGTTTGTGGTGCAGGCCGGTCTGGTTGCGGTGTTGCGGCATTGGGGTGTGGTGCCGGATGTGGTGGTGGGGCATTCGGTGGGGGAGATTTCCGCGGCTTGGGCTGCGGGGGTGTTGAGTCTGGAGGATGCGGCGCGGCTGGTGGTGGCGCGTGGGTCGTTGATGCAGGCTCTGCCTTCCGGTGGCGGGATGCTCGCCCTGGCCTGTGAGGTTGACCGGGCCGGGGAGTTGACCGCAGGTCTGGGGGTGGATGTGGCGGCGGTCAACGGCCCCGCCGCGATCGTGGTCTCCGGTGCTGTGCCGGACCTGGAGACGGTCGCTGCCCGGGCCGAGGAGCATGGGATTCGTAGTAGTTGGTTGCCGGTGTCGCATGCGTTTCATTCGCGGTTGATGGAGCCGATGCTGGAGCGGTTCGCCGGGGTTGCCGCTTCCCTCACGTTCCGGGAGCCGTCGGTTCCTGTCGTTTCGAATGTGACGGGTGGGCTGGTGTCCGGGGAGTTGACGGATCCGTCGTACTGGGTGCGGCATGTGCGGGAGCCGGTGCGGTTCGCCGATGGTCTGGCCACGGTGCGCGGGTTGGGGGTGTCGCGGCTGGTGGAGGTGGGTCCGGAGGCGGTACTGACCGCTCTGGCCCGCCAGAGCCTCGACGAGACCGACACGGTCACGTTCGCGCCGTTGATGCGCCGCCCCAAAAACGGCACCACCGCGCACACCACCCTCCTCACCGCCGCCGCACACCTCCACGTCTCGGGTGTGCCCGTCGACTGGCACCTGCCCGCCCCCGCCCCCGCACGCCATCTGGACCTGCCCACCTACCCCTTCCAACGCCGGCGGTACTGGGCCGACGCGCCGACGCCCCCGCTGCACGCCGAGGACCGTGCGCGGCAGCTCCTCGACGAGTGGCGCTACGAGGTCGGTTGGGAGCCGTCGACCACGA
This sequence comes from Streptomyces sp. NBC_01750, assembly GCF_035918095.1. Lineage (NCBI taxonomy): Bacteria > Bacillati > Actinomycetota > Actinomycetes > Kitasatosporales > Streptomycetaceae > Streptomyces > Streptomyces sp. NBC_01750. The sequence continues at coordinate 6,790,805 of NZ_CP109137.1, forward strand.
CCGGGCCCGCGACCCTGACCGGCGACTGGTGGCTGCTCGTCCCGGCCGGCAGCGATGACGTGGTGGGCTACAGCGTCTTCGCCGGCATGGCACGGTCCGATGCCCGGCCGACCGTCATCGACGTACCGGAAGCCGACCGAGACGACATCGCCGGATTGCTCCGCGCGAAGCTGGCCGACGGACCGGCGCCGGCGGGCATCGTGTCCCTGCTCGGCGGTGAGCGCCGCCCCGGGGACTCGCCCGCCGCAACGCATGGTCTGCTTGCCACCATCGCCGCCGTCCAAGCCGTCCTGGACGTCGAACTCGGCACACGGCTCTGGTGTGTCACGACCGGCGCGGTCGCCGTCGCCGACCCGGGTGAGGTCACCGCCGCGGACCAGGCGGCGCTCTGGGGCGTGGCCGTCGGCACGGCGCTCGACCACCCCGACATCTGGGGCGGGATAGTCGACCTCTCTGCCACATTCGGCGAGGCCGACGTCGACGCGCTCTGCGGAGTGCTCGCCGACGGCACCGAGGACCAGGTCGCCGTCCGGGACGGAACGGCCCACGGCCGCCGCCTGCGGCACGCCTGTATCGAGGACCCGATCGCATCGATGTGGCGGCCGCGCGGCACCGTCCTGGTCACCGGCGGCACCGGTGGTGTCGGCAGTGAGGTCGCCCGGTGGCTCGCCGACAACGGTGCCGAGCACATAGTGCTGGCCAGCCGCCGCGGTGGCTCGTCGCCCGAGGCCGCGGCGCTGGCCGCTGAACTCACCGAGGCGGGCACACCGGTCACCCTGGCCGCCTGCGACGCCGCCGACGCAAACGCCCTGCGCCGGCTGATCGACGATATCCCCGCCGACCTGCCGCTGACCGGTGTGGTCCACGCCGCCGGGCAGTCGCAGCGGCTGGCTCCCCTGACGGAGCTGTCGGCCGAGGAGTTCACCGATGTGATCCGGGCCAAGGTGGCCGGCGCGCTGGCGCTGGACGAGGCCGTCGGTGACCGTCCGCTCGATGCGTTCGTGGTCTTCTCCTCGGGCGCCGCGGTGTGGGGCAGTGTCAATCAGACCGCCTACAGCGCGGGCAACGCGTTCCTGGACGGCTTCGTCCAGGAACGGCGCCACCGCGGCCGGCCGGCCACCGCGATGGCCTGGGGGCCGCTCGACACCGGCATGCTCGACGCCGAGGCCGAGGAGTACATGCGCCGCATAGGCGCACCGCCCATGGTGACCGCGACCGCGCTGCGAACGCTGCGTCACGCCGGCGGCGTGGCCCCCACGCACCAGGTGGTGGCCGACTTCGACTGGGCGCGGTTCGCGCCCACGTTCACGCTCTCCCGTCCGCGCCCGTTGCTCGACGCCCTGCCCGAGGTGAGCGCCGCGCTCGGTGGCTCGGCCGCCGACGAAAGCAGTACCTCCGAGCTGGCCCGCACACTCGCCGCACTGCCGCCTGCGGGCCAGCTGCATGCCCTGCTGGACATGGTGCGTACGCAGGTGGCGACTGTTCTCGCCTACTCCGACCCGTCCACGCTCAACCTCGACCGGCCCTTCGCCGACCTCGGCTTCGACTCGGTCACGGCCGTCGAGCTGCGCGGTGGGCTGGGCAGAGCCACTGGCCTCTCGCTGCCCAGCACTCTCGCCTTCGACTTCGCCAGCCCCGCCGCCCTGGCCGAGCACCTGCGCTCGAAGCTCTGCCCCGATCCGGCCGAGCAGGCCGCCGCGATGCTCGACGAGCACCTGGCCGGGCTGGAGCGGGCGATCGAGACGATGGCGCCTAACGACCTCGCGACGTCCGGCGCTGCGGCGAGGCTGCAGTCCGTGCTCACACGGCTCAGCAGTCCCACCGAAGGCGGTGAGCTGGCCGGCCGGCTGGAGTCGGCCAGCGCGGATGACGTCTTCGACTTCATCGACAGTCAGCTCGGTCTCGGCGCGAGCAACTGACCCAAGGAAGCGGCGGAACCGATGTCCACTGACGACAAGCTCCTCGACTACCTCAAGCGGGTCACGGCCGACCTCGCCCGGACCCGGCAGCGCCTGGCCGAGGTCGAGCTCCGGGAGCAGGAGCCCATCGCCATCGTCGCGATGAGCTGCCGGTACCCCGGCTCGGTGAACTCAGCCGACGATCTGTGGCGCTTGGTACGCGACGGCGTCGACGCGACATCGGACTTCCCGAACGACCGCGGCTGGCAGGTTCGGGTGGAGGAGCCCGCAGACCCGGCGGACTCCTCCACCGGAAGCAGCTACGTCACCCGGGGCGGCTTTGTCTCCGACGCCACGCTGTTCGAGCCGGGCTTCTTCGACATATCGCCGCGCGAGGCGGTCGCGATGGACCCGCAGCAGCGGCTGTTGCTGGAGACGGCGTGGGAAGCCTTCGAACTCGCCGGAATAGACGTCCACACGATGAAGGGCGAGCGGGTCGGCACCTTTGTCGGCTCCGGTCTCCAGGACTACGGCTACTTGCTCGAGAGCGCACCCGAACTGGCGCAGACCTACCAGGCGACGTCGACCGCCGCGTCTGTGCTGGCCGGGCGGGTCGCGTACACCTTCGGGCTGGAGGGGCCGGCGGTGACGGTGGATACGGCGTGTTCGTCGTCGTTGGTGGCTATGCATCTGGCGGCACAGGCTCTGCGTTCGGGGGAGTGCTCGCTGGCGCTGGCCGGCGGCGTCATGATCATGTCGACGGCCGGGGCGTTCGTCGGTTTCAGCAAGCAGGGCGGACTGGCTTCGGATGGTCGGTGCAAGGCGTTCGCGGAGGGGGCGGACGGTACGGGTTGGGGTGAGGGTGCGGGGCTGTTGTTGCTGGAGCGGTTGTCGGATGCGCGGCGGTTGGGGCATCCGGTGCTGGCGGTGGTGCGGGGCAGTGCGGTCAATCAGGATGGTGCGTCGAATGGGTTGACGGCGCCGAATGGTCCGTCGCAGCAGCGGGTGATCCGGCAGGCACTGGCCAATGCGGGTCTGTCCGCTGCCGATGTGGATGTGGTCGAGGCCCATGGGACGGGTACTCGGTTGGGCGATCCGATTGAGGCGCAGGCGTTGTTGGCGACGTATGGGCAGGGGCGTGCGGGTGAGCCGCTGTATTTGGGTTCGGTGAAGTCGAATCTGGGGCATACGCAGGCGGCTGCGGGTGTGGCGGGTGTGATCAAGTTGGTGGAGGCGATGCGGCATGGTGTGATGCCGGCGTCGTTGCATGTGGATGCGCCGTCGTCGCAGGTGGACTGGTCGGCGGGTGCGGTGTCGCTGCTGACCGAGGCGAGGGATTGGCCGGTGGTGGGGCGGCCGCGGCGGGCGGCGGTGTCGTCGTTCGGTATCAGCGGGACCAACGCTCACGTGATTGTGGAACAGGCCCCGGCTGTCGACGACTTGACCACGTCCGAGGACCCGGACTCCCCCATGGAGGATTCCGCCGGGCCGGAGGCTGTTGCCGGGAGTGCGTTGGTGGTGTCGGCGCGGTCTGCGGAGGCGTTGGCTGAGTCTGCGGGGCGGTTGGCGTCCTGGTGGGCTGGGCGTGCGGATGTGGGTGTGGGGGAGGTGGCGTCGGCGCTGGTTCGTGGGCGGGCGGGGCTGGAGCACCGGGCGGTGGTGATCGCGTCCAGCCGGGAGGAGGCGATTGATGCCCTGTCGTCGTTGGCGTCCGGTGGCACGGGGTCTTCGGTGTCCGCAGGTCCGGGTGCGGTGGTGGGGCGGGTGGTGTCGGGGCGTACGGGGTGGTTGTTTACGGGGCAGGGTTCGCAGTGGCTGGGTATGGGCCGTGAGCTGCACGGGTCGGATCCGGTGTTTGCGGCGGGGTTTGATGAGGCGTGTGCGGCGGTGGACGTGCATCTGGAGCGGCCTCTGTGTGAGGTGGTGTGGGGGGATGATCCGGCGGGGGTGGATGCCACGGTGTTCACTCAGGCGGGTCTGTTTGTGGTGCAGGCCGGTCTGGTTGCGGTGTTGCGGCATTGGGGTGTGGTGCCGGATGTGGTGGTGGGGCATTCGGTGGGGGAGATTTCCGCGGCTTGGGCTGCGGGGGTGTTGAGTCTGGAGGATGCGGCGCGGTTGGTGGTGGCGCGGGGGTCGTTGATGCAGGCTCTGCCTGCCGGTGGCGGGATGCTCGCCCTGGCCGCAAATCCTCAGACGGCCGGGGAGTTGACCGCGGGTCTGGGGGTGGATGTGGCGGCGGTCAACGGCCCCGCCGCGATCGTCGTGTCCGGTGCTGTGCGGGAGCTGGAGACGGTCGCTGCCCGCGCCCAGGAGCATGGGGTGCGTAGTAGTTGGTTGCCGGTGTCGCATGCGTTTCATTCGCGGTTGATGGAGCCGATGCTGGAGCGGTTCGCCGGGGTTGCCGCTTCCCTCGCGTTCCGGGAGCCGTCGGTTCCTGTCGTTTCGAATGTGACGGGTGGGCTGGTGTCCGGGGAGTTGACGGATCCGGGGTACTGGGTGCGGCATGTGCGGGAGCCGGTGCGGTTCGCGGATGGTCTGGCCACGGTGCGCGGGTTGGGGGTGTCGCGGCTGGTGGAGGTGGGTCCGGAGGCGGTACTGACCGCCCTGGCCCGCCAGAGCCTCGACGAAACCGACACGGTCACGTTCGCGCCGTTGATGCGCCGCCCCAAAAACGGCACCACCGCGCACACCACCCTCCTCACCGCCGCCGCACACCTCCACGCCTCCGGCCTGCCCGTCGACTGGCACCTCCCCGCCCCCACCCCGGGACGCCATCTGGACCTGCCCACCTACCCCTTCCAACGCCGGCGCTACTGGGTCGAGCCCACCGTCTCGTCCACCGACGTCGGCGCGGCCGGCCTCGACGTGACCCAACACCCCTTGCTGGGTGCGGCCGTCACCGTTGCCGACACCGGCGGCGCCCTGCTCACCGGACGGCTGTCCGTCGATACGCAGCCCTGGCTCGCCGACCACCGCGTCGGCGACGAGGTGTTCTTCCCGGGCACGGGCATGCTCGAACTCGTGGTGCGCGCGGGTGACCAGGTCGGCTGCCGACGGGTCGAGGAGCTGACGCTGCACGCCCCGCTCGTGCTGCCCGAGCCGGGCGCCGTCCAGGTCCAGGTCACCGTCGGACCCGCCGACGAGCACGGCCTCCACCCAGTCGGCGTCTACTCGAGCTCCACGGCGTCGGATGCTCCCGAGCAGTGGGTGCGGCATGCAAGTGGCACCCTTTCCGCCGCCGCCTCACAGCCGACGGAATCGAACGACACCGAGTGGCCGCCCTCAGGGGCTCAGAGCATCGACATCGACGCGCTGTATCCCGACCTCGCCGAGTCCGGACTGCGGTACGGCCCGGTGTTCCAGGGCTTGCGCCGGGCCTGGCGACTCGACGACGAAGTGTTCGCCGACGTGGCCCTGGCGGATGCGCAGGCAGGTGCACGCTTCGGCCTGCACCCCGCCGTGCTCGACGCGGCGCTGCACGCCGTTGCGCTCTCGTCGGCGAACGGCGGCGCGGCAGCGCTGCCCTTCAGCTGGTCCGGCTTCGAGCTGCAAAGCAGCGGGGCCGCCGCGCTCCGGGTGCGGATCAGGCCCCTCGCCGCCAATGAGGTCGCGCTGCGCATAACCGACCAGACCGGTCATCCGGTGGCAAGCGTCGACTCCCTTGCCCTGCGCCCGCTGGCGGGCCTCGATCAGCAGCCCGACGGGACGCCGCCTCTCTATCAACTGACCTGGGTTCCGGTGGCGACGCCGCCCGAGCCGCTGGCCGTTCAGGAGTGGGATGCACTCGACCCGGCGGCTACGCCGACGGGGGTCGTGGTGCTGCGTACGAGCCGCGATGCCGAGGACGTCGTCACGGATGTCCATGCCCGCACCGCCCGCGTCCTCACCGTTCTCCAGCAGTTCCTGTCTGACCCTCGCCTGGCCGGGGCCAGCCTGTTAGTGGCGACCCAGGGCGCGGTCCCCGCTGCGGGGGAGACGGTTTCCGACCTGGCGGGCGCCGCGGTCTGGGGTCTGGTCCGCTCGGCGCAGTCGGAGAACCCGGACCGCTTCATCCTGATCGACACCGGCACCGACACCGAAGTCGACGCTGACATCGACATAGACGCTCTTGGGCTGGCCGCCGCCGCCGACGAGCCGCAACTCGCCCTGCGTGACGGGCGCTTGTTCGCCGCCCGGCTCGCCGCTCTCCCCGTCCCGGCCGAGACGTCGCCCGCCTTCGCCGAGCACGGAACGACGCTGGTGACCGGCGCCTTCGGCGCGCTGGGCCGACGCGTCTCCCGGCACCTGGTGAGCAAGCACGGCGTACGCCGACTGTTGCTGGTCGGCCGCCGCGGCGCGCAGACTCCGGGCGCGACCGAGCTGCTCGACGAACTCGTCGGGCTGGGCGCAGAGGTCACTGCCACCGCGTGCGACCTCTCCGACCGGGACGAGGTGGCGCACCTGCTGGCCGGAGTCCCGGCCAACGCGCCGCTGACCGCGGTCGTGCACGCGGCCGGCGTGCTGGACGACGGTGTCATCCCCTCCCTGACGCCGGAGCGACTGGACACGGTGCTGGCCGCCAAGGCCGACGCAGCCCTTCACTTGCACGAACTCACCAGCAACGCCGACCTGTCGGCGTTCGTACTGTTCTCCTCCGCATCCGGCCTGCTCGGCGCACCGGGCCAGGGCAACTACGCGGCGGCGAACACACTGCTCGACGCGCTTGCCGAGACCCGGCGCTCACAGGGGCTGCCCGGGATCTCACTCGCCTGGGGCATGTGGGCGGTCGCCGACGGCATGGCCGACTCGGATGAACCGGTCTCCTCCGGCGGGCTGCTCGGCCACACCGCGGAGCAGGGCCTGGCCATGCTCGATGCCGCGCTGCGGTGCGACCGGGCTCTCGTCGTTCCCCTCCGGCTCGGCCTGGCCGAACTGCGCCGCGAACCGGAGTCGCTGCCTGCGATGTTCCGTACTCTGGCGCCCGTTCGACGCCGCCGCTCCGGGACCGGTCACCCGGCCGGGGCGTCGGCCCTCCGTCAGCTGTTGCGGGACGTCCCAGAGGCCGAGTGGGAGCAGACCCTGCTGACGCTGGTCCGCCGCGAGGCCGCGGCCGTGCTGGAGTACCCGGACCTCGCCGCCGTCGAGGCGACCAAGGCGTTCCGGGACATGGGTTTCGACTCTCTGGCGGGTGTCGAACTGCGGAACCGGATCAACGCCGCCACCGGCCTGCGGCTGCCGGCCACCCTGGTCTTCGACCACCCCGAGCCGGCGGTCCTGGCCCGCTTTCTGCGGGAGGAGGCTGTGGGATCGGCCGCTGCCGCTCCGTCCGTCGTGCGCCGGACGAGTACCGCTGAGGACGACGAGCCGATCGTCATCGTGTCGATGGCCTGCCGGTTCCCGGGCGGGGTGTCGTCGCCGGAGGATCTGTGGCGGCTGGTCGCCGAGGGACGCGATGCTGTGTCGCCGTTCCCGACCAACCGCGGCTGGGACATCGCCCAGCTGGTCGACCCGAGCCGGACGGTGCCGGACACCTCCTACGTCGACAACGGCGGCTTCCTGTACGACGCCGACCTCTTCGACGGCGACTTCTTCGGGATCAGCCCCAACGAAGCCCTGATCATGGACCCGCAGCAGCGTCTGTTGCTGGAGGCGTCCTGGGAGGCGTTCGAGCGGGCCGGAATCGATCCCGGGACGCTGAAGGGCAGTCGTACGGGTGTCTTCGCGGGCGTGATGTATCACGACTACCCCCACAACGCCGCGACCGGTGCCATCGCCTCCGGTCGGCTCTCCTACGTCTTCGGGCTCGAGGGCCCGTCGATGACGGTGGATACGGCGTGTTCGTCGTCGCTGGTGGCGCTGCACCTGGCGGCGCAGGCGTTGCGTTCCGGGGAGTGCTCGCTGGCGCTTGCCGGCGGCGTCACGGTGATGTCGACGCCGGAGACGTTTGTGGAGTTCAGCCGGCAGCGTGGGCTGTCGGCGGACGGCCGGTGCAAGGCGTTCGCGGAGGCGGCGGACGGGACCGGCTGGTCGGAGGGCGTCGGCCTGTTCTTGGTCGAGAAGTTGTCGGATGCGCGGCGGTTGGGGCATCCGGTGCTGGCGGTGGTGCGGGGTTCGGCGGTCAATCAGGATGGTGCGTCAAATGGGTTGACGGCTCCGAATGGTCCGTCGCAGCAGCGGGTGATCCGGCAGGCACTGGCCAATGCGGGTCTGTCCGCCGCCGATGTGGACCTGGTGGAGGGTCATGGGACGGGCACGCGGTTGGGTGATCCGATTGAGGCGCAGGCGTTGTTGGCGACGTATGGGCAGGACCGGACGGGTGAGCCGTTGTATCTGGGTTCGGTGAAGTCGAATCTGGGTCACGCCCAGGCCGCGGCCGGGGTGAGCGGCGTCATCAAGTTGGTGGAGGCGATGCGGCATGGTGTGATGCCGGCGTCGTTGCATGTGGATGCGCCGTCGTCGCAGGTGGACTGGTCGGCGGGTGCGGTGTCGCTGCTGACCGAGGCGAGGGATTGGCCGGTGGTGGAGCGGCCGCGGCGGGCGGCGGTGTCCTCGTTCGGCATCAGCGGAACCAACGCCCACGTCATCCTCGAACAACCCCCGGCTGTCGACGACTTGCCCACGTCCGAGGACCCGGACTCCCCCATGGGGGATTCCGCCGGGCCGGAGGGTGTTGCCGGGAGTGCGTTGGTGGTGTCGGCGCGGTCTGCGGAGGCGTTGGTGGAGTCTGCGGGGCGGTTGGCGTCCTGGTGGGCTGGGCGTGCGGATGTGGGTGTGGGGGAGGTGGCGTCGGCGCTGGTTCGTGGGCGGGCGGGGCTGGAGCACCGGGCGGTGGTGATCGCGTCCAGCCGGGAGGAGGCGATTGATGCGCTGTCGTCGTTGGCGTCCGCAGTTCCGGGTTCGTCGTCGTTGGCGTCGGGTGGTTCGGGTGCGGTGGTGGGGCGGGTGTTGTCGGGGCGTACGGGGTGGTTGTTTACGGGGCAGGGTTCGCAGTGGCTGGGTATGGGCCGTGAGCTGTATGCCTGTAATCCGGTGTTTGCGGCGGGGTTTGATGAGGCGTGTGCGGCGGTGGATGTGCATCTGGAGCGGCCTCTGCGGGAGGTGGTGTGGGGGGATGATCCGGCGGGGGTGGATGCCACGGTGTTCACTCAGGCGGGTTTGTTTGTGGTGCAGGCCGGTCTGGTTGCGGTGTTGCGGCATTGGGGTGTGGTGCCGGATGTGGTGGTGGGGCATTCGGTGGGGGAGATTTCCGCGGCTTGGGCTGCGGGGGTGTTGAGTCTGGAGGATGCGGCGCGGCTGGTGGTGGCGCGTGGGTCGTTGATGCAGGCTCTGCCTGCCGGTGGCGGGATGCTCGCCCTGGCCTGTGAGGTTGACCGGGCCGGGGAGCTGACCGCGGGTCTGGGGGTGGATGTGGCGGCGGTCAACGGCCCCGCCGCGATCGTGGTCTCCGGTGGTCTGCGGGAGCTGGAGACGGTCGCTGCCCGCGCCGAGGAGCATGGGGTGCGTAGTAGTTGGTTGCCGGTGTCGCATGCGTTTCATTCGCGGTTGATGGAGCCGATGCTGGAGCGGTTCGCCGGGGTTGCCGCTTCCCTCACGTTCCGGGAGCCGTCGGTTCCTGTCGTCTCGAATGTGACGGGTGGGCTGGTGTCCGGGGAGTTGACGGATCCGTCGTACTGGGTGCGGCATGTGCGGGAGCCGGTACGGTTCGCCGACGGTCTGGCCACGGTGCGCGGGTTGGGGGTGTCGCGGCTGGTGGAGGTGGGTCCGGAGGCGGTACTGACCGCCCTGGCCCGCCAGTCCCTCGACGAAACCGACACGGTCACGTTCGCGCCGTTGATGCGCCGCCCCAAAAACGGCACCACCGCGCACACCACCCTCCTCACCGCCGCCGCACACCTCCACGCCTCGGGTGTGCCCGTCGACTGGCACCTGCCCGCCCCCACCCCCGCACGCCATCTGGACCTGCCCACCTACCCCTTCCAACGCCGGCGGTACTGGTTGTCGGAGTCGTCATCGGCCGCCGTCACCAATGGTGTGGGTGGGGCGGGGTTGGGTGATGCGGGTCATGCGTTGCTGGCGGCGGTGGTGAGTACGGCGGATGGTGCGGCGACGGTGCTGTCGGGGCGTGTGGGTCTGGGTGGTCATCCGTGGCTGGCTGATCACGCGGTCGGTGGGGTGGTGATTGTTCCGGGTACGGCTTTCCTGGACATGGCGGTTCATGCTGCTGATCTGACGGGGTACGGGGAGGTGGCGGAGCTGGTGATCAGTGATCCGCTGGTGCTGCCCGGGCATGGTGGTGTGGACGTACAGGTGCAGGTGGTCCGGGCGGGGGAGCAGGCCGAGGTTTCCATCCACTCCCGTCCCGGCCAGGACACCGACTGGACCACCCACGCCACCGGCACCCTCACCACACGCAGCACAAGCCCGGCAGTGGACGATCTTGGCAGCTGGCCGCCGGCGGAGGCCAAGCCGATCGACGTTTCCGACGGTTACGCGGAGCTGCACGAGCTGGGACTGCAGTACGGTCCGGCGTTCCAGGGCCTGCGCGCGGCCTGGCGGCACGGCGACGACGTCTACGCAGAGATCGCGCTGCCCGAGGAAATCGACGTCTCGGCACACACCGTTCACCCGGCCCTGCTGGACGCCGCTTTGCAGGCCGTGGCCCTGCTCGACAGCGGCGGCGGGACGACCGTACGGCTGCCGTTCGCCTGGTCCGGCGTCACCCTGCTGGCCGAACGACCGACCCAGCTGCGAGTCCGGCTCACTCTCGACGGCCTCGCGGTGCGGTTGCAGGCGTGGGATCCAGCCGGACATCCGGTGATCTCTGTCGGGTCGCTTGCGCTGCGTGAGCTGTCCGCCGGGTCGCTGGACGCGCCGGCACCCACCGCCGACAACCTGTACGAGTTGGGCTGGATCCCGCGCGGGCCGCTCAAGCCGGTCAGTGATGAGGCAGCCGGCCGCCCGATGGTCGAGCTGGGCGCGATCCCAGCCGAGGGCGAGCTGCCGGAGTGCGTCGTGCTGCGGGCCGGCGGTGGGGAGGAGCCCCGCGCGGCCGTGCACACTGCGCTGGCCGCGTTGCAGGAATGGCTCGCCGACCCGCGCTCGTCCGAGGCGACGCTCGTTGTCCTCACCCGAGGCGCGGTGTCGGTCGCGGGCGAGGCCGTGTCGGATCTCGCCGCCGCCGCCGTCCGCGGACTGGTCCGCTCGGCACAGGCGGAGAACCCGGGCCGGATCGTCCTGATCGACGCGGACAGCGACACCGACGTCCCGACCGACGCCCTCCCGCTCGAGGCCCTGGCCGGGCTGGACGAGTCACAGCTGGCCATCCGCGAGGGCGAGGTGTTCGCCGCCCGCCTGCTCCGGGCGACGGTCCCTGCGACGCCGCCGCCGGCCGCCGACTTCGGCGGCGGCACCGTGCTCATCACCGGCGCGACCGGCAACCTCGGACAGGTCTTCGCCCGCCACCTCGTCACCGAACGGGGGGTACGTCGGCTGCTGCTGGTCAGCCGCCGGGGCGCGGCCGCGCCGGGAATGCCGGACCTCGTCGAGGAACTCACCGGACTGGGTGCGGACGTTCAGGTGGCCGCCTGCGATGTCGCCGACCGTGCGGCGCTCGCCCAGGTGCTGGCCACGATCCCGGACGACGCCCCGCTCACTGCGGTCGTCCACTCCGCCGGTGTGCTCGACGACGGCGTGACCTCGTCACTGACGCCCGAGCGCGTCGACACGGTCTTCCGGCCCAAGGCCGACGCAGCGCTGAACCTGCACGAACTGACCCGTGACACGGACCTCTCGGCCTTCGTCCTCTTCTCCTCGGCGGCAGGGGTCCTCGGCGCACCAGGACAGGGCAACTACGCCGCGGCGAACGCGCTGCTCGACGCGCTCGCCTCGCACCGCCGGGCGGCAGGACTGGCAGCTCAGTCGCTGGCCTGGGGCCTGTGGTCGCTCGACGGCGGCATGGCGGGCGAGCTCGGAGAGGCCGACCTCCAGCGTCTCCGGCGGGCAGGAATCGACCCGCTCCCCGAGAAGAAGGGCACCGAGCTCTTCGACCTTGCGGGCAGCTCCGACCGGGCCCTTCTCGTACCGATGCTGCTCGACACCTCCGCCTCCGGTGAGGGCGAGGTACCCGACCTGCTGCGCAGTCTGATCCGGGTACCGGGCCGCCGCCAGGCCGCGGCCGGCGCCGACCCTGGTGCTGCCCTGCGAGACCGGCTGACCGGTCTCGCCCCCGCCGAGCGGCTGGACCGGCTCTCCGATCTGGTGCGCGGGCACGCGGCAACGCTGCTCGGCTACGCCGGTGCCGAGGCGATCGACACGCAGCGTCCGTTCAGCGAGATGGGCTTCGACTCACTGGCCGCCGTCGAGTTCCGCAACGGGCTGGGTACGGCCACCGGGCTGCGGTTGCCGGCCACGCTGAGCTTCGACTACCCGACCACGGCGAGTCTGGCCGCCTTCCTGGCCGAGCAGCTCTTCCCCGACGCCGAGTCCGACGACTCCGCCGAACAGCACGTGAGGCTGGCCCTGCAGCGGATTCCGCTCACCAGGCTGCGTGATGCCGGGCTGCTCGACAGCCTGCTCCAACTCGCCGGCCACTCCGGCCCGGGCACCGCCGCTCCGTCCAGCGATGCCGGGGACGTCGACGCAGACGTCGACACCATGGACGCGGACGCGCTGATCAGTCTGGCGCTCAATGGCGCCGACTTCGACGACATCGCCGAGGATGTGTGAGGCTCCGATGACCGGAACCGACGAGAAGCTCGTCACGGCGCTGCGTGCGTCCGTCAAGGAGACCGAGCGGCTGCGTGGGCAGCTGCGCAAAATCACGGCGGACAGCCGGGAGCCGATCGCGATCGTGTCGATGGCCTGCCGTTATCCGGGCGGGGTGTCGTCGCCGGAGGATCTGTGGCGGCTGGTCGCCGAGGGGCGCGACGGGGTGTCGCCGTTCCCGGCCGACCGTGGCTGGGACGTGGCCGGTATCTACGACCCGGAGCCCGGCGTCGAGGGCAAGTCCTACACGCGGGAGGGTGGCTTCCTGCACGAGGCCGACCAGTTCGACCCGGCCTTCTTCAACATAAGTCCCAGCGAGGCCCAGATCATGGACCCGCAGCAGCGTCTGTTGCTGGAGGCGTCCTGGGAGGCGTTCGAGCGGGCCGGTATTGATCCCGGGACGCTGAAGGGCAGTCGTACGGGTGTCTTCGCGGGCGTGATGTATCACGACTACCCGTACAACGCCGCGACCGGTGCCATCGCCTCCGGTCGGGTCTCTTACGTCTTCGGGTTGGAGGGGCCGGCGGTGACGGTGGATACGGCGTGTTCGTCGTCGTTGGTGGCGTTGCATCTGGCGGCGCAGGCGTTGCGTTCGGGGGAGTGTTCGCTGGCGTTGGCCGGTGGTGTGACGGTGATGTCGACGCCGGAGACGTTTGTGGAGTTCAGTCGGCAGCGTGGGTTGTCGGTGGATGGTCGGTGCAAGGCGTTCGCGGAGGGGGCGGACGGTACGGGTTGGGGTGAGGGTGTCGGCCTGTTGCTGGTGGAGCGGTTGTCGGATGCGCGGCGGTTGGGGCATCCGGTGCTGGCGGTGGTGCGGGGGAGTGCGGTCAATCAGGATGGTGCGTCGAATGGGTTGACGGCTCCGAATGGTCCGTCGCAGCAGCGGGTGATCCGGCAGGCGTTGGCCAATGCGCAGGTCGGTGCGGACCAGGTCGACCTGGTGGAGGGGCATGGGACGGGTACTCGGTTGGGTGATCCGATTGAGGCGCAGGCGTTGTTGGCGACGTATGGGCAGGGGCGTGCGGGTGAGCCGTTGTATTTGGGTTCGGTGAAGTCGAATCTGGGGCATACGCAGGCGGCTGCGGGTGTGGCGGGTGTGATCAAGTTGGTGGAGGCGATGCGGCATGGTGTGATGCCGGCGTCGTTGCATGTGGATGCGCCGTCGTCGCAGGTGGACTGGTCGGCGGGTGCGGTGTCGCTGCTGACCGAGGCGAGGGATTGGCCGGTGGTGGGGCGGCCGCGGCGGGCGGCGGTGTCGTCGTTCGGTATCAGCGGGACCAACGCTCACGTGATTGTGGAACAGGCCCCGGCTGTCGACGACTTGCCCACGTCCGAGGACCCGGACTCCCCCATGGAGGATTCCGCCGGGCCGGAGGCTGTTGCCGTGGTGGTGTCGGCGCGGTCGGCGGAGGCGTTGGCTGAGTCTGCGGGGCGGTTGGCGTCCTGGTGGGCTGGGCGTGCGGATGTGGGTGTGGGGGAGGTGGCGTCGGCGCTGGTTCGTGGGCGGGCGGGGCTGGAGCACCGGGCGGTGGTGATCGCGTCCAGCCGGGAGGAGGCGATTGATGCGCTGTCGTCGTTGGCGTCCGCAGTTCCGGGTTCGTCGTCGTTGGCGTCGGGTGGTCCGGGTGCGGTGGTGGGGCGGGTGGTGTCGGGGCGTACGGGGTGGTTGTTTACGGGGCAGGGTTCGCAGTGGCTGGGTATGGGCCGTGAGCTGCACGGGTCGGATCCGGTGTTTGCGGCGGGGTTTGATGAGGCGTGTGCGGCGGTGGATGTGCATCTGGAGCGGCCTCTGCGGGAGGTGGTGTGGGGGGAGGATCCGGCGGGGGTGGATGCCACGGTGTTCACTCAGGCGGGTCTGTTTGTGGTGCAGGCCGGTCTGGTTGCGGTGTTGCGGCATTGGGGTGTGGTGCCGGATGTGGTGGTGGGGCATTCGGTGGGGGAGATTTCCGCGGCGCTCGCTGCGGGGGTGTTGAGTCTGGAGGATGCGGCGCGGCTGGTGGTGGCGCGTGGGTCGTTGATGCAGGCTCTGCCTGCCGGTGGCGGGATGCTCGCCCTGGCCGCAAATCCTCAGACGGCCGGGGAGTTGACCGCTGGTCTGGGGGTGGATGTGGCGGCGGTCAACGGCCCCGCCGCGGTCGTGGTCTCCGGTGCTGTGCCGGAGCTGGAGACGGTCGCTGCCCGCGCCCAGGAGCATGGGATTCGTAGTAGTTGGTTGCCGGTGTCGCATGCGTTTCATTCGCGGTTGATGGAGCCGATGCTGGAGCGGTTCGCCGGGGTTGCCGCTTCCCTCGCGTTCCGGGAGCCGTCGGTTCCTGTCGTCTCGAATGTGACGGGTGGGCTGGTGTCCGGGGAGTTGACGGATCCGGGGTACTGGGTGCGGCATGTGCGGGAGCCGGTGCGGTTCGCCGACGGTCTGGCCACGGTGCGCGGGTTGGGGGTGTCGCGGCTGGTGGAGGTGGGTCCGGAGGCGGTACTGACCGCTCTGGCCCGCCAGTCCCTCGACGAGACCGACACGGTCACGTTCGCGCCGTTGATGCGACGCCCCAAAAACGGCACCACCGCGCACACCACCCTCCTCACCGCCGCCGCACACCTCCACACCTCCGGCCTGCCCGTCGACTGGCACCTCCCCGCCCCCACCCCCGCACGCCATCTGGACCTGCCCACCTACCCCTTCCAACGCCGGCGCTACTGGCAGGACTCGGTGGTGGCGGGGAGCGATCCGCGCCATGTGGGGCAGTCCGCGACCGGGCATCCGCTGCTGGGTGCGGCTGTCACCATTGCCGACACCGGTGGTGTGGTCCTCACCGGGCGGCTGTCCCCGGACAGCCAGCCCTGGCTCGCCGACCACGACATCAACGGGACGATCATCTTCCCGGGTACCGGCTTCGTAGAGCTGTCGGTACGGGCAGGTGACGAGGTCGGCTGCCCCACGCTTGAGGAACTGACCCTGCAGGCCCCGCTCGTCATCCCGGCGTCCGGCGGCGTCCAGGTGCAGATCAGCGTCGGTGCGGCCGACGACACCGGCCGGCACGGCGTCAGTATCCACTCGCGGCCGGACGACAGCGGCGATGCCGACGACTGGACCTGTCACGCGCAGGCGGTTCTGTCGACGGCGGGCACGCCGGCCGGCTTCGACCTCGAGGCCTGGCCACCTGCCGGCGCCGAGCCGATCCCGATCGAGGGCGGCTACGAGCGACTGGCCGAGCGCGGCTACCACTACGGACCCAGCTTCCGTAACCTGCGCGCGGCCTGGCGTCTAGGTGACGACGTGTTCGCCGAGGTCGTACTACCCGACTCGACCGAAGCGGAAAGCTACGGCCTGCACCCGGCGCTGCTGGACTCCGCTCTGCATGTCGACCTGATCGCCGGGGACGACGAAGCGGAGGGGCAGACGTTCCTGCCCTTCGCGTGGACCGACGTCGCGCTGCATGCCGTCGGCTCCCGGGCACTGCGGGTGCGCATCCAGCGCCGCGAGGGACAGCCCGCCTCGGCAGTGTCCGTCGCCGATCAGAGCGGACGGCCGGTGGCCACGATCGGCTCCGTGGCCTCCCGCCCGATCGCGCCCGACCACTTCTCGTCCGCCACACCCATCTCCGACGCACTGTTCGGCGTGGCCTGGAAGCCCGTCACGGTTGGCACGTCGAACGCGACGGAGCCGGTCCCGACCGTCGTGCCCCACGACCTGGAGACCGTCGCGGACCGGGTCGTGGTCTGCGACTGCACACCGCATGAGGCGCCGGTCCCGGAGGCCGCCGCTGCCGCGGCCGAGGCCGCGCTGGCCGCAGTTCAGACCTGGCTCGCCGATGGCGACGGGTCGGGCCGCACCCTGGTGGTGCTCACCCGCGCCGCCGTAGGGCCGGACGGACCGCAGAACCCGGCGGCCGGCGCCGTCTGGGGTCTCGTCCGCGCGGCGCAGGCCGAGAACCCGGGACGCTTCGTCCTCGCCGACGTCGACGCCCCCGCCGCCCTCGACTCCACAGAATGGTCCGCCGTCGCGGCCTCCGGAGAGACCGAGCTCGCCTACCGCGACGGCGCCTGGTTCGTGCCGTGCCTGGAGAAGCTGACCCCGGACGGTGTGCCCGGCTGGGGTGGTGGGTCGGTGTTGATCACGGGTGGTACGGGTGGGTTGGGTGCTTTGGTGGCGCGGCATCTGGTGGTGAGCGGTGGTGTGGAGCGGTTGGTCCTGGTGAGTCGGCGGGGTGCCGATGCGCCGGGTGCGGCGGAGTTGGTCGGGGAGTTGACGCGGGCCGGGGCGAGTGTGCGGGTGGAGGCGTGTGACGTCGCGGACCGGGCGGCGCTCGCCGCTGTGGTTGCCGGTATCGGGGACCTGACGGGTGTCGTGCACGCGGCGGGCATCGCCGACAACGGCATGGTCACCGCCATGACCCCGGAGCGTCTCCGCCAGGTCCTGGCGGTCAAGGCTGATGCGGCCTGGTATCTGCACGAGCTGACGGCATCGCTGCCGATCGCGGCCTTCGTGCTGTTCTCCTCCGTCGGCGGTTCGCTGCTCGCGGGCGGCCAGTCCGCGTACGCCGCCGCCAATGTCGTCCTCGACGTCCTGGCCGAGCACAGGCAGCGGCAGGGCCTTCCGGCAACCGCGCTCGCCTACGGCCTCTGGCGGAACGAGGGTATGGGCGGCGCGCTCGGCGAGTCCGACGTGCAGCGGCTGGAGCGCCTCGGCCTGCCTCCGCTCGATGCGGACACCGGCCTCGCGCTGTTCGACGCCGCCCTCGCCTGCGGGCGGCCCCAGGTCGTGGCAACGCCCGTCGACCGGGCTGCACTGCGTACGCGTACCGACGAGCTCCCGGCGCTGCTGCGCAGCCTCGTACCGGCCGGCCGGCGGAAGGTGACCCGGTCCACCGTGTCCGCCTCGTCCGGGCTGGCCGCCGTGCTGGCGGGGCTGGACCCGGTAGCCAGGGCCCGTCGTCTGCTGGACCTCGTCCGGAGCCGCGTCGCCGCCATCCTCGGCCACACGGGTGCGGACGACGTCGAGCCGGACCGCCCGTTCTCGGAACTGGGCTTCGACTCGCTGGCCGCCGTCGAACTGCGCAACCTGCTGAACGCCGCCACCGATCTGCGGCTGCCGGCCACCCTGATCTTCGACCACCCGAACGCGTCCGCCGTCGCAGCTCTGCTGGACGAGATGCTCGTCGGCTCCACGGTCGAGGAGGCGCCCGCCGCCGCCGTCGTCCGCGCAGCCGCGCACCAGGACGAGCCGATCGTCATCGTGTCGATGGCCTGCCGCTATCCGGGCGGGGTGTCGTCGCCGGAGGACCTGTGGCGGCTGGTCGCCGACGGTGTCGACGCCGTCGGGCCGTTCCCGACCAACCGTGGCTGGGATCTCGACGGTCTCTTCGATCCGGAACCGGGCGCACCGGGCAAGAGCTACACCGAGCGCGGCGCCTTCCTCCACAACGCGGACCAGTTCGACCCGGTGTTCTTCGGAATCAGCCCCAACGAGGCGCAGATCATGGACCCGCAGCAGCGGATCTTCCTGGAGGCCGCCTGGGAGTCGTTCGAGCGTGCCGGGATCGATCCCGGCACGCTGAAGGGCAGTCGTACGGGCGTCTTCGCGGGCGTGATGTACCACGACTACGGCGACCTCAGCAGCGGCGGCAGCGTGGTGTCCGGCCGGGTGTCGTACTCGTTCGGTTTCGAGGGGCCGGCGGTGACGGTGGATACGGCGTGTTCGTCGTCGCTGGTGGCGCTGCACCTGGCGGCGCAGGCGTTGCGTTCGGGGGAGTGCTCGCTGGCGGTCGCAGGCGGCGTCACGGTGATGGCTACACCGGCCATGTTCGTGGAGTTCAGCCGGCAGCGTGGGTTGTCGGTGGACGGGCGGTGCAAGGCGTTCGCGGAGGGGGCGGACGGGACCGGCTGGTCGGAGGGCGTCGGCTTGCTGCTGTTGGAGCGGTTGTCGGATGCGCGGCGGTTGGGGCATCCGGTGCTGGCGGTGGTGCGGGGTTCGGCGGTCAATCAGGATGGTGCGTCAAATGGGTTGACGGCTCCGAATGGACCGTCGCAGCAGCGGGTGATCCGGCAGGCACTGGCCAATGCGGGTCTGTCCGCCGCCGATGTGGACCTGGTGGAGGGTCATGGGACGGGCACGCGGTTGGGTGATCCGATTGAGGCGCAGGCGTTGTTGGCGACGTATGGGCAGGACCGGACGGGTGAGCCGCTGTACCTGGGGTCGGTGAAGTCGAATCTGGGTCACGCCCAGGCCGCGGCCGGGGTGAGCGGCGTCATCAAGTTGGTGGAGGCGATGCGGCATGGTGTGATGCCGGCGTCGTTGCATGTGGATGCGCCGTCGTCGCAGGTGGACTGGTCGGCGGGTGCGGTGTCGCTGCTCACCGAGGCGAGGGATTGGCCGGTGGTGGAGCGGCCGCGGCGGGCGGCGGTGTCGTCGTTCGGTATCAGCGGGACCAACGCCCACGTGATTGTGGAACAGGCCCCGGCTGTCGACGACTTGACCACGTCCGAGGACCCGGACTCCCCCATGGGGGAGTCCGCCGGGCCGGAGGGTGTTGCCGGGAGTGCGTTGGTGGTGTCGGCGCGGTCGGCGGAGGCGTTGGCTGAGTCTGCGGGGCGGTTGGCGTCCTGGTGGGCTGGGCGTGCGGATGTGGGTGTGGGGGAGGTGGCGTCGGCGCTGGTTCGTGGGCGGGCGGGGCTGGAGCACCGGGCGGTGGTGATCGCGTCCAGCCGGGAGGAGGCGATTGATGCGCTGTCGTCGTTGGCGTCCGCAGTTCCGGGTTCGTCGTCGTTGGCGTCCGCAGGTCCGGGTGCGGTGGTGGGGCGGGTGGTGTCGGGGCGTACGGGGTGGTTGTTTACGGGGCAGGGTTCGCAGTGGCTGGGTATGGGCCGTGAGCTGCACGGGTCGGATCCGGTGTTTGCGGCGGGGTTTGATGAGGCGTGTGCGGCGGTGGATGTGCATCTGGAGCGGCCTCTGTGTGAGGTGGTGTGGGGGGAGGATCCGGCGGGGGTGGATGCCACGGTGTTCACTCAGGCGGGTTTGTTTGTGGTGCAGGCCGGTCTGGTTGCGGTGTTGCGGCATTGGGGTGTGGTGCCGGATGTGGTGGTGGGGCATTCGGTGGGGGAGATTTCCGCGGCGCTCGCTGCGGGGGTGTTGAGTCTGGAGGATGCGGCGCGGTTGGTGGTGGCGCGTGGGTCGTTGATGCAGGCTCTGCCTGCCGGTGGCGGGATGCTCGCCCTGGCCGCAAATCCTCAGACGGCCGGGGAGTTGACCGCTGGTCTGGGGGTGGATGTGGCGGCGGTCAACGGCCCCGCCGCGGTCGTGGTCTCCGGTGCTGTGCGGGAGCTGGAGACGGTCGCTGCCCGCGCCCAGGAGCATGGGGTGCGTAGTAGTTGGTTGCCGGTGTCGCATGCGTTTCATTCGCGGTTGATGGAGCCGATGCTGGAGCGGTTCGCCGGGGTTGCCGCTTCCCTCGCGTTCCGGGAGCCGTCGGTTCCTGTCGTTTCGAATGTGACGGGTGGGCTGGTGTCCGGGGAGTTGACGGATCCGGGGTACTGGGTGCGGCATGTGCGGGAGCCGGTGCGGTTCGCCGACGGTCTGGCCACGGTGCGCGGGTTGGGGGTGTCGCGGCTGGTGGAGGTGGGTCCGGAGGCGGTACTGACCGCTCTGGCCCGCCAGAGCCTCGACGGGACCGACACGGTCACGTTCGCGCCGTTGATGCGCCGCCCCAAAAACGGCACCGCGACCACCGCGCACACCACGCTCCTCACCGCCGCCGCACACCTCCACGCCTCCGGCCTGCCCGTCGACTGGCACCTGCCCGCCCCCGCCCCGGCACGCCATCTGGACCTGCCCACCTACCCCTTCCAGCGTCGGCGGTACTGGTTGTCGGAGTCGTCATCGGCCGCCGCCACCAATGGTGTGGGTGGGGCGGGGTTGGGTGATGCGGGTCATGCGTTGCTGGCGGCGGTGGTGAGTACGGCGGATGGTGCGGCGACGGTGCTGTCGGGGCGTGTGGGTCTGGGTGGTCATCCGTGGCTGGCTGATCATGCGGTCGGTGGGGTGGTGATTGTTCCGGGTACGGCTTTTCTGGACATGGCGGTTCATGCTGCTGATCTGACGGGGTACGGGGAGGTGGCGGAGCTGGTGATCAGTGATCCGCTGGTGCTGCCCGGGCATGGTGGTGTGGATGTGCAGGTGCAGGTGGTCCGGGCGGGGGAGCAGGCCGAGGTCTCCATCCACTCCCGTCCCGGCCAGGACACCGACTGGACCACCCACGCCACCGGCACCCTCACCACACGCAGCCCCGACGGCGCTGACCCCGATCTGACCGTCTGGCCGCCCGAGGCGGCGACGCCGATAGACAGCGACGACGTGTACGCCGAGCTGTTCGAGCAGGGCTATGAATACGGTCCGGCGTTCCAGGGCCTGCGCGCGGCCTGGCGGCACGGCGACGACGTCTACGCAGAGATCGCGCTGCCCGAGGAAATCGACGTCTCGGCACACACCGTTCACCCGGCGCTGCTCGACGCTGCTCTGCACGGGCTGCGCTTCGGGGTGCACGGCGACCGGGCGCCGCGCTCGCGCCCCATGCTGCCCTTCGCCTGGCAGGGCGTACGCCTGGTCCGCACAGGGGTTCGCGAACTGCGGGTGCGGCTCTCGGCCCGCGGTGCCGATGCGGTCCGCGTCGAGTTCGCGGACGGCGCCGGGCGGCCGGTCGGTGTGATCGACTCACTCGTGCTGCGCGAGGTCGGTGACGCTGTCGCCCGGGCCTCGGACACGCTGTTCGAGGTGACGTGGATGCCGGCCGCGGTGACCCCGCTCGCGGGCTCCGGCCCGGTGCCGGTTGTTCGGCCGGCCGAGCTCGACACCGCCTTCGGCCCGGTCGTCGTCGCCGACTGTGTACCTGCCGGGGACACGGTCCCGGCGGCCGCGCTGGATCTCGCCGTAGCGGTGCTCGACGCCGTCCGCGGCTGGCTGGACGACCCCGAGCGTTCCGGAGCCACGCTGGTCGTGGTCACCCATGGCGCGGTCGGTCCGGAGGGCGCCACCCCGACGGAGGTCGCGGCCGCGCCGGTCTGGGGACTCGTCCGGGCCGCGCAGTCCGAGCACCCCGGACGCTTCGTGCTGGTCGACGCCGACGACCCCGCGTCGGTCGACCCCGGAGTCTGGCGAGCCGTCGCCGCATCCGGCGAACCCGAGTGGGCCCTGCGCGAAGGCCGCTGGCACCAGGCGCGGGTCGGCCGGCTGGGCACGTCGGACCCGGACGGTGCGCCCGACTGGGGTGGTGGATCGGTGTTGATCACGGGTGGTACGGGTGGGTTGGGTGCTTTGGTGGCGCGGCATCTGGTGGTGAGCGGTGGTGTGGAGCGGTTGGTCCTGGTGAGTCGGCGGGGTGCCGATGCGCCGGGTGCGGTGGAGCTGGTCGAGGAGTTGACGCGGGCCGGGGCGAGTGTGCGGGTGGAGGCGTGTGACGTCGCGGACCGGGCGGCGCTCGCCGCTGTGGTTGCCGGTATCGGGGACCTGACGGGTGTCGTGCACGCGGCGGGCATCGCCGACAACGGCATGGTCACCGCCATGACCCCGGAGCGTCTCGCCCCGGTGCTCGCTACCAAGGCCGACGCGGCCTGGCATCTGCACGAGTTGACGGCATCGCTGCCGATCTCGGCCTTCGTGCTGTTCTCCTCCGTCGGCGGTTCGCTGCTCGCGGGCGGCCAGTCCGCTTACGCCGCCGCCAATGTCGCCCTCGACAGCCTGGCCGCACACCGGAACGCCCTCGGCCTGCCCGCGACTTCGATCGCCTACGCGCTGTGGCAGGCCGAGACCGGCATCAGCCAATGGCTGACCGAGATCGACCTCCAGCGCATGCGCCGCACCGGCATGCCGCCGCTGACCGAGCAGGAGGGACTCGCCGACCTCGACGCCGCGGTGGCGTCCGACCGGCCTGCGGTGCTCTCGATGCACCTGGACATCGCGACGCTGCGCCGGTTGTCCGACCGGCCGCATCCGATGCTCCGCGCGCTGGTGCCCGCACCGCGGGCGGCGCGTACGGCCGGGCCGGATCCGGACGACGCTGCGCGGCTGCGGCTGCGCGAGCTGTCCGGGACGGAGCAGCTGGCCGAGCTGCGCCGGCTGGTCCTCGGGCGGGTCGCCGCAGTGCTCGGCTTCGAGAACGAGGCGGACGTCGACCCCCGGCGTGACTTCCTCGAGTCCGGTTTCGACTCGCTGGCCGCCATCGAGCTGCGCAACCAACTCAACAAGGCGCTCGGGTTGCAGCTCCCGGCCATGGCGGTCTTCGACGGGCAGAATCCCGAGCAGCTGGCCGCCCTGATCCAGGCCGAGTTGGTCGGCGGGGGCACCGGCGCAGGCACCGACTCCGGCGCGGGTGCCGCCATCGACGCCGGTGCGACCACCGCCCGTACGGCCGACATCGTCCCGGAGCCCGCCGGGTCCGACTCGCTCAGCGCGCTGTTCCGTGAGGCGGTACTGGCCGGCAAGGTCAGCAAGGCGTTCACCGTCCTGCGGGCCGTGGCCGAGCTTCGTGACAGCTTCGAGTCCGGCGACGAGCTGACCACCCTGCCGGCGTCGGCCCGGCTGGGCGACGGACACGGCAGCCCCCGTGTCGTCTGCGTCTCGACGCCGATGGCCGGCGGCGGCCTGCACCAGCACGCCAAGTTGGCGTCGTACCTGCGCGGGGCACGTCCGGTCTCGGCGCTGGCCCTGCCGGGATTCGGCACCGGCGAGCCCCTGCCCGCCTCCGCGGAAGCTGTCGTGCAGGTCATGGCCGCGAACGTGCTGGCCGCGTCCGAGGGCGAGCCGTTCGTGCTGCTCGGATACTCGTCCGGCGGCCTGATCGCCTACGCCACCGCGCACCACCTGGAGCAGGTCCACGGTGTGATACCTGCGGGCGTGGTGCTGCTGGACAGTTACCGGGTGCAGGACGAGGCGATGGTGGTCGGCATGGACCGGCTCGCACGGAGCCTGCTGGAGGTCGAGGAGACCGTCGGCCGCTACGACAACACGCGGCTGTCGGCGATGAGCCGATACTTCGACATCCTGCCGGACTTCAAGCTCGACTCCGTGACGGCACCGGTGCTGTTGGTCGGGGCGACCGGCGACTTCCTGGACCGTCCGCAGGACGACGGCGACCTGAGCGACCTGCGGGCCCAGCCCTGGGACCCCGACCATGAGCTGCGGCCGGCGCCGGGGAGCCACTTCACGCTCATCCAGGACAACGCCGACACCACGGCAGCCATCGTCGAGGACTGGCTCCGGGAGCGCGTCCACCAGGGATAGCCGCCGTAGCCCCCGCCCGGCCGCCCAGCGGTCTTTAGGGGGAACGGTGCCCCCTACTGGGGGCCGCAGCGGGTCCGTCGGCCCGTACTCATCACTAACGTCGCATTCGACGCTGGACCTGCCGGCCGTGCGTGCCGCGCCGATCCCGTCGGTACAAGCGCGGCACCGATCCGGTCCGGAAGGGAAAGTCGCATGGCGCTGGCACCGAGTGCACGGGGAACCGTGGCCTTCGGACCGTACCGGACCTGGTACCGGGTGACCGGGGACCGTACGTCGGCCCGGCCGACCGTGGTGCTGGTGCACGGCGGACCGGGCAGTACGCACGACTACCTGCTGAGCCTGGCCGCGCTGGCCGAGCACGGCTGGCCTGTCGTCCACTACGACCAGATCGGGAACGGCGGCTCCACACATCTGCCGCACGCGGGCACGGACTTCTGGACCGTGCAGCTGTTCCTCGACGAGCTCGACAACCTGGTCCGATCGCTCGGGATCGCCGACAACTTCGTGCTCTTCGGCCAGTCGTGGGGCGGCATGCTCTCCTCGGCCTACGCCGCCGGAAAGCCGAAGGGCCTGCGCGGGCTGGTCGTGGCCAACTCGCCGGCGTCCTACCCGCTGTGGGCCGAGGAACTCGACGTTCTGCGCGCGCAGTTGCCGCCGGGGGTCAACGAGGCGCTGCTGGCACACGAAAAGGCCGGGACGACGGACACCCCCGACTACCTCGACGCCATGAACGTCTTCTACGACCGCCATGTCTTCCGGCTGCCGTCCAAGCCGCGCGAACTCACCGCGTCGCTGATGGAGATCGCCAACGATCCGACCGTCTACTTCACGATGAACGGACCGAGCGAGTTCCATGTCGTAGGCACGCTGCGGGACTGGTCGGTCATCGACCTCCTGCCCCGGATCGAGGTCCCCACCCTGCTCATGTCCGGGCGCCACGACGAGGTGACCGTGGGCGCGGTGCAGCCCTACTTCGACCTGATCCCCGACGTGCGCTGGGAGGTCTTCGAGGAGTCGAGCCACGGCCCGCACCTCGAGGAACCCGCGCTGTTCATGAAGGTGCTCGTCGAGTACCTGCGTTCGCTGGACTGAGCCGAGCACACCGAGCAGAACACGAGGACCCGTGGACAACCAGGTTGACCAGCTGGTCGAGGCGCTGCGTAACTCCCTGATCGAGAACGAGCGGCTGCGCGAGGCCAACGACGCGCAGCTCGCCGCAGCGAGGGAACCGATCGCGATCGTGTCCATGGCCTGCCGGTTCCCGGGTGGCGTCGGAACGCCCGAGCAACTGTGGCAGGTCGTCGCCGACGGGGTGGACGCGGTGTCCACGTTCCCGACCAACCGCGGCTGGGACGTCGACGGTCTCTACGATCCCGAGCCGGGCATCGAGGGCAGGACGTACACGCGCGAGGGCGGTTTCCTGCACGACGCCGACCAGTTCGACCCCGCCTTCTTCAACATCAGTCCCAGCGAGGCGCTGATCATGGACCCGCAGCAGCGGCTGCTGCTGGAGGTGGCGCAGGAGGCGTTCGAGCGGGCCGGGATCCCGCACCGCACACTCAAGGGCAGCCGGACGGGTGTCTTCGCGGGCGTGATGTACCACGACTACGGGCTCGGCGACGACGACGGCAGCACCAGCGGCGGCAGCGTGGTGTCCGGCCGGGTGGCCTACTCCTTTGGGCTGGAGGGGCCGGCGGTGACGGTGGATACGGCGTGTTCGTCGTCGTTGGTGGCTATGCACTTGGCGGCGCAGGCTCTGCGTTCGGGGGAGTGCTCGCTGGCGCTGGCCGGCGGCGTCACGGTGATGTCGACGCCCGAGGTTTTCATCGAGTTCAGCAAGCAGCGTGGGTTGTCGGTGGATGGTCGGTGCAAGGCGTTCGCGGAGGGGGCGGACGGTACGGGTTGGGGTGAGGGTGCGGGGCTGTTGTTGCTGGAGCGGTTGTCGGATGCGCGGCGGTTGGGGCATCCGGTGCTGGCGGTGGTGCGGGGCAGTGCGGTCAATCAGGATGGTGCGTCGAATGGGTTGACGGCGCCGAATGGTCCGTCGCAGCAGCGGGTGATCCGGCAGGCACTGGCCAATGCGGGTCTGTCCGCTGCCGATGTGGATGTGGTCGAGGCCCATGGGACGGGTACGCGTCTGGGTGATCCGATTGAGGCGCAGGCGTTGTTGGCGACGTATGGGCAGGGGCGTGCGGGTGAGCCGTTGTATCTGGGTTCGGTGAAGTCGAATCTGGGGCATACGCAGGCGGCTGCGGGTGTGGCGGGTGTGATCAAGTTGGTGGAGGCGATGCGGCATGGTGTGATGCCGGCGTCGTTGCATGTGGATGCGCCGTCGTCGCAGGTGGACTGGTCGGCGGGTGCGGTGTCGCTGTTGACGGATGCCCGTACGTGGCCGGTGGTGGGGCGGCCGCGGCGGGCGGCGGTGTCCTCGTTCGGCATCAGCGGAACCAACGCCCACGTGATCATCGAACAACCCCCGGCTGTCGACGACTTGCCCACGTCCGAGGACCCGGACTCCCCCATGGGGGATTCCGCCGGGCCGGAGGGTGTTGCCGGGAGTGCGTTGGTGGTGTCGGCGCGGTCTGCGGAGGCGTTGGTGGAGTCTGCGGGGCGGTTGGCGTCCTGGTGGGCTGGGCGTGCGGATGTGGGTGTGGGGGAGGTGGCGTCGGCGCTGGTTCGTGGGCGGGCGGGGCTGGAGCACCGGGCGGTGGTGATCGCGTCCAGCCGGGAGGAGGCGATTGATGCGCTGTCGTCGTTGGCGTCCGCAGTTCCGGGTTCGTCGTCGTTGGCGTCGGGTGGTTCGGGTGCGGTGGTGGGGCGGGTGGTGTCGGGGCGTACGGGGTGGTTGTTTACGGGGCAGGGTTCGCAGTGGCTGGGTATGGGCCGTGAACTGCATGCCTGTAATCCGGTGTTTGCGGCGGGGTTTGATGAGGCGTGTGCGGCGGTGGATGTGCATCTGGAGCGGCCTCTGCGGGAGGTGGTGTGGGGCGATGATCCTGCGGGGGTGGATGCCACGGTGTTCACTCAGGCGGGTCTGTTTGTGGTGCAGGCCGGTCTGGTTGCGGTGTTGCGGCATTGGGGTGTGGTGCCGGATGTGGTGGTGGGGCATTCGGTGGGGGAGATTTCCGCGGCTTGGGCTGCGGGGGTGTTGAGTCTGGAGGATGCGGCGCGGCTGGTGGTGGCGCGTGGGTCGTTGATGCAGGCTCTGCCTTCCGGTGGCGGGATGCTCGCCCTGGCCTGTGAGGTTGACCGGGCCGGGGAGTTGACCGCAGGTCTGGGGGTGGATGTGGCGGCGGTCAACGGCCCCGCCGCGATCGTGGTCTCCGGTGGTCTGCGGGAGCTGGAGACGGTCGCTGCCCGGGCCGAGGAGCATGGGGTGCGTAGTAGTTGGTTGCCGGTGTCGCATGCGTTTCATTCGCGGTTGATGGAGCCGATGCTGGAGCGGTTCGCCGGGGTTGCCGCTTCCCTCGCGTTCCGGGAGCCGTCGGTTCCTGTCGTTTCGAATGTGACGGGTGGGCTGGTGTCCGGGGAGTTGACGGATCCGTCGTACTGGGTGCGGCATGTGCGGGAGCCGGTGCGGTTCGCCGATGGTCTGGCCACGGTGCGCGGGTTGGGGGTGTCGCGGCTGGTGGAGGTGGGTCCGGAGGCGGTACTGACCGCTCTGGCCCGCCAGTCCCTCGACGAGACCGACACGGTCACGTTCGCGCCGTTGATGCGCCGCCCCAAAAACGGCACCACCGCGCACACCACCCTCCTCACCGCCGCCGCACACCTCCACGTCTCGGGTGTGCCCGTCGACTGGCACCTCCCCGCCCCCGCCCCCGCACGCCATCTGGACCTGCCCACCTACCCCTTCCAACGCCGGCGGTACTGGCTGCCTGCCGCCGAGCGAGGGATGGACGCGGCTGGTCGCGGCCTCACCGCGGTGATCCACCCCTTGTTGGGCGCGGCCGTTCCTGTGGCGGACACCGGTGGCATGATCCTCACCGGACGCCTCTCGACCGAGGCCCAGCCCTGGCTCGCCGACCACAGAGTCAACGGCACTGTTCTCTTCCCGGGCACCGCCTTCGTCGAGCTCGCATTGCGTGTCGGCGACGAGCTGGGCTGCGACCGGATCGACGAGGTCAGCACGGTCGCCCCGCTGGTCCTGCCCGAGCACGGCGGCGTCCAGATCCAGATCGCGGTGGGATCCGCCGCCGACGACGGACGGCGCGAGCTGACGATCCACTCCCGCCGGGATGCCGAGGACTGGGTGTGCCACGCGCAGGGCGTCCTCTCGACCGGGGACCGCCCGGCGGACTTCGACCTCGCGGTCTGGCCGCCGGCCGGGGCCGAGCGGGTGGAGATCGGCGACGCGTACGGCGCCCTCGCTGCCGACGGCTACGACTATGGGCCGACGTTCCAGGGTCTGCGGGAGGTGTGGCGGCGTGGCGACGAGCTGTTTATCGACGTCGCCCTGCCCGAGGACGTCGCCGGAACGGCGTTCAGTCTCCACCCGGCCCTGCTCGACGCGGCACTGCATGGCGTCCACCTCGGTCGCCCCGACGCGGCGGACGGGCTGAGTCTCCCGTTCTCCTGGCGCGGCGTCACTCTCTGGGCGGCCGGTGCGTCTCGGCTGCGGATTGCCGCTGACCCTGCGGGTCGCCTGCTGCTCGCCGACTCGGACGGCCGCCCTGTCGGCGCGGTCGACGAACTCGTGGTCCGTCCGGTCTCGGCCGCTGATCTCGCCGGCGCCGCCGACCATTCCGACGCGCTGCACCGGATCGTCTGGACGCCGGCTCCGTTGTCGACGCCGACGGAGTCCGCGCAGGTGGCCGTAGTCACCCCGGACTCCCTGGCGGATTCGAGTGGAGCCGTGGTCGTCGTCCAGGCCGCCGGGGCCGACCCGGTCGTCGCGGTCATGACGGCGCTGCAGGAGTGGCTGGCCGACGAGGAACGGGACGGCGCTGTCCTCGTCGTTGCGACCGTCGCCGCTTCCGTCGACCCGATGCAGGCCGCTGTCGCGGGTCTGGTCCGGGCCGCACAGGCCGAGCACCCGGGACGCCTCGT
This sequence comes from Streptomyces sp. NBC_01750, assembly GCF_035918095.1. Lineage (NCBI taxonomy): Bacteria > Bacillati > Actinomycetota > Actinomycetes > Kitasatosporales > Streptomycetaceae > Streptomyces > Streptomyces sp. NBC_01750. The sequence continues at coordinate 6,819,761 of NZ_CP109137.1, forward strand.
CCTCGCCGACGTCGACGACGGCGCCACGGTCGAGGACGCGGCCTGGCATGCGGTCGCGGACTCGAATGAGCCCGAGTGGAGGCTGCGGGAGGGAGCCTGGTCCGTGCCGCGCCTGACGCGTGCGGCGTCGACCATCGCTACGCCGGACTGGGGCGGTGGGGCCGTGCTCATCACCGGCGGAACGGGCGGGGTCGGAGCCGAGATCGCCCGGCACCTGGTCGCCGGCCACGGTGTCGGCGAGGTCGTATTGCTGTCGCGATCGGGCCCCGACGCTCCGGGCGCCGCCGAGCTGGTCGAGGAGCTGACCGCGGCCGGAGCTCACGCCCGAGCGGTCGCGTGCGACGTTGGCGAGCGTGCCGCCCTGGCCGCGGTCCTGCAGACCGTCCCCGACCTCAGCGCGGTGGTGCACGCGGCGGGCGTCTTGGACGACGCCGTCCTGACCGAGCTGACGCCCGAGCGGAACGAGCGGGTCTGGCGCCCCAAGGCGACGGCTGCCGGGATCCTGGCCGAGCTCACGCAGGGGAGTACCCTGTCCGCGTTCGTGCTGGTGTCCTCGATCGCCGGCGTGCTGGGTGCGCCCGGCCAGGCCAACTACGCGGCGGCCAACGCCTACCTCGACGGCCTCGCCGAGTGCCTCCGGCGCGAAGGACGCCCGGCGACGTCGGTCGCCTTCGGCCTCTGGCGTGAGGTCGGTATGGGAGCGACGCTGGACGATGCGGAAGTGCGCCGCACCGAGCAGGCGGGGCTCCCGGCTCTGACGAGGGCCGAGGCCCTCGCGGCACTCGACCGCGCGGTGGCGGGCGAGGACGCGGTCGTCGTCGCCGGCCGACTGCTGCCGCAGCTGGCGCAGAACGCCGGACAGCGCGCGCCGCTGCTCTCTGGGCTGTTCGGGGGAACCGGACGGCGTGTGGTGCGAGCGGCGGCCGGTGTTTCCCGGGCCCTGGCCCGCCGACTCGCGGAGGTGGAGCCCGCCGACCGGCTCGGCCTGGTTCTTGGCCTGGTCCGTACCGAGGCCGCGTCCGTGCTCGGGCACGACAACGTCACCGCTGTCGAGCCGGACCGCCCGTTCTCGGAGCTCGGGTTCGACTCGCTGAGCACCATCGAGATGCGCAACCGGCTCGGTGCCGCGACCGAGCTGCGGCTGCCGGCCACGCTGCTGTTCGACTACCCGACGGCCCAGGTACTGGCCCAGCACCTGCTGGACGAGGTCGGCGGGAAGGTGCCGTCCAAGGCCGCCGTCGTCCGCAACGCCGCGGATCAGGACGAGCCGATCGCGATCGTGTCGATGGCCTGCCGTTATCCGGGCGGGGTGTCGTCGCCGGAGGATCTGTGGCGGCTGGTCGCCGACGGCGTCGACACTGTGTCGGGCTTCCCGGCCGACCGTGGCTGGGACCTGGCCGGTATCTACGACCCGGAGCCAGGCGTCGAGGGCAGGACCTACTCTCGGCACGGCAGCTTCCTGCACGAGGCGGCCGCCTTCGACCCGGCCTTCTTCAACATCAGCCCGACCGAAGCCCTGAGCATGGACCCGCAGCAGCGTCTGTTGCTGGAGGCGTCCTGGGAGGCGTTCGAGCGGGCCGGTATTGATCCCGGGACGCTGAAGGGCAGTCGTACGGGTGTCTTCGCGGGCGTGATGTATCACGACTACGGACCGGGGACGAGTAGTGGCGCCATCGTCTCGGGGCGGGTGTCGTACTCGTTCGGTTTCGAGGGGCCGGCGGTGACGGTGGATACGGCGTGTTCGTCGTCGTTGGTGGCGTTGCATCTGGCGGCGCAGGCGTTGCGTTCGGGGGAGTGTTCGCTGGCGTTGGCCGGTGGTGTGACGGTGATGTCGACGCCGGAGACGTTTGTGGAGTTCAGTCGGCAGCGTGGGTTGTCGGTGGATGGTCGGTGCAAGGCGTTCGCGGAGGGGGCGGACGGTACGGGTTGGGGTGAGGGTGTCGGCCTGTTGCTGGTGGAGCGGTTGTCGGATGCGCGGCGGTTGGGGCATCCGGTGCTGGCGGTGGTGCGGGGTTCGGCGGTCAATCAGGATGGTGCGTCGAATGGGTTGACGGCTCCGAATGGTCCGTCGCAGCAGCGGGTGATCCGGCAGGCACTGGCCAATGCGCAGGTCGGTGCGGACCAGGTCGACCTGGTGGAGGGGCATGGGACGGGTACTCGGTTGGGTGATCCGATTGAGGCGCAGGCGTTGTTGGCGACGTATGGGCAGGGGCGTGCGGGTGAGCCGTTGTATCTGGGTTCGGTGAAGTCGAATCTGGGGCATACGCAGGCGGCTGCGGGTGTGGCGGGTGTGATCAAGTTGGTGGAGGCGATGCGGCATGGTGTGATGCCGGCGTCGTTGCATGTGGATGCGCCGTCGTCGCAGGTGGACTGGTCGGCGGGTGCGGTGTCGCTGCTGACCGAGGCGAGGGATTGGCCGGTGGTGGGGCGGCCGCGGCGGGCGGCGGTGTCGTCGTTCGGCATCAGCGGGACCAACGCCCACGTGATCCTCGAACAACCCCCCGTGGTTGAGGACTTGCCTGCACCTGAGGGCATGCCCGGTGCTGAGGATCGGCCCGTGGTGGTGTCGGCGCGGTCGGCGGAGGCGTTGGCTGAGTCTGCGGGGCGGTTGGCGTCCTGGTGGGAGCAGCGTGCGGATGTGGGTGTGGGGGAGGTGGCGTCGGCGCTGGTTCGTGGGCGGGCGGGGCTGGAGCACCGGGCGGTGGTGATCGCGTCCAGCCGGGAGGAGGCGATTGATGCGCTGTCGTCGTTGGCGTCCGGTGGCACGGGGTCTTCGGTGTCCGCAGGTTCGGGTGCGGTGGTGGGGCGGGTGTCATCGGGGCGTACGGGGTGGTTGTTTACGGGGCAGGGTTCGCAGTGGCTGGGTATGGGCCGTGAGCTGCACGGGTCGGATCCGGTGTTTGCGGCGGGGTTTGATGAGGCGTGTGCGGCGATGGATGTGCATCTGGAGCGGCCTCTGTGTGAGGTGGTGTGGGGGGATGATCCGGCGGGGGTGGATGCCACGGTGTTCACTCAGGCGGGTTTGTTTGTGGTGCAGGCCGCTCTGGTTGCGGTGTTGCGGCATTGGGGTGTGGTGCCGGATGTGGTGGTGGGGCATTCGGTGGGGGAGATTTCCGCGGCTTGGGCTGCGGGGGTGTTGAGTCTGGAGGATGCGGCGCGGTTGGTGGTGGCGCGTGGGTCGTTGATGCAGGCTCTGCCTGCCGGTGGCGGGATGCTCGCCCTGGCCGCAAATCCTCAGACGGCCGGGGAGTTGACCGCTGGTCTGGGGGTGGATGTGGCGGCGGTCAACGGCCCCGCCGCGGTCGTGGTCTCCGGTGGTCTGCGGGAGCTGGAGACGGTGGCTGCCCGCGCCGAGGAGCATGGGATTCGTAGTAGTTGGTTGCCGGTGTCGCATGCGTTTCATTCGCGGTTGATGGAGCCGATGCTGGAGCGGTTCGCCGGGGTTGCCGCTTCCCTCACGTTCCGGGAGCCGTCGGTTCCTGTCGTCTCGAATGTGACGGGTGGGCTGGTGTCCGGGGAGTTGACGGATCCGGGGTACTGGGTGCGGCATGTGCGGGAGCCGGTGCGGTTCGCCGACGGTCTGGCCACGGTGCGCGGGTTGGGGGTGTCGCGGCTGGTGGAGGTGGGTCCGGAGGCGGTACTGACCGCCCTGGCCCGCCAGAGCCTCGACGAAACCGACACGGTCACGTTCGCGCCGTTGATGCGACGCCCCAAAAACGGCACCACCGCGCACACCACCCTCCTCACCGCCGCCGCACACCTCCACACCTCCGGCCTGCCCGTCGACTGGCACCTCCCCGCCCCCACCCCCGCACGCCATCTGGACCTGCCCACCTACCCCTTCCAACGCCGGCGCTACTGGCAGGACTCGGTGGTGGCGGGGAGCGATCCGCGCCATGTGGGGCAGTCCGCGACCGGGCATCCGCTGCTGGGTGCGGCTGTCACCATTGCCGACACCGGTGGTGTGGTCCTCACCGGGCGGCTGTCCCCGGACAGCCAGCCCTGGCTCGCCGACCACGACATCAACGGCGTCGTGGTCGTGCCGGCATCGGTGCTCGTGGACTTCGCCCTGCGGGCCGGCGAGGAAGTCGACTGCACCACTGTCGAGGAGCTGAACCTCACCTCGGCGCTCGTCCTCTCCCGCTCCGACGGCGTACCGGTGCAGATCAGCGTCGGTGCGGCCGACGACACCGGCCGGCGTGGCATCAGTATTCACGTCCGCCCCGGCCACGCGGCCGAGTGGGTGCGCTGCGCCTTCGGGACGTTGAGCCCCGGCCGTGCGACCGCTGCGCCGTCGTCGTGGCTCCCGACGGGAGCCGTCCCGCTCGACCTCGACGCCATGTACGAAGCGCTGGCCCGTCGCGGGCACCAGCACGGGCCGGCATTCCGTACCGTGCAGGCCGCCTGGCGCGAGGGAGCCGACCTCTACGCCGAACTCGCGCTGCCCGAGACGGCCGACAGCGCCTCCGCCGCCTCAGCCTTCGTCCTCCATCCTGCGTTGCTGGACGGTGTCTGCCAGCTCATCGCGGCCGAGATCGGAGGCTCGGCCGACGCCCCGATGCTGGCTGCGTCCTGGCGGGGCGTCTCGGTCGAGCCCGGCGGCGGGAGGAAGCTGCGAGCGGTGTTCAGCGGTGGCCGGCTGTCGCTGCAGGACGAGCGGGGCGTCGCCGTCGGCACGGTCGAATCCCTGGTGTTGCGCCCGATGAACCGCGCCGAGCTGGCCATCGCAGAGACCGCCGTGGACGCGCTGTTCCGGCTGCGCTGGGTGGAGGCGCCGCTGCACGAGACCGAGGTGACCGGCACAGTGGCGGTCGTCGGACCCGCGGACGTGGCCACCGCTGAGGGCGAGGTCGTGGCCTGTCTCTGCCCGACCCCTGGGACGGCCGACGCGGAGATGGCCCGCTCGTTGACCGCCGAGGTGCTCGCCGTCCTGCGGGCGTGGACGGCCGATCCTGCCAGGGACGGCGGCACACTGGTGATCGCCACGGTCGGCGGCGATGATGCGGGCGCCCCGGCACCCGCCGCCTCCGCCGTCGCCGGCCTGGTGCGTGCTGCGCAGGCGGAGCACCCGGGGCGCTTCGTCCTGGTCGAGGCGGACGACGACGCGACGTCCCTCGACAACCGAAGCTGGTGGGCCGTGGCCACCGCCCGCGAGCCGGAGTGGCGGCGGCAGGACGGTGTCTGGCACGTGGCCCGGCTGGAACGCAGGCCCCGGGCGGAGGAAGGCCCGGACTGGGGTGACGGCACGGTCCTGATCACCGGAGGCACCGTAGGCCTGGGCGCGCTGGTCGCACGCCGCCTGGTGGCCGAGCACGGAGTGAGGAAGCTGGTCCTTGCCTCGCGGCGAGGCGAGGCGGCGCCGGGCGCGGCGGAACTCGTCGCGGAGCTGCGCGGCGCGGGCGCCGATGCCCGGGCCGTGGCCTGCGACGTCACCGACCGGGAGTCTCTTGCCGACCTGCTTGCGAGCGTCGGCGACCTGACCGGCGTCGTCCATGCCGCCGGTGTACTGCGCGACGCCGTACTGACCGAGCAGACCGAGGATCACCTCGACGAGGTGTGGGCGCCGAAGGCCACCGCGGCCTGGTGGCTGCACGAGCTCACGCAGGATCTGCCCCTGCGGGCGTTCGTGCTGTTCTCCTCGGTTGCAGGGGTGCTCGGCTCGGCCGGTCAGGCGAACTACGCCGCCGCCAACGGCTTCCTCGACGGCCTGGCCGCACGCCGCCGTCAGCAGGATCTGCCCGCGGTCTCGATCGCGTTCGGGCTGTGGCAGGACGCCGGCATGGGTACGACCCTCGACGAGACGGAACTGGCGCGGAACCTGAGCGTCGGCCTGCCTGCTCTCAGCACCGAACAGGGCCTCGCGCTGTTCGACGCTGCGGTCGCCGGGGAGGAGGCGTCGGTCGTCGCGACACCGCTGCTGCCCGCCGTGGTCGACCACGCGGGCCAGCGGGCCCCGATGCTGGCCGGCCTGTTCCGCGCCGCGACGGCGCGGGCGGCGGCCCGGCGGACGGCCGACGGACGGCTCGCGCAGCAGCTCGCGACCGCTGCCGAGGCCGAGCGGCTCGACCTCGCGCTGAGGATCGTTCAGGAACAGGCCGTGCTGGTGCTCGGGCACCCGGAAGGGACGGTCCTGGAGCCCGACCGTCCGTTCACGGAGTTCGGCTTCGACTCGCTCACCACGATCGAGATGCGCAACAGGCTCGGGACGGCGACCGGCCTGCGACTGCCTGCCACACTGCTTTTCGACCACCCGACCGCGCGGGCGCTGGCCCGCCACCTGGTCGAGGAGATCGCCGGTGCCACCCCCACCGCGGCTGCCCTCGTCCGCCGGACCGTGGCGGCCGCCGACGAGCCGATCGCGATCGTGTCGATGGCCTGCCGGTTCCCGGGCGGGGTGAGCTCGCCGGAGGATCTGTGGCGGCTGGTCGCCAACGGCGTCGACGCCGTGTCGGACTTCCCGGCCGACCGTGGCTGGGACCTGGCCGGCCTCTACGACCCCGAGCCGGGCAAGCCGGGCCACACTTACGCACGCGGCGGAGCCTTCCTGGCAGATGTCGACCGGTTCGACCCGGCCTTCTTCAACATCAGCCCTGTCGAGGCCCTGGCCATGGACCCGCAGCAGCGGCTGCTCCTGGAGACGACCTGGGAGGTGCTGGAACGCGCCGGACTCGACCCCGCGACGCTGGTAGGCAGCGACACGGGTGTGTTCGCCGGCACGTCGTACCAGGACTACGGTTCCCGGTTGCAGCAGGTGCCCGAGGAAGTAGCGGGCTACGTCGGTAACGGCACACTCGGCAGCGTGCTCTCGGGTCGGGTCTCCTACGTCTTCGGGTTGGAGGGGCCGGCGGTGACGGTGGATACGGCGTGTTCGTCGTCGTTGGTGGCGTTGCATCTGGCGGCGCAGGCGTTGCGTTCGGGGGAGTGTTCGCTGGCGTTGGCCGGTGGTGTGACGGTGATGTCGACGCCGGAGACGTTTGTGGAGTTCAGTCGGCAGCGTGGGTTGTCGGTGGATGGTCGGTGCAAGGCGTTCGCGGAGGGGGCGGACGGTACGGGTTGGGGTGAGGGTGTCGGCCTGTTGCTGGTGGAGCGGTTGTCGGATGCGCGGCGGTTGGGGCATCCGGTGCTGGCGGTGGTGCGGGGTTCGGCGGTCAATCAGGATGGTGCGTCGAATGGGTTGACGGCGCCGAATGGTCCGTCGCAGCAGCGGGTGATCCGGCAGGCACTGGCCAATGCGCAGGTCGGTGCGGACCAGGTCGACCTGGTGGAGGGGCATGGGACGGGTACTCGGTTGGGTGATCCGATTGAGGCGCAGGCGTTGTTGGCGACGTATGGGCAGGGGCGTGCGGGTGAGCCGTTGTATTTGGGTTCGGTGAAGTCGAATCTGGGGCATACGCAGGCGGCTGCGGGTGTGGCGGGTGTGATCAAGTTGGTGGAGGCGATGCGGCATGGTGTGATGCCGGCGTCGTTGCATGTGGATGCGCCGTCGTCGCAGGTGGACTGGTCGGCGGGTGCGGTGTCGCTGCTGACCGAGGCGAGGGATTGGCCGGTGGTGGAGCGGCCGCGGCGGGCGGCGGTGTCCTCGTTCGGTATCAGCGGAACCAACGCCCACGTGATCATCGAACAACCCCCGGCTGTCGACGACTTGCCCACGTCCGAGGGTCAGCCTGTGCCCGCGCTGGAGGATTCCGCCGGGCCGGATGCTGTTGCCGTGGTGGTGTCGGCGCGGTCTGCGGAGGCGTTGGTGGAGTCTGCGGGGCGGTTGGCGTCCTGGTGGGAGCAGCGTGCGGATGTGGGTGTGGGGGAGGTGGCGTCGGCGCTGGTTCGTGGGCGGGCGGGGCTGGAGCACCGGGCGGTGGTGATTGCCTCCAGCCGGGAGGAGGCGGTGGCTGGTCTGTTGTCGTTGGCGTCGGGTGGTCCGGGGTCTTCGGTGTCCGCAGGTCCGGGTGCGGTGGTGGGGCGGGTGTCATCGGGGCGTACGGGGTGGTTGTTTACGGGGCAGGGTTCGCAGTGGCTGGGTATGGGCCGTGAGCTGCATGCCTGTAATCCGGTGTTTGCGGCGGGGTTTGATGAGGCGTGTGCGGCGGTGGATGTGCATCTGGAGCGGCCTTTGCGGGAGGTGGTGTGGGGGGATGATCCGGCGGGGGTGGATGCCACGGTGTTCACTCAGGCGGGTTTGTTTGTGGTGCAGGCTGGTCTGGTTGCGGTGTTGCGGCATTGGGGTGTGGTGCCGGATGTGGTGGTGGGGCATTCGGTGGGGGAGGTTTCCGCGGCTTGGGCTGCTGGGGTGTTGAGTCTGGAGGATGCGGCGCGGTTGGTGGTGGCGCGGGGGTCGTTGATGCAGGCTCTGCCTGCCGGTGGCGGGATGCTCGCCCTGGCCTGTGAGGTTGACCGGGCCGGGGAGTTGACCGCTGGTCTGGGGGTGGATGTGGCGGCGGTCAACGGCCCGGCCGCGGTCGTGGTCTCCGGTGGTCTGCGGGAGCTGGAGACGGTGGCTGCCCGGGCCGAGGAGCATGGGGTTCGTAGTAGTTGGTTGCCGGTGTCGCATGCGTTTCATTCGCGGTTGATGGAGCCGATGCTGGAGCGGTTCGCCGGGGTTGCCGCTTCCCTCGCGTTCCGGGAGCCGTCGGTTCCTGTCGTTTCGAATGTGACGGGTGGGCTGGTGTCCGGGGAGTTGACGGATCCGTCGTACTGGGTGCGGCATGTGCGGGAGCCGGTGCGGTTCGCGGACGGTCTGGCCACGGTGCGCGGGTTGGGGGTGTCGCGGCTGGTGGAGGTGGGTCCGGAGGCGGTACTGACCGCTCTGGCCCGCCAGAGCCTCGACGAGACCGACACGGTCACGTTCGCGCCGTTGATGCGCCGCCCCAAAAACGGCACCACCGCGCACACCACCCTCCTCACCGCCGCCGCACACCTCCACGCCTCCGGCCTGCCCGTCGACTGGCACCTGCCCGCCCCCGCCCCGGGACGGTATCTGGACCTGCCGACTTATCCGTTCCAGCGTCGGCGGTACTGGTTGTCGGAGTCGTCATCGGCCGCCGTCACCAATGGTGTGGGTGGGGCGGGGTTGGGTGATGCGGGTCATGCGTTGCTGGCGGCGGTGGTGAGTACGGCGGATGGTGCGGCGACGGTGCTGTCGGGGCGTGTGGGTCTGGGTGGTCATCCGTGGCTGGCTGATCATGCGGTCGGTGGGGTGGTGATTGTTCCGGGTACGGCTTTTCTGGACATGGCGGTTCATGCTGCTGATCTGACGGGGTACGGGGAGGTGGCGGAGCTGGTGATCAGTGATCCGCTGGTGCTGCCCGGGCATGGTGGTGTGGATGTGCAGGTGCAGGTGGTCCGGGCGGGGGAGCAGGCCGAGGTCTCCATCCACTCCCGTCCCGGCCAGGACACCGACTGGACCACCCACGCCACCGGCACCCTCACCAGCCCCACGACGGACGGCTCGGGCGGCGGAACCGCTCCGGGCGCCGGTACCCGGCCGCCGGCCGATGCGGCGGAGCTGGACATCGACGAGCTGTACGAACGCCTCGCGGCGCGCGGCTTCCGTACCGGACCGCTGTTCCAGAGCGTCCAGGCGGCCTGGCAGCGCGATGGTGAGCTCTACGTCGAGGTCGCTCTGCCCGAGGATGTCGACGCCGACGGTCACCGGATCCACCCGGCCCTGCTCGACGGGTTGTGCCAACTCCTGGCCGTCGACGCCGAGGTGGAGCCGGGCAGCGCGCTGACCGGTTCGACGTGGCACAACGTGCGGTGGGAGGACGAGCCGTCGCCGTCGGCCCTGCGGATGGCCTTCACCGGCAACGGTCTCGCGGTGGAGACCATCTCCGGGCGCCCCGTGGCGTCGGCCGGCTCGGTGGCCCTCCATGCCGTTCCGCTCGAGGCCACCGCGGACCTCGGGGAGACCCCGGCGACGTCGCGGCCGAGGCCCGCCCGGCGTACGGATCCGCAGCGGTTCGTACGAGACCTCGTGGATAAGGACGACGAGACCCGCGGCCAGTTGTTGTTGGCGCTGGTGCGGGAGCAGGTGGCGCAGGTGCTCGGGCACGCCGACGCGGAAACCGTTGACCCAGACAAGGCCTTCTCCGAGCTCGGCTTCGACTCGATGGCCGCCGTCGAGGTGCGCAACCGCCTCGGTAGGCGTACCGGGCTGTCGCTGCCCAGCACGCTCGTGTTCGACCATCCCACCGCGCGGCGCGCCGCGGTCTGGCTGGACGCGGAACTCCGGCCGTCGGCCGAGGACAGTGCCGAGGCGTTGCTGGGCCGGATGAACCGGCTGGAGGCGCTGCTGTCGAACGCCTCCCGGACCTCCGAGGAGCAGGCCGCCATCACGGCGGGGCTGGAGTCGCTCGTGCAGCTGTGGCGGTCGCGCACCGCGGCCCTTTCGGCCCAGGAGGAGGCGGCTGCCGCGCTCGACGACGCGAGCGACGACGAGCTGTTCGCCGTACTCGACGCCGAGCTCAGCGGCGGCTGACGAATGCGACACCGGGGGCTGCTCCCGGCACGGGGAGTGGCCCCGACTCAGGGGGAGGCTAGGGGTACTTGCGCCCCGGACGCCCGCCGTAGCGTGGGGCTCGCCCGCGCATAACCGCTCCGACGCGCGCCTGCTGCGTCGCGCCGAGACGCCATGGGAGATCCACGATGACGATCGAGCTGAGCACCGTGACGCCGGACGACGCGGTGATCCAGTTGTTCAGTCCGCCGCAGCCGGCGGACCCGTTCCCGCTCTACGACGTGCTGATGGGCACCGACCGGGTGTACCGCAGCCCGTCGCTCGGGCTGTGGGCCGTGACGGGGTACGCCGAGTCCTCGGCGATCCTGCGCGCCAACACCACCCGCAACGGCCCGCGTGCGGCGAGCACCATGCGCCCGGACTGGGCGGAGCACGAGGCGCTGCGGATGTACCTCAGCGCGCTGATCACCCTCGACCCACCGGACCACACCCGGGTCCGGGGTCTGGCCGGCAGGGTCTTCACCCCGGCTGCGGTGCGCGCCCTGGGGCCCAGCATTCAGCGGCTGATGCGCCGTCACCTCGACGATATCGTCGAGCAGGCGGACGGTGGCGCCCCCGTGGACCTGATCAAGGCGCTGGCCAGCCCGTTCCCCGTCGCCGTCATCAGCGAGATGCTGGGCGTACCGGACGAGGACGGCATGCACTTCTACCACGTGGCCAACAACTGGTCCCGGGTCTGGTCGGGCGGCTACTACTCGGAGGACGACCTGGCCCGCGCCGACGAGGCGGCGGTCGAGCTGCGCGAGTACTTCGACCGGATCCTGGACGAGCGCCGCAGGAGTCCACGCGAGGACCTGCTGTCGACCCTGGTCCGCGAGGGGGACAACGCGCGCCTGTCGCCGGAGGAGACGATGTCGCTGGCGACGTTCCTGTTCGTCGCCGGGTTCGAGACCACGACCTCGCTCATCAGCGCCGGGCTGACCTCGCTGCTGGAGCATCCGGACCAGCTGGAGCTGTGGCGCCGCGACCCGTCTGTCACGTCGACGGCCGTGGAGGAGCTGCTGCGCTACAACACGCCGATCACCGCCGCCAGCCGGATGATGAAGGAGGACACCCCGCTGGGTGACCAGGTCGTCCCGGCGAACAGTCTGGTCGTCGCGCTGCTGGCAGCGGCCAATCGCGACCCGCGCCAGTTCACCGACCCGGGCAGGCTGGACCTCACCCGCAGCGAGGGCGCCAACCTGGCCTTCAGCGCGGGCCCGCACTTCTGCATGGGCGGCAACCTGGCACGCCTGGAGGCCTCGGTGCTGTTCCCGGCCTTCCTGGAGCGCTTCAGCAGCATCGAGGTGGTGGGGACGCCAGCGCGCCGGGACGCCATCGGGCTCAACGGCTACGAAGAGCTCCAACTCGTCCTGGGCTGACCCCGCGTCGCACTCGTGTCGACCCCGCGTCGCACTCGTGTCGACCCCGCGTCGCACTCGCCTCGAGACTGCGTCGAACCCGCGTTCCGGAAGGGAACCGATAATGTCATCCGTTGATCCCGCTGCCTGGCTGCGGCGGTACCACCCCGTCGGCGACACGGTGCCGCGGCTGATCTGCTTCCCGCACGCGGGCGGGTCGGCGAGCTATTACTTCCCCTTCTCCGGGGCGATGGCCGCGACGGGTGCCGCCGAGGTCAGTGTGGTGCAGTACCCGGGACGCCAGGACCGGCACAAGGAGCCGTGTCTGACAGACCTGCGCGAGATGGCGGCGTACGTCGTGGAGTCGGTGGTGGCCACCGACGACGGCCGCCCGGTGTCGTTGTTCGGCCACAGCATGGGTGCGCTGCTCGCGTTCGAGGTGGCGCTGCAACTGCAGGAGCGGGCGGTGCTCCCGGCCGACCAGCTGTTCGTCTCCGGTCGGCGTTCGCCCAGCAGGCCCAGGAGCGAGAACGTACACCTGCGCGACGAGCAGGGGCTGTTGCGCGAGGTGCGTGAGCTCAACGGCACGGGCTCGTCGATGCTGGACGATCCGGATGTGCGGGAGATGATCCTGCGGCCGATGCGGGCCGACTACCGGGCGCTGGAGACGCACCGGTACAGCCCGACGCGGCGGCTGCAGGCCCCGATAACCGCCTTCGTCGGCGACAGCGACCCGCGTACCTCGGTCGACGACGCCGGGCAGTGGGGCGCGGTCACGAGCGGCGACTTCGACCTGCAAGTCCTGCCCGGCGGGCACTTCTACCTCGTCGAGCAGTGGACGACGGTGGCCGAGCTGCTGGGCAGGAAGCTGGCCGACGCAGGCCGGATCCCGCTCTGACCTGCGCAGGTCGGATCTCTGACCTACCCCGGCCGGGGCCCGCCCTGACCTACGGCCTGGTCCCCTCAGACCTACGCGTCAGGCGTCCTGCCCGACCACGACCGCGGTCATCACGAGATTGTCGTCGGCCGCCCACCGCCCGGAAAGGGCGGTCAGCGGCCGGCCGCTCAGCATCGGTCCGGGGATGAGGATGCGGGCAGTGAACGTCCCGTCGGGGTCGATCGTCACGGTCGCATCCTCGAAGTCCAGCCACTGCCGAGCCACCGGAAACCATGCCTTGTAGACGGACTCCTTGGCGCTGAAGAGGATGCGGTCCCAGGCGATCCCGGCCGACTTCGGCAGCGCCGCCAGGGCGGTGAGGTCCTCGGGGCGGCCGATCGCCGGCAGGACGCCCTCGGGCAGGGCATGGTTGGGCTCGGCGTCGATCCCGAGGGTCGCCACGTCGCTGCTGCGTGCCACCACGGCGGCGCGGTAGCCGGCGCAGTGCGTCATGCTTCCCACCACCCCGGCCGGCCAGCTCGGAGCGCCCCGTTCTCCCGGCACGAGCGGCACGGGCGGGTGGCCGAGTGCGGCCAGCGCGTCCCGCGCGCAGGCCCGGACGGTGGCGAACTCGGTCTGTCGCTTCTCGACCGCATTGGCGACGACGGCCTGCTCCTCGGGGAACAGTTCGATGTCCGCGCGGTCGGTGAAGGACTGAACCCAGCGCACCGAGGACGGCAGGATCCCTTCGATCATGCGTCGTGGCCCTTCGTACGAGGCAGGATCTCCCGGGCGAGGTCGGGCCGGAGTCCGAAGCGGCGCCACTCGCGGGGGTAGCCGAGCGAGACCTCTTCGAAGGGGACGTTGTCGTAGACGGTGTGCCGGGGTATGTGCAGGTGGCCGTAGACCACGACCTTCGCGCCGAAGCGGGTGTGCCAGTCGGCGGTGCTCACCGTTCCGCACCACTGCACGAACTCCTGATGGATCATCACCTCGGTGGGCGTGCGCACCAGCGGCCAGTGGTTGACCAGGACCAGCGGCAGGTCGCCCGCCACCTCCCGCAGGCGCCGCTCGGTCTCCTCGACCCGGGCGGCGCACCACGCCTGGCGGGTCGGGTACGGGTCCGGGTGCAGGAAGTACTCGTCGGTGCAGACGACCCCGGCGTCGAACGCCTTGGCCAGCGACTCCTCCCGGGTTGTCGTCCCCGGCGTCAAGAAGGTGTAGTCGTACAGCAGGAACAGCGGCGCGATCCGGACAGGCCCCCCCGATCCCGTCCACACCGGGTACGGGTCCTCGGGCGTGAGCACGCCGAGCCGGCGGCACATGGCCACCAGTTGCTCGTAACGCTGGACGCCGCGCAGCGGGCTGGTCTCCTGCTTGACCGTCCACAGCTCGTGGTTGCCGGGGACCCAGATCACCTGCGCGAAGCGGTCCCGCAGGAGGGCGAGTGCCCACTCGATGTCGGCCATCAACTCGCCGACGTCGCCGGCGACTATCAGCCAGTCGTCGGGGGAGCCCGGCATCAGGCCCTCGACAATGCTGCGGTTCTCGGCGTAGGCGATGTGCAGGTCGCTGATCGCCCGCAGTGCCCCCTGTGTCGCCGCCCCCTGTGTCGCCACGTGATCAGCTTAGACGAGGAATGCGGGGGCGGGGTCCGGTTACGGGTCCTGTGGTGCGAGCTCTGGGGGCCGGTTTCTGGGGTTCGATGACCGATGCGCGGTCCTCTTGCCCGACGGCGAGCGCTTCGGGCCGCGCAGGGAACGGCTGACGTCGCGAGGCACCGAGGACCGTACCGTCACGGCTTGCCGGGCGTGATACGGATGCCGGCCCGGGCGCATGGGGCGAGGAGTTCCAAGTGCCGTACCGGGGACCTTGCTTGGGCCGTGCTGCTGACGGTTGCGAACGTCCGCAGGTGCTCGTACGGCCCGCCGGCGAGATCGCCGGCATCCCGTATTCGACTCTGCGCCCCGTACTGGAGTGCTCTCAGCGACAACTGCGCCGGCTGGGCTCTCCGGGGTACCTGGGGACCCGCCTCGGCGGTCGGTAGCGGACAGTCACCGTTCGACGTGCGGGGGTGACGAGGTCCTGGTTCGCTGGTTGAGCCCGCTCTTCCTACTGTCAAGGAGTGACAATGAGCGCAGCAGGCGAATCCCGAGGTCGAGCTCAGCAGATGCGCGAGAAGGCACAGCAGCTGTCCGAAGCCGCGGAGCGCGCGACTGACCCGCAGGAGCGTCAGAAGCTGCAGGAGAAGGCCCGCCGACTGCAGGAGCAGAGCCGGCAGGAGGGCTCGATGGGTGGGCAGGAGCAGTCCCCGCCTGCGTGAAGCACCTGGCCATCACAGGCCCATGGCCTCCAGTCCGCTGTGCGGACTGGAGGCCATGGGCAGGCGAGGTACGGAAAGGCAGGGAGTACCGTGCAAAGCGACCCGCAGTACACGACACCGGTCGTCGTCACGCTCAGCGATTGCTCGAAGGAGGACGCCGACACCGTCTTCCACGTGCTGGCGCAGTCCTTCATCTCGGACCGCGCCGATGACGATGCACCGCAATACACGTCCCACCCGCACACGACCGTGTGGACGTCGACGTTCGAGGTGTCCCCCGCGCACGCGCCGGCCGTGCCCGTGCAACTGACAGCACCCGTCGAAGTCGGTGTGCAGGGCACCTACTGGGGGGTGGACCGGCTGGGCGAGACGCTGGCGGCGTCGTTCGTCGTGCAGGTGGAGGGCATGGCCGCCGGTGACCAGGAGAAGGACGTCCAGTTGCGACTCGAGAGCGGCATCCGCTAGTCCGGCCCAGGAGGCACCAGGCCGGCTCGGAGCCCACCGGGCCCGCCCGAAGCCGGTGGCCCCGCCCGGTCGCGGAAGCCGCCCGCACGGCCGGAGTCCGCCGGCGCGGCCGGCCCGGATGTCCGGCCGGTATCCGGGCGCTCTGCGTTGCCGGACCGTCCGTACCGCGCAAGTGTCGAAAGACCGAGCTCGAGGAGGACAGTGCCATGCCCATCGCCACGGTGAATCCCGCCACCGGAGAGACGCTCAGGACGTTCGACGCGCTCGGAGCTGAGGAGATCGAACGGCGCCTTGCGCTCGCCACGGCCGCCTTCGGGCAGCACCGCACCACGGAGTTCAGCCGGCGGACGGAGTTGATGAACCGCGCCGCGGACCTTCTGGACCAGGACCGGCAGGACATCGCCCGCACCATGACCACCGAGATGGGCAAGACAATCGTGGCCGCCCGCGCGGAGGCGGCGAAGTGCGCGAAGGCGATGCGCTGGTATGCCGCGCACGCCGAGCAGCTCCTGGCCGACGAGTATCCTGCGGCCGCCGACGTGAAGGACTCCGGTGCCTCCCACGCCCGCGTCCACTACCGTCCGCTCGGCGTTGTCCTGGCCGTGATGCCGTGGAACTTCCCGCTCTGGCAGGTCGTACGGTTCGCGGCCCCCGCGCTCATGGCCGGCAACGTCGGTCTGCTCAAGCACGCTTCGAACGTGCCGCAGACTGCCCTGTACCTGGAGGACCTCTTCCACCGGGCCGGCTTCCCGGAGGGCTGTTTCCAGACACTTCTCGTGGGCTCCGGCGCGGTCGAGAACATCCTGCGCGACCCCAGGGTGGCCGCCGCGACACTCACCGGCAGCGAGCCGGCCGGGCGCTCCGTCGCCGCCATCGCGGGCGACGAGGTGAAGACGACCGTTCTGGAGCTCGGCGGCAGCGATCCCTTCGTCGTGATGCCGTCGGCCGATCTCGAACGGGCGGCCCGGACGGCGGTGACAGCCCGGGTGCAGAACAACGGCCAGTCCTGCATCGCGGCCAAGCGTTTCATCGTCCACGCCGACGTGTACGAAGACTTCTGCGAGCGATTCACCGCGGGGATACGGGAGTTGACCGTGGGTGACCCGATGCAGGAGTCCACCGACGTCGGTCCGCTCGCCAGCGAACAGGGCCGTACGGACCTCGAAGCGCTGGTCGCCGACGCCCTGCGCCTCGGCGCGAAGGCACGGTGCGGAGCCCGGCGTCCCGAGAAACTGGACCGGGGATGGTACTACGAGCCCACGGTCCTCACCGAGATCTCCGCCGGCATGCGGATTCACCACGAGGAGGCCTTCGGTCCGGTGGCCACGGTCTACCGTGCGGCCGGCCTCGATGAGGCGGTGGCCCTCGCCAACGACACGCCCTTCGGGCTGAGTTCCAATGTGTGGACCCGTGATGAAGGGGACGTGCGCCGGTTCGAACGGGACATGGAGGCCGGCGGCATCTTCTTCAACGGAATGACGGCCTCCCACCCCGCGCTGCCCTTCGGTGGCGTCAAGCGCTCCGGCTACGGCAGGGAGCTGTCGAAGCACGGTATCCAGGAGTTCTGCAATATCACCACGGTGTGGCACGGCGCCGAGCCGGACGACAACAGCTGACCCCCCCCGCAGACTTCCGGCCCGCGCGGCGGGCCGAGGTCGGGAGCAGGAATCATGCTTCTGCCGGACAGGGCGCTGCTCGCCGGGCTGCTGCGGCGCTGCCGAGCCTGGGAACATCTGGTCATCGCGGAGCCGAAGGACCTGGTCGGACGGCGTCGGCTGGAGGATCTCGCGTACACCCTGTGTCCTGACGGGACAACGCACCGCGCGTGAGGCGATAGTCGCGGCCGAGTTGTATCTCGGGCTGACCCGGCCGGCCAGATCGACCCGATCCGTGGCCGACTCGCCCGTGTCGCTGTTGGGCCGAACGGGTGAGGGGCGCGAGGATGGTGACATGAGTAGGTACGAGAGGTACGACGTCACCGACGAACAGTGGGAGGGTCTGGCCCAGGTCGTCCCGCTGCGCAGTCGTAACGAGTGGCCTTCGCGGGTCGACCACAACACCATCCCGCAGGACTACGCGGCCGCCGAGCAGCGACGTTTCGTCGTGCTGCGGGTGCAGGTCTTCGCCGACGCGCGCGAGGTCGCCGAGTACCTCGTCGCTCAGATCCCGGTACTGCTGGACCTCACCGGCGCCGAGACCGAAGTGGCCAAGCGCATCCTGGACTTCAGCAGTGGTGTCGTCTTCGGCCTTGGCAGCGGGATGCACCGGGTCGACCGGAATGTCTTCCTGCTCGCCCCGGTCGGCACGGAGGTCGAGGGGATCGCGGCGGCCGTCCCCCGTTCGTAGGAAGGTCGTCGAGGCGGAACGGTTCGGCGCGTTTCCTGCTGCGTACCGTCCCGCTCATGGACGTAACCACGCTCGACGGCACGAACTGCACCCGCCCCACAGTCACCGAACTGCGGCTCTCCGCCTTCAAATCGCACCGGGGTGCGGTCCTGCCCATCGGTCCGCTGACGCTCTTCGCGGGCGTGAGCGGCAGCGGCAAATCGAGTGTCCTGCAGATGTACGAGGCGCTGGCGCGGCTCGGCGCGGGCGACGAGCTCGAAACGGCCTTTCCGGATCCCTCGGCCTGTGTGCCGGAGTGGGCGGAGGCCGACGGGCAGGGCCGGCGGGGATTCCGGATCGGCTGCACGGTCGACGGCCCGGCCGGTCCCGTGGAGCTCGATCTCGCGGTGCAGGCGGAGCCCGAACTGCGCGTGGTGGGCGAGCGGCTGACCAGCGGCGGGCGCTCCCTGCTGACCACCGCGCTGCGCGATCCCGGACGGTCTTCGGTGCAGGCCGCCTGGCACACGGCAGGGGCCGCGACCGTGACGCGGGCCCCGCTGCCGGACGACCGGCTCGGCACGGCGCTGCTGCCGCTGCGTGTGGCGGGCAAGACACGGGGCCAGTTACAAGTCCTCGCCGCCGCAGAGCAGGTCGTCGTGGCGTTGCGGTCGGTCTTCGCCTGTGATCCGCAGCCCCAGCGGATGCGTGAGCCGGTTGTTGCGGGGGAGGGGCGGCTGCGGCGCGGCTGCGACAACCTGGCTGAGGTGCTGCACCGCACGCGGAGCCAGTGCGCCAAGCGGCATGCCCGCCTGGCCGCCGCGGCGCGGGTGGGATGCGCGGGCGACGTGGCGGATCTGGCCGTCGAGGAACTCGGCGACGGAACGGTACGGGCGCTCCTCGGCCGGAGCGGTGCGCGGGGATCGACGCCCGTGGGGCGTCTCGGCGAGGGCGAGTTGAGGTATCTGGCGCTGGCGCTGGTACTGCTCACAGGGCCGGGTGTGCTGGCCATGGACCAGGCGGCCGAGGTGCCGGCGGCGTACCAGTCGCTCACCGTCCTGGCGGACGGTTTCGACCGCTGCCTGGACCCGCGCCAGGCGCGGGAACTGCTTTCTCTGGGCGCGGAGATGTGCGCCCGCGGACACATCCGGCTGGTGGGAGCGGTCGCTGATGCCTCGTATGCGCGTGGGGTGGACGGGGTGACGGTGGTAGACCTGGTGCCGTGACGAGAGAAGACGGACTGGATGTGGACGGGTTGCAGCGCAGGCTGGCCGAGTTCGCGGCGGCGCGCGACTGGCAGCCGTACCACACCCCGAAGAACCTGGCTGTGGCGCTGAGCGTCGAGGCGTCAGAACTGGTGGAGATCTTCCAGTGGTTGACGCCCGAGCAGTCGGCGCGAGTGATGGAGGAAGAGGAGGCGGCGCACCGGGTGCGGGACGAGGTCGCTGACGTGCTCGCGTATCTGCTGCAGTTCTGCGAGGTGCTCGGGATCGACGCGCTGGCGGCGCTCTCCGACAAGATCGACCGGAATGAGATTCGCTTCCCGGCGAAGTGATTTTCGACCGGTTCGCCGCCCCCTCACGCATGTCTTCGTCACTCTATGGAGTTGGGGAGTTATCCCCATCGGCCTTGGTGTCCATAGATTTCCGAATTCCCCTGGCGTTCAGGCTCAATGAGCTTCACTCTGGGTAATGAACTGAGTGGGCAGTAAGTCGTACGAACGGGGGCGGCGTACATGGATGCGGAGCGGCTCATCGGACTCAGTCGGCACGCCTTGGCGCAGAGCCGGGCGGTGCCGGACATTGTCGCCGAGGCCTGGCAGGCGCAAGTCCTCGCCCAGGCGATCGGCAGTCGGCTGGCGCTGTGCGGGCCACTGGAGCTGAGAAGCGAGGCGCGCGGGCTCAGCGAGATCGGTGGTCGAGGGTGCGGGGTGCTCGACCATCCGATGGTGCGCAGCGGCGGGGTCCGCGCCGCGCAGCTGTCCGAAGTGGCGGACGCGCGGCGGACGTTGATCGGGCTGAGTGTGCTGTTGGGTGATGTGGGGATCGCACTGGTCGGCGTCGCGTGCGCCACCGATGAGGAGGGGTTGTACTGGCAGTGCATCGAGGCGATAGACGCCGCTGACGAGTCGAACGACCGGGTGCGTGGAATGCTGCGCCGGCTCGCGGCGCGGGATTCGGAGAGACCGCCCGACACGATCCGGGGCAGAGCCGGTCCTGCGGCCGCGCGGGAGACGATGTCGGACTCGCCTCCCTCGCCGCCTCGCATGCTTCCCTCGCCTTCTTCGCCTTCCTTGCCTCCTTCGTCCCCTGCGTCTCCCTCGCCTTCCTCGGCGGACTCGGTGGGGGAAGTGGACGCGATGGATGCGGTGGACTCGGCGGCGGGGCCGTCATGACCTCGGGTACGGCTTACGACCGCCCCTGCGATGGGGGTCGGGGCATGCCGGCGTGATGTGGGTCGGACGGTTCAGCAGCACGTCACCGCCTGCGTGAAGACGCGGTCAGGCGGGCTGCCACAGCTCGACCCGATTGCCCTCAGGATCGGTGACCCAGCCGAATCGACCGACACCCTCCATGTCCTGTGTTTCTTTGGCCACGTCCGCTCCCTTGGCGCGCAATTGCGCGAGCATCGCATCTAGGTCGCGGACCCGGAAGTTGAGCATGGTTTGCTGGGCGCGGGACCCGAAGTAGTCGGTCCCGGACTCGAACGTCGCGAATACCGTCGGCCCGGCTCCCTGACGCCACAGGCCGTTCTCATCGGCGTCCAGGCCCAGGCAATCGCGATACCACGCGCTCAGGGCCGCCGGGTCGGAGGCCCGCATGAAGTATCCACCGATTCCAAGCACACGTTCCATGCCGCCATCTTGCCAGGACGGCGATCGGGCGGGCCGGCACCACACCATCGCCCGCTTCACCCCCCGTCTCCATCGCGGGGGAACCTGTTACTGCGCAGGCGTGGCGGCCTCCTCGGCCCGGGGCCCTTCCCGACGCGGACAGCGCGGGCCGCCGGGCTGACGGTTTTCACCCGGGCGAGCCGGTGGCGGCATGGCGCCGACGGTGGGCTCGACGACCGTTCGACGGTGCAGGATGGATGCATGGATCTTCGAATCTTCACCGAGCCCCAGCAAGGGGCGAGCTACGACACCTTGCTGACCGTTGCCAAGGCCACCGAGGACCTCGGGTTTGATGCCTTCTTCCGCTCCGACCACTATCTGAGCATGGGCTCCGCCGACGGCCTGCCCGGGCCGACCGACGCCTGGATCACGCTGGCCGGGCTGGCGCGCGAGACCAAGCGGATCCGCCTCGGCACGCTGATGACCGCCGGGACGTTCCGGCTGCCGGGCGTGCTGGCCGTCCAGGTCGCGCAGGTGGACCAGATGTCGGGCGGCCGGGTGGAACTGGGCCTGGGCGCCGGCTGGTTCGAGGAGGAGCACAAGGCGTACGGCATCCCCTTCCCGAAGGAGAGGTTCGGGAGGCTGGAGGAGCAGCTGGCCATCGTCACGGGACTGTGGGCCACAGACGTCGGCAAGACGTTCTCGTACGAGGGCGCGCACTACCAGCTGGCCGACTCGCCCGCGCTGCCCAAGCCCGCCCAGGGGAAGGTACCGGTGCTGATCGGCGGGCACGGGGCGAGCCGGACCCCGCGGCTGGCCGCGCAGTACGCCGACGAGTTCAACATTCCGTTTGCCTCCGTCGCGGACAGCGAGCGGCAGTTCGGCCGGGTCCGCGCCGCAGCCGAGGCGGCGGGGCGCGGGGCGGACGAGCTGGTGTACTCCAACGCCCTGGTCGTCTGCGTGGGCAAGGATGACGCGGAGGTGGCACGCCGGGCGGCTGTCATCGGACGGGAGGTGGACGAGCTGAAGGCGAACGGGCTGGCCGGCTCACCCGCCGAAGTGGTCGACAAGCTCGGACGGTACGGCGCGATCGGCGCGTCCCGGATCTATCTCCAGGTGCTGGACCTCGATGACCTCGAGCATCTCGAGCTGATCTCCTCACAGGTCCAGCCCCAGCTGGGCTGAGGCCGAACCGGACACCTGGGAGTTCTCGTGAAACCCGTCCGTACACTCGCCGCCGCGCTCGCCGAAGGCGTCGTCGTCCTCGACGGGGGGCTGTCCAACCAACTGGAGGCACAGGGCTGCGATCTGTCCGACGGCCTCTGGTCGGCTCGGCTGCTGGCCGACGATCCACAGCAGATCGAAGCGGCCCACACGGCGTATGTACGGGCGGGCGCCCAGGTTCTCATCACCTCCAGCTACCAGGCCACCTTCGAGGGCTTCGCGCGCAGAGGCGTGGCACGGGAGGAGGCCGCGGGGCTGCTGGCCGGCAGTGTGGAACTGGCGCGGAGTGCGGGTGAGGCGGCTCGGCGCGAGGTGTGGGTCGCGGCCTCGGTGGGGCCGTACGGCGCGATGCTCGCGGACGGCAGCGAGTACCGGGGACGGTACGGGCTGTCCGTGCCGGAGCTGGAGCGCTTCCACCGGCCGAGGATCGAAGCGCTGGCCGCGGCGGGCCCCGATGTGCTCGCCCTGGAGACGGTGCCGGACACGGACGAGGCCGAGGCGCTGCTGCGGGCGGTCGAGGGGTGCGGGGTGCCGGTCTGGCTCTCGTACAGCATCGCCGGCGAGCGGACCCGGGCAGGCCAGGAGCTGGCGGCTGCCTTCGCCCTCGCCGTCGGCCGGGAGCAGGTGATCGCCGTCGGGGTGAACTGCTGCGGGCCGGGTGACGCGGACCGAGCCGTGGAGCTCGCGGCGGCGGTGACGGGCAAGCCGGTGGTCGTCTACCCCAACAGCGGAGAGCGGTGGGACGCGGCCGAAGGGGCGTGGCGCGGCGGAGTCACCTACGACCCGGCCAGGGTGCGGGACTGGCTGGCGTCCGGTGCCCGGCTGGTCGGCGGCTGCTGCCGAGTGGGGCCGGGGCAGATCGAGGAGCTTGCGGCACTGGTGCCCCGTGCGGGTGGCGAGCAGTAGGGCCGGTTGGCAGCGGGCGGGCCGTATGACCGGTCCGCGGCGGGTTCACCGGGCTCGGCCAACCGCCGGCGCCGCGGGCAGTGCTGTGAGGGCCGGTCCGCCGTCTTGACCGGAGGCAGGCCGAGGCGGAAGGCCCACCACCGTCATCGGCGCGACGACCGCAGCTGCCATCAACGGCTGGTCAGCAGCACGGCTCAGGAGGTCCGCCCGCCGGCACCCCGGCTGTCGCTACTCCAGGCCGGAGACCTTGAACACCGAATGGGCCGTCTCACCGTCGATCCTCTGCGACAACTGCCGCAATGCCGTCGCCCCGCAGAGAAGGGTCCCTCGGCCCAGGGAGGTTCGGGCGCCCGCATCGAGCAGACGCCACAGCTGCGGGTTGGTGACGAGCACCCGCGGGTCCAGCTCGACCCGTCCGCCGTAGAGGTCACGCAGGACCAGCCGCTGCGCGACGCCGTCTGACCAGCGCACCGCCACCAGGCAGTCCGTGCGCACTCTCCGTTCAAGCAGCAGGCTGCGCGAGGCCAGCCAGCCCTCGCCGGCGGTCACCCTCGCCGGCAGCAGCACCACGAACAGCAGGATCGCGAGCGCCGTCCAGAGGGCGGCGCGCTCGGTGGTGAGGCCGCCGGAGCCGCAGTCGATCACCAGCAGCAGGCAGAGAAGCAGCGCTGCGCAGCCGACGGCGGATCGCGTGTCGCCGGTCCAGTTCCCGTCGCGCGCAGCCTCTCCGGGGGGCTCCGAGCGGTCCGCGTCGCACCCCGGACGAGATGGTGTGATTCGCCGTCCCATGCAGCCGACGCTAGGGGCGCCGAACGGCCTGCGCCCGGTTTATTGATGAACCGCTGACGTGGTGTCGGCCGGCTTTGACGTCGTCCTGACGGGGCACGTCATGAACTCGTGAAGATACGGCCACCACGTGACAAGAAGGCGCCAGCGCCGGGCAAGGCCGGCCGGATGCGGGCCCACCCTGAGCGGACCTGGAACAAAGGAGCTCACCCGCATGTCCGCCATGACCACCGAGTCCAGCACCGCGCCCAGCGCTGAGGAGCCCCCGGATACTGGCGCCCGTCACAAGCTGACCGCAGGTGCGCGCCGTGACGGTCTGCTACCCCGATCCGGAGGATCGTGCGCAGACCGAGACCCTGGAACGGGACTGGGAGCTGTGGAACCCGGGCGTCCCGCTGGTACGCGTTTCCTCGGCCCGCCGCACGGTCGGCCGTCCGATCGCCGCATACGTACGCGAGTTGGCATCCAGTCATCCGGGCACTCGGATCACCGTGCTCATCCCCGAGGTCGAACCGGCCCGCCTGTGGCAGCGGGTTCTGCAGAACCAGCGTGGTGCGGTCGTGGCGCATGCGGTGCGTCGTGACACGGACGCGGTGATCTGCAGGCTCCGCTTCCGGCTCGACTGAGCTGCTTGTCACCTTCCTCTTGCGGCGGGCTCTCTTCTTGCGTGCGCGCTCGGACATGGCTCTGAGCCGTCCCTTCAGCCGCTGTGGCCGACGAGGACGTCGGCGAGCTTGTTGAGACGCTTGACCGTGCGCTCTTCGGTGGCGGCGGGCGCGGGCTCGACGCGCTCGTCGCGGTCGTAGTAGGCGCCGTTGACGATCTCCACCGCGGGGTCGCAGAGCCGTACGACATGGGAGGCGCCGTCGGCGGCCGTGGCCCCGTTGTGGCCGTACAGAGGAAGCAGCGCGGTCTCACAGATGCCGGGGTGGACGGAGACGGCCGTCACCCTCGGGTCGGCCGCGAAGACCGTGAGGGCCAGCTGCGACTGGGCGTACGCGGCGAGCCGGGCGTAGCGGCGGGCGCGGTTGGGGTCGCTCCACTGGATGGAGCCGGTGCGGTGCAGCGAGGAGGACACGTTGACGACTCTGCCGACTCGGCTGCCCGGCACCCTGGTCAGTGCCCGCTCCAGCAGGCCGGTGAGCAGGTAGTGGGCAAGGAAGTTGACCTGGAAGGCGAGTTCGTTGCCGTCCGTGGTGACGGTGTGGCGCTCGGGCGCGGCGATCGCGGCGTTGTTGACGAGGATGTCCAGGTGCGGGTGCTCGACGACGACGCGCTCGGCCATCGCCTCCACTTCGTCGAGGCGGGAGAAGTCCGCGCCGAAGGGGCACACGCGCTCGGCGGGGATCCCGGCCGTGCTGACGAGCCTGTCGGTCGCCGCCCGTGCCTCTTCGGCAGTTCGGCCGTGCACGAGGACGGTGGCGCCGCGCTCGGCGAGCAGCCGGGCGGTCTCGTAGCCGATGCCGGAGGTGGCTCCGGTGACGAGGACAGTAAGGGAGAAAAGGCTTGAGCCGGGCATGGTCCATCCAAGGAAGGTGGGCGTGCGGATACGAAGAAGGGGCGCCGGACAAGGTCACGGCGCCCCGGGGCTACGGACTGCGCGTCAGCCGACGGCCGTCAGCCGAAGGCGAGCGTGTCCGGGCAGCGGGGCACACGGCGGGGCGCCGGATGAGGCGGCCGGTCGAGAAGGAGCCACTCGCTGTTCACGATGTCCATCCAACTGGCTTGCGGGCAGCGGCTCAAGGACGTGGCGCCGTCCTTGACACCCCTCTGACGAAGTTCAGCCCAGCCCGGGCACGTTCGAGATCAGCAGGTCGATGAGCTTGATCCCGACGAAGGGCAGTACGAGCCCGCCGAGCCCGTAGACCGCGAGGTTACGGCGCAGCAGGTCGTGCGCGGATGCCGGGGTGTAGCGCACTCCGCGCAGGGCGAGGGGAATCAGCGCCACGATGATCAGGGCGTTGAAGATGATCGCCGAGGTGATCGCGGAGGTGGGGCTGTGCAGGCCCATGAGGTTGAGGGCCTGGATCCCCGGATAGGCGCCGGCGAACATCGCCGGGATGATCGCGAAGTACTTCGCCACGTCATTCGTGATGGAGAAGGTGGTCAGCGCGCCCCGGGTGATGAGGAGTTGCTTGCCGATCTCGACGATGTCGATCAGCTTGGTCGGGTTGGAGTCCAGGTCCACCATGTTCCCGGCCTCCTTGGCGGCCGAGGTCCCGGTGTTCATCGCGACGCCGACATCGGCTTGCGCCAGCGCGGGCGCGTCGTTCGTACCGTCGCCCGTCATCGCGACGAGTTTGCCGCCCTCCTGCTCCTGCTTGATGAGGGCCAGCTTGTCCTCGGGGGTGGCTTCGGCGAGGAAGTCGTCGACGCCGGCTTCCTGGGCGATGGCGTTCGCGGTCAGCGGATTGTCCCCGGTGATCATCACTGTACGGATGCCCATCCTCCGCAGCTCCGCGAACCGTTCGCGGATGCCGTCCTTGACGACGTCCTTGAGATGGATGATGCCGAGCATCCGCGGGCCGTCCCAGTCGTGGACGGCGACCAGCAGCGGCGTACCTCCGCTCGCGGCGATCGAGTCGGCCCAGATGGCCGCCTGGGACGGGACGACTCCGCCGCGCATCTCCACCCAGCTGATCACCTGAGCCGCCGCGCCCTTGCGGATGAAGCAGGCCGCCCCGTTGTCCCACCGAAGATCGATCCCGCTCATCCGGGTCTGCGCGCTGAACGCCACGAACCGCGCGTTGCTGAGCTCGCCCTCGGCCGGGGCCCGCATCCCGTACTTCTCCTTCGCCAGGACGACGACTGAGCGGCCCTCCGGCGTCTCGTCGGCGAGCGAGGAGAGCTGAGCCGCGTCGGCGAGGATCAGCTCGTCGACACCGGGCAGTGGTACGAAGCCGGCGGCCTCACGATTGCCGAGGGTGATGGTGCCGGTCTTGTCGAGGAGCAGGGTGTTGACGTCGTCGGCGGCTTCGACCGCCCGGCCGGACATCGCCAGGACATTGCGCTGCACCAGACGGTCCATGCCCGCGATGCCGATGGCCGACAGCAGCGCGCCGATCGTCGTCGGGATGAGCGTGACGAGCAGCGCGACCAGCACCGTCGTGGACTGCGCGGCGCCCGCGTGTCCGGCCATCGGCTGCAGCGTGACGACGACCAGGACGAAGACGATGGTCAGCGCGGCCAGCAGGATGTTCAGCGCGATCTCGTTGGGCGTCTTTTGCCGTCGCGCGCCTTCGACCAGGGTGATCATCCGGTCCAGGAAGGAGTGTCCGGGGCGTGAGGTGACGCGTACGACGATCCGGTCGGAGAGCACCGTCGTACCGCCCGTGACGCCGCTGCGGTCGCCGCCCGACTCCCGGATGACGGGAGCGGACTCGCCGGTGATGGCGGACTCGTCGACCGCCGCGATGCCGTCGACGACATCGCCGTCGGCGGGGATCGGCTCGCCTGCCTCGACGAGGACGAAGTCGAAGAGCTGAAGGTCGTTGGCGGCGACGGCGTCGGTCTCGGCGCGGGCCGGATTCGTTCCGTACCGCCAGTGGCGCAGCCGCAGCGCGACGGTGTCCATGCGCGCCTTGCGCAGCGATTCGGCCTGCGCCTTGCCCCGGCCCTCCGCCACGGCCTCCGCGAGGTTCGCGAAGATCACCGTCAGCCACAGCCAGACGCTGATCACCCAGGTGAAGACGGACGGATGGAAGAGCGAGGAGAGCGTGGTGAGTACCGATCCGGCCGCGACGACCAACAGCACGGGGTTCTTCACCAGGGCCCGCGGGTGCAGCTTGCGCAGGGCCTCGGGGAAGGACGTCACCAGTTGTACGGGATCGAAGAGGCCGCCCTGGCCGGAGCGCTTCCGGTGGGGGCGGGCGTGTGGTGGGCTCCCGCCCGGTGTCTGCGCTGTCGGAGCCTGCTGGTCAGCGGCGGGGAGCATCACAAAGCACCTTCTGATGAGGCCGGCAAGGGGAGGGGACAAGCGCATGGGCCTGGTCGACGCCGGGGCGCCCCGGCGTCGACCAGGCGGACTGGGACGCGGCGGGGGGAGGCCGCCGCGTACCTGCCGCCGAGCGCGTGTCATGCCACTGACGTTCGCGATCTCGAGCGGCAGAAAGGGAATCTAGCCGCAGCAAACCCCTCATCTCCGCGTTGTCCCGGGGTGTTTACGACCCTCTGACAGCGGATTTGTGCTCCGTGTCAAGCCAGCGTCAAGAAGCGCTGATGGGGCGTCATGACGCCGTCAAGGGAGTCCGATTCCTGTTCGAGCCTGGTTGAGACTGATCGCCACGGGGGACGGGCAGCCGTCCGTGGTGTGAGCCTGGAGGGCGCGTGACCATCACTGCCGGTACCGCGCACAGTCCGGAGACAGGGGCCGAGACCGAGGCCCGAACACGCCAGGTGACGGCCGTTCGACCCGAGGGCCGGCCCGGTCCGCAGCCACGAGGGAGGCAGCGGCCGGGCCGTCCGAGCACCGGCGCCCTGAGGGAGCGGCTGCGCTGCCGCTGGGCGACGCAGCCGGCCGGGCTGCGTCTGGCGCGTGCGGGGATTCTGCTGCTCACCGCCGCGCTCGCGCTGCTGCTGTTACTCGCAGGGCTCGCCGTCTCCGCCACCTGGGACACCGTGGACGGACGCGATGCTCCCCGGACCACCAGCGCCGCCGGTCTCGGTCTCGCGCTGAACGACATGGACGCGCAGGCCGCCAACATCCTGCTGTCCAGCGGCGACGCAGGCGCGGGTCGGATGGCTGTCCCGTACGACAAGGCCACCGGCTTCTACGACTCCGCACGCCGCACGGTCAGCCGTGAGCTGCGTACGCTCGCCGTTGCCGCCGAGGGCGACACACGTGCCGAGCACACCGTCGAGGCGCTGACCGAGAATTTCGCCCGCTACCAGGAGCTGATCGGCCGCGCCCTGGAGAACGACGGCCGGGCGGGCGGCAAGGCTGGGGCCCTGGACGACTACCGCTCGGCCACTGCCCTGCTCTCCATGCACATCCGCCCCGAATCACAGGCGTTGATCGCCGCCAACAACGACGCGTACGAATCCGGGTACGACGCCGCACGCTCCCGGCTCACAGCCGAACTGGTCACCGCGGTCGTGCTCGGCCTGCTGCTCCTCACCGCTCTCGTCGTACTGCAGTGGTATCTGGCACGGCAGTTCCACCGGATCCTCAACCCGGCACTGCTGGCCGGTACGCTCTGCGCCTTCCTGGCGTTCGCGCTGGGCGGCCAGGCGCTCTCCGCCTCCTCCGAGCACCTGCGAGGCGCCCGGCGTGACGCCTTCGACTCGGTCGTCGCGCTGTCCCGGGCCCGCGCCATCGCCTACGACGCGAACGCCGACGAAAGCCGCTACCTCCTCTTCGAACAGGAGCGGACCGCCTACGAGCAGTCCTTCCTCGACAAGTCGCAGCAGCTGTACGGAATCGAGGGCGCGACCCTCGCGACGTACGACACGGGGATGGACGAGACGTGGGACGCCTACCGCACCGACCACGCCGACCGGCGCTTCACGGGTGAATTCCGGCGGGAGCTCGACAACATCACCTTCCCCGGCGAGCGTGCCGCCGCCGAGCGGACCGTGCGGACGTACGCCGTCTACCAGCGCGACGACCGGACCATCCGCCGCCTGATCGCGGAGGGAAGGGCACAGGAGGCCGTCGCGTTCTGCATCAGCTGGGGCCCGGGCAAGTCGAACGCACACTTCGGTGCCTGGATGGATGCCCTCGACGAGGTCACCGACATCAACCGGACCCACTTCGACGCGTCGGTGCGCGAGGGCCGGGGCGCGGTCTCCCGGCTGCTGCCCGCGGCCGGCGGTGCTCTGGTGGCGGCCGCGGCGCTGACCGTGCTCGGGCTGCGCCCGCGGCTGGCCGAGTTCCAAGTCTGAGCGCCTGTGTCCGAGCTTCTGTGTCCGGGTGGTGTCAGAGAGTCGTCAAGGTCAACAGTTCCGATGGCGGTAGGGGGGCCAGGGGCGGACTCTGTCCTTGTGAGCGCAGCGAATGCGGTCGGACGTGTCAGCGCTGTTTGTCCGGTCGGCTACCTGGTGGCGGCGCCGATCCTCCCGGAGAAGTTCTGAGGCCATGAGATGCGAGGTGGCTCATGAGGACTCCGCTTCGTGACACGGGGGCGCTGGGGGCCGCCCTGCTCGCCCCGCCGGCGGTGGCCGCCGTTCTGGTGCCCTTCCGTACGGACCTGACGAACGCGACGATGGTGCTCATCCTCGTCGTGGTCGTCGTGGCGGTCGCCGCGATCGGCAATCGCGCGGCCGGAGCCGTCGCGGCGGTGTCGTCCGCCGCCTGGTTCGACTTCTTCCTCACCCCTCCGTACCAGCGGTTCACCATCAACGACGCCAATGACATCGAGACGGCGGTCCTGCTGCTGGTCGTGGGCCTTGTCGTGTCGCAGCTCGCCGCCCGCGCCCGGCGGCTCGAGGTCATCACGGTGACCGACGCCGGTCATCTCGCCCGGATCCACGAGACCGCGCAGCTGGTCCAGGCCAGCGGATCTCCCGACAAGATCGTCGACCATGTCCGACGGCAGCTGATCGATCTGCTGGAGTTGCGGGACTGCCGTTTCGAGTACGGCAGTCTGCTCGGGCATCCGGCGAGGCTGGAGCAGGACGGCAGTGTGGTCGTGGCGCGGGGGCGCTGGGACGTCGAGCGGCGCGGCTGGCCGGACGGCGAGATCGAGCTCCGGGCCCTCGCAGGCGGCCACTACCGCGGCCGGTTCCTGCTTCAGCCGGGCCCCGCCGTCCCTCCCCTCCAGGCGCGGCTGGTCGCCGTGACGCTGGCCGACCAGACCGGCGCGGCGCTGGACACGGCGGCACCGCGTCTGGAGCAGTGACCCCGCCGACGGGCGAGGGCAGAGAAGGGGCGAGGGCAGAGAAGGACTGGCGTGCGCCGGCCGTCGGGCCTCCGCATCCCGGCCCCAGGGCACTGACGCGCCGGCCGCTCCGCGCCTCGACGGGCAGGGTCCCCAACGCTCCCTCTCGCCTCCGGATTCTCCCTGCCGGCGACTGTGACCGGTCCGCGCCCTCTTGCCGTAGCGCGGCGCGGCTCAGCCGACGTGGACGCGAGGTCGCCTCGACCGGTTGGGTTCGGCCTCGCGCAGGACTTCGCGGGTGACGGGGGCGACTTCGCCCTGGCCGAAGAGGAAGAAGCGGAGGAAGTTGGTGAAGGGGTTGCCCTCGGTCCACTCGAAGTAGATGTGCGGCTGCTGTCCGGTGGTGTCGCGGACGTGCAGGAGCAGCGCGGCGAGGGCGTTGGGGATGGAAGAGGACTCCAGGGTCAGGACCCGGAAGCGGTCGTGCAGCACTTCGCCGCGGACACTCAGGTCCGCCTCGAACTCCGAGGGGTCGAGGACGGTCACCTCGACGAAGACGAAGTCCTCTTGGGCCGGGACGTCGTTGTCCTTCCGGATCTGCTCGATCTTCTCGCGGTACTCCGCGATGTCACGGTTGTCGGGCTCGTTGGCGATGAACCGGATCCTGCGGCTGGCGATGTCCCGTACGAACCGCTCCGCCATGTCGTCCAGAGACACGTGGGTGACACGCAGCTCGAAGGCGCGGGCGAGCCGGGACAGGAGCGAGACGAGGATGATCCCGGCGATGAAGCAGGCGCCGATCTTCACACCGTCGGGCCGCTCGATGACGTTGAGGACGGTGGTGTAGAGGAAGACCGCGGAGATGACCGCGAAGCCGATGGTCCAGTTGCGCTGTCGGGCGCGGTGGGCGGCGATGGTCACCGCGATCGCCGCGGAACAGATCAGCACCAGTACGCCGGTGGCGTAGGCACCGCCCTGGGCGTCGACGTCGGCGTCGAAGAGCCAGGTGACCAGGAACGCCACCAGGATGAAGACGATCACCATGGGGCGCACGGCGCGCGCCCAGTGCGGGGCCATGCCGTAGCGGGGCAGGTAGCGCGGCATCAGGTTGAGCAGTCCGGCCATCGCGGAGGCCCCGGCGAACCAGAGGATGGCGATGGTGGCGACGTCGTAGACGGTGCCAAAGATGTCTCCGAGGTATGCGTGCGCCAGGTAGGCGAGCGCACGTCCGTTGGCCGCGCCGCCCGGCTCGAACTCCTTCGCCGGGATGAGCAGGGTGGTGATGAAGCTGGTGGCGATCAGGAACACGCTCATGATCAGCGCGGCGGTAGTGAGCAGCTTCTTCGTGCCGCGGATGCGTCCTGCGGGCTTCGCCTCGGTGTCGCCGGCATCGCCCTCGACGTGCGGCATGACCGCCACGCCGGTCTCGAAGCCGGACAGGCCCAGCGCCAGCTTGGGAAAGACCAGCAGTGCCACTCCGATCATGGCCACAACGTTTCCGTGCTCGGTGGTCAGGGCGCTGGACCAGTCGGCCACCACGTGCGCGGCGGTGGCGACGTGCCACAGGCCCACGACCACGACGACGGCGTTGAGGGCCAGGTACAGGCCGACCAGGACGACGGCTACGCCGATCGCCTCGAGGAAGCCCTTGAGGAACACCGCCCCCAGCAGCGCGATCAGCACCAGCGTGACGACCATCTGCTGCCCGTGCAGCGCGCTGGGCACGTGCGGATTCTCCACCAGGTGAATGGAGGAGTCGGCCGCCGACAGGGTGATGGTGATCAGGAAGTCGGTGGCGGCGAAGCCGAGCAGGGTCAGGACGAACAGCTTGCCCTTCCAGAACGACAGCAGGCGCTCCAGCATGGCGATCGAGCCTTCGCCGTGCGGGCTCTCCTCGGCCACCCGCCGGTACACCGGTAGCGCGCCCGCCAGGGTCACGA
Source organism: Streptomyces sp. NBC_01750 (assembly GCF_035918095.1). Taxonomy (NCBI): domain Bacteria; kingdom Bacillati; phylum Actinomycetota; class Actinomycetes; order Kitasatosporales; family Streptomycetaceae; genus Streptomyces; species Streptomyces sp. NBC_01750. Next base: position 6,852,105 of record NZ_CP109137.1, read on the forward strand.
TCACCAGGACGATGGTGGCCACCGGGGACAACAGCCCGGCCGCGAGCGCGGCGATGCCCGGCTGATAGCCGAGCGTGGAGAAGTAGTCGACGCCGGTCAGGCACATCACCCGCCACCACCGCTGCCCCTTGTGCGTGGGCGGGGGTTCCGTCTCGGCTTGCGGCCCCTGCTGGTGCCTGGCCATGTCGGACAGGCCCGCCAGCATCCACGCGCGCAGGCGCTGCCGTGGGGTGACGGCGGAATCGGAAGCCACAGGGGTGGGACTGGCCACCGGGTACTCCTGTCGTATGCAAACGGAATCAGCCATCAATGCGACGGCCCGGTCAGCGTACGCAACCCGGCCCGTGGGCGATTCGGCTGGTCAGGGTAGCTGGATACGAGCCGTGGCACCCCCGGTTGCGCCGCCACTCGATCGCGCAGCCGGCATCCCGGGTGCGGGCTGCCGAAACGGTCGGCGAGCGGCATGCCCCGCTGATGGCGGGGCATGGCGCCCCGATGTCGTCGTCGGCTTCGACGAGGGACGACGCCGCAACCGGCTACCCGTCATCGCGAGACGGCGGCAGTTCGGATCGGCCTGCCCCGGCGCCCGCGTATCCCGTCAGCGTCGCGTTACGGGTACGGATTTTCCCGTCAAGCACCCGTCAGGGAGGGGCCGTTCCCCTGATAAGCGGGCATAGCGTCACCAGAGCACCCCCGGCCGACCCGGCCGCGTGTCGTCTTCTTCGAGGGCAGGACCATGTCTCCAGTCGATCATCCCGAGGACCCCGATCCTTCTGAACGCTTCCCGGCCGGACCTCTCTACGTCCCCGTCCGGCCGGGACCCGCGGGCTGCACAGCCCGGTTCTTCCGCACCCCCCTCGGCGGCCGCACAGCCGTTGGCTTCACCTCCGAGGAGAAGCTCCTCGCCACACTGGGCACGCAACAGGCCTGCATCAGGCTCTCGGAGCCCGCGCTGCGTGCACTTGCCGCACCCCTGGGCGTCGTCACCCTCACCGTCGATCCGCAGTTCTCCGCCCCCGCGGCCGCCGAGGGGCGTTGTCGCGAGAGCACTTGGCGTGACCGGAAACCGCAGCACATCGGTGTCCTGCGGGTGACCGGTGCCGCGCCCTCGTCTCGTATCTGAACCTGCTGATCGGCTGAGGAGGCGTCATGTCCATTTCCCTGTCATCGGATCCGCAGACCCCGTCCCGACCCCTGCGCGACACCGACGACCTGTCCGTCTGGCCCCGCTCCGCCCGTCCCGAACCCGACGGGGACGTCTGTGTCGGCGGGGTGTCACTCGCCGAGGCGGCCGACCGCTTCGGTACCCCTTTGTACGTACTCGACGAGGAAGAGGTCCGGGAGCGCTGCCGCACCTATCGCACGACGTTCCCCGAGGCCGATGTCGTCTACGCGGCCAAGGCGTTCCTGTGCCGAGCGGTCGCGCACTGGGTCAGGGAGGAGGGCCTGGGTCTGGACGTCTGCTCCGCAGGGGAGCTGGAACTCGCCGTCACCACCGGCTTCCCGCCGGAGAAGATTGTGATGCACGGCAACGCGAAGAGCCCCGAGGACCTGCTCACCGCCGTTCGGCTCGGCGCCGGACGCATTGTCGTGGACAGCGCATCGGAGATTGCCCGGCTGTCCGCGATCACACCCGCGGGCACCCGCCAGCAGGTCATGGTGCGGGTGGTGCCGGGCGTCGCGGCGGGCGGGCACGCGAAGATACGCACGGGCACGGACGACCAGAAATTCGGCCTCTCCATCACGGACGGGTCCGCGCAGCATGCCGTGGCCCGGGTGCTCGGCCAGCCGCCCCTGGAGCTTGTCGGGCTGCACTGCCACATCGGCTCGCAGATCGCCACCGCCAAGCCGTATGTCGCCGCGGTGCGGCGCATCGTCGGTCTGATGGCCCGGATACGGGACCAGCACGGCATCGCCCTGCCACAGCTGGACATCGGCGGCGGGCACGCCATCGCCTACCGGCCCGGCGAGGAGAGCCTCGATGCAGGCGTCCTGGCCGGCCGGATCCGCGCCGAACTCGAAGACGGCTGTGCCAGGGCCAAGCTGCCCGTGCCCCGGCTCACCCTGGAGCCGGGCCGGGCGGTGATCGGCCCCGCCGGGGTTGCGCTCTACCGGGTCCTCGCGGTCAAGCGCACCGGGGAGCACACCTTCGTCGCCGTCGACGGCGGCATGAGCGACAACCCCAGGCCCGCGCTGTACGGGGTGCGGTACGCGCCCCGGCTCATCGGCCGCTCCTCATCGGTGCCGCCTCGCCTTGTCACCGTGGTCGGCCGACACTGCGAGGCGGGCGACGTACTGGCGGACGGCGTGCCGCTGCCGGGTGACGTACGCCCCGGCGACCTGCTCGCGGTACCCGCGGCCGGCGCGTACCACCTGTCCATGGCCTCCGGTTACAACCTTGTCGGCAGGCCTCCCGTCGTCGCCGTCTCGGACGGCCACGCACGGATGCTCATACGCCGCGAATCGCTGGACGACATGAGCCGCCGGGACATCGGCCTCTAGCGCCGAACGTTCCGCCTCTGACCGCCTCTGACCGGCTCCGAGCGGCCCGGGTCGAATCCGGGTCGAAACTCAGTGGTTGTCTCTGACTGCCTCCGATAGCCTCTGAAACCCGTCCTGGCAGGTCACAGCCGTTTCAGCTCGTATAAGCGAAGGTCAAAGAGGTACGCCGGATGTTCTTGACGATCAGCACGACCGGTACCCCCGAACGTCCCGCCACCGACCTCGGATTTCTGCTGCACAAGCATCCCGACAAGGCGCAGAAGTTCTCCACCTCGCACGGCACGGCGCATGTCTTCTACCCCGAGGCGTCCGCCGAGCGCTGCACGTCCGCGCTGCTGCTGGAGGTGGATCCGGTGGCGCTGGTGCGGCGCGGCAAGGGCAAGGGACGTGGTGGCGCGCCGGATTCGGCGCTCGCGCAGTACGTCAACGACCGGCCGTACGCCGCGTCTTCGCTGCTGGCCGTCGCGCTGAGTACCGTGTTCAAGAGCGCCCTGCGGGGTGTGTGCGCCGCACTGCCCGGGCGCGCCGATGAGCCGATGCAGCTGCGCGTCGAGGTGCCCGCCCTGCCCGCGCGCGGTGGCGCCGAGCTGGTCCGAAAGCTCTTCGGGCCGCTGGGCTGGGCCTCGGTCGAGGCGGGGCCGGTGGCGCTGGACGACCGGTTCCCCGAGTGGGGCGACTCCCGCTACGTACAGCTGGTGCTCGAAGGGGAGCTGCGGCTGGCCGACGCGCTGCGGCAGCTGTACGTCCTGCTGCCGGTGCTCGACGACGCCAAGCACTACTGGGTCGCGCCCGACGAGGTGGACAAGCTGCTGCGGGCGGGCGAGGGCTGGCTGGCCGAACACCCCGAGCACAAGCTGATCACCAGCCGCTATCTGTCGCGCCGCTGGGGGCTGACCCGGCAGGCGATGGAGCGTCTTGAGCTGGTGCGGCTGGCCGAGGCCGACGACCTCGAGGTCGAGGACGTGGACAACGCCGTGGACGAGACGACGGACACCGAGGAGAAGCCGGTGCCGCTGGCTCAGCAGCGGCGGGACGCGATTCTCGACGCGCTGCGCACGGCCGGGGCGAGCCGGGTGCTGGACCTGGGCTGCGGGCAGGGCCAGTTGGTGCAGGCGCTGCTCAAGGATGTGCGCTTCACCGAGATCGTCGGCGTGGACGTGTCCGTGCGGGCGCTCACCATCGCCGGGCGCCGGCTGAAGCTGGACCGGATGGGCGAGAGACAGGCCGCACGCGTCAAGCTCCTGCAGGGTTCGCTCATGTACACCGACAAGCGGCTGGGCGGATACGACGCCGCCGTGCTGAGCGAGGTCATCGAGCATCTGGATCTGCCGCGGCTGCCCGCTCTGGAGTACGCGGTGTTCGGGTCCGCCAGGCCGCAGACCGTGGTCGTGACGACGCCGAACGTCGAGTACAACGTCCGCTGGGAGACGCTGCCCGCGGGGCATGTCCGGCACAGCGATCACCGTTTCGAGTGGACGCGCGCGGAATTCCGCTCCTGGGCGCGTGCCGTCGCCGAACGCGTCGGCTACGGCGTCGAGTTCGTGGCCGTGGGGCCCGACGACCCGGAGGTGGGGCCGCCCACCCAGATGGCTGTCTTCACCCGCAGCGACGAGACTGAGAAGACCAGGAACACCGACAGGTCCCGGCACACAGACAGGACCGACAAGACCGAGAAAACCGGCAGGACCGAGGCCGAGAAGGAGGCGAAGGCCGCATGACCAGCACCACTCCGACCACCGCGCCGGCGAAGCGCACGCTCCCGGTGACCGACCTGTCCCTCGTCGTCCTCATCGGCGCCACCGGCTCCGGCAAGTCCACCTTCGCCCGTAAGCACTTCAAGCCCACCGAGGTCATCTCCTCCGACTTCTGCCGCGGGCTCGTCGCCGACGACGAGAACGACCAGAGCGCGAGCGGTGCCGCCTTCGACGTACTGCACTACATCGCGGGCAAGCGGCTCGCCGCCGGGCGGCTGACCGTGGTCGACGCCACCAGCGTGCAGCCCGAGAGCCGTCGGCAGCTTGTGCAGCTGGCACGCCAGTACGACGTGCTGCCCATCGCGATCGTCCTCGACATGCCGGAAGAGGTCTGCGCCGAGCGCAACGCCGTACGTCCCGACCGGGCCGGGATGCCGCGCCACGTCATCCAGCGTCACCGGCGCGAACTGCGCCGTTCGCTGCGCGGACTGGAGCGTGAGGGCTTCCGCAAGGTTCACATTCTGCGCAGCGTGGAGGAGGTCGAGAGCGCCGAGGTCGTCCTCGAGCGCCGCTACAACGACCTCAGGCACCTCACCGGCCCCTTCGACATCATCGGCGACATCCACGGCTGCCGCTCCGAGCTGGAGACCCTGCTCGCCAAGCTCGGCTACGAGGACGGTGCTCATCCCGAAGGGCGTACCGCGGTCTTCGTCGGCGACCTCGTCGACCGGGGACCCGACAGCCCCGGTGTGCTGCGCCGCGTGATGGGCATGGTCGCCGGCGGCAATGCCCTGTGCGTGCCCGGCAACCACGAGAACAAGCTCGGACGCTGGCTCAAGGGCAGGAACGTCCAGCACACACACGGACTCGCCGAGACCATCGAACAGCTGGAGAGGGAGGACGACGCTTTCCGCGAGCAGGTGCGGGAGTTCATCGACGGACTCGTCAGCCACTACGTACTCGACGAGGGCAAGCTCGTGGTCTGCCACGCCGGTCTGCCCGAGAAGTACCACGGACGCACCTCGGGGCGGGTCCGCTCGCACGCGCTGTACGGCGACACGACCGGCGAGACCGACGAGTTCGGCCTGCCCGTGCGCTACCCGTGGGCCGAGGACTACCGGGGGCGGGCGGCAGTCGTCTACGGCCACACACCCGTGCCCAGCACCTCGTGGATCAACAACACCATCTGCCTGGACACCGGAGCGGTCTTCGGCGGCAGGATGACCGCGCTGCGCTGGCCGGAGCGCGAGCTCGTCGACGTACCGGCCGAGAAGGTCTGGTACGAACCGGCCAAACCGCTCACCACCGAGGCGCCGGGCGGCCGCGAGGGCCGTCCGCTGGACCTCGCCGATGTGCAGGGCCGGCGGGTCGTGGAGACCCGCCACATGGCGCGCATCGGTGTGCGCGAGGAGAACGCCGCGGCGGCGCTCGAGGTCATGAGCCGTTTCGCCGTCGACCCGCGGCTGCTCACCTACCTTCCGCCGACCATGTCGCCGACCGCGACATCGAAGGAGCCCGGATACCTGGAGCACCCGGCGGAGGCCTTCGCCCAGTACCGGGCGGACGGCATCGCCAAGGTCGTGTGCGAGGAGAAGCACATGGGCTCACGGGCGGTGGCGCTCGTCTGCCGTGACGCCGTGGCCGCGCGCGAGCGGTTCGGGGTCGGTGGTACCTCCGACGCCGGAGGCTATGGCCCCACCGGAGCGCTGCACACCCGTACCGGACGGCCCTTCTTCGACGACGAGGCCGTCACCGAGGCGGTCCTCGACCGGTTGCGTACGGCCGTCACCGCGGCCGGCCTGTGGGACGAGTTCGGTACGGAGTGGCTGCTGCTCGACGCAGAGCTGATGCCCTGGTCGCTCAAGGCGGCCGGACTGCTGCGCTCGCAGTACGCCGCGGTCGGCGCCGCAGCGGGCGCCGTCTTCCCGGGTGCCACGGCGGCCCTCGAGGCTGCCGTGGGGCGCGGCGTCGATGTGGACGGACTCCTGGCCGAGCAGCGCGAACGTGCCGCGGACGCCGCCGCGTTCACCGACGCGTACCGGCGCTACTGCTGGACGACCGAGGGGCTGAAGGGGGTGCGTCTCGCTCCGTTCCAGATTCTCGCGGTACAGGGGCGCTCGCTCGCCTCCGTACCGCACGACGAGCAACTGGCGTGGCTGGACCGCCTGGTGGAGCACGACCCGACCGGCCTGCTCCAGGTCACCCGGCGCCTTGTCGTCGAGACCGGTGACGAGGCCTCGGTCGGGGCGGGTGTCGACTGGTGGCTGGAGATGACCGGCAGGGGCGGCGAGGGCATGGTCGTCAAGCCGCTCCAGGCACTTGCGCGTGACGGGAAGGGCCGACTGGTGCAGCCGGGCATCAAGGTCCGCGGCCGTGAGTACCTGCGGATCATCTACGGCCCCGAGTACACCCGCCCGGAGAACCTGGAGCGGCTGCGCAACCGGTTCCTCAACCACAAGCGCTCGCTGGCGCTGCGGGAGTACGCCCTGGGGCTCGAGGCCCTGGACCGGCTGGCCGACGGCGAGCCGCTGTGGCGGATCCATGAAGCGGTTTTCGCGGTGCTCGCCCTGGAGTCGGAGCCGGTCGACCCGAGGCTGTGAGCAGAGGCCGTAAAAGGGGCGCACGGGTGCGGGTGAGGGGGCGCACGGTGCGTTCTCGTTGACGCTTGTCCGGACGAGCACCTAGCGTTTTTCACCCCACCGCGTGACGTGACTTCAAGCCATCGGTCTGGTCCTGAGAACGCCATCTGACGTGGGAGGAAGAGCACACCGGCAGATCGCGTGGTCCCCCGGAAAGGGCCAGATGGATCGTTGTGGGGGAACGATGAGTCTGTTCGGTCAGGACCGTTCGTTCCTCGACGCCCTCACCCTCCAGGACCGCCGGGCGCTGCTCGCCGAGGGGGCGCAGCGGGCGTACGAACCCGGTGACGTGATGATCCGCGAACGCGATACGACGACCTATGTGCTGGCGCTGCTCTCCGGCTGGGCCGTCGTCTCAGTCGAGACGGAGCGCGGCGCCCGGCTCATCCTCGCCCTGCGCGGTACGGGCGAGGTGGTGGGCGATCTCGCCGCCGTCGACCAGGGGCCGCGCAGCGCCACCGTCACCGCACTCGGCCGGGTGGAGGCGGTGGCCGTCTCCGGAGTCCGGTTCAGGGGCTTCCTGGCCGCCAGGCCGCACGCCACATCGCTGATCATGCGCCAGCTCAGCACGCGGCTGCGCAGCGCGGACATCGAGCGCCGAACTCTCGCCTCCGGCACCGTGCTGCAGCGGCTCGCTGCCCGGCTGGTGGAGCTCGCCGAGCGGGCAGGGCGCCGCGGCGACGACGGCACCATGCTGCAACTCCCTTTGCCGCAACACGACTTGGCGGCCGCCATAGGAGCGACCCGAGAGGCGGTCGCCAAAGCCCTGCGCCTGCTGCGGGAGCAGGACGTGGTGCGTACGGCCAACCGCCGGGTGATCGTCACCGATATGGAGGTGCTGCTCCTCCTCGCCCAGGGCCGCGGGCAGCCACCCGGGACACAGCCGCCGGAGAAATCTCCGCCGGCTGTGTAAACGGCTACATCGCCGGCCGCCGCGCCCGCCCAGAGTTGACTTGTCACCAAGCGCCACAGCACGCAGGGAGTCCTAGTGAGCAGTGCGGGAGCCGTCCACAGACTGGTGATCTTCGGAGACGCCTGTGGATCGGGGAAGTTGGGCCTGGAAGCCAAGAAGCGCATGCGCGCCGCCATGTACGAGGCGTTCTCCGAGGCGCACGCGTCCGTGGGTATCGAGCCGGGGCGGGTCCACCAGGAGGACAGGGGGGACGGCATCCTCGCGGCCCTGCGGCCCGAGGTACCGCCGACCCTCATGGTCGGCCGGTGGATCGACACCCTCTACGAGAGCTTGCGGGAACTCAACGACGGCAGCGCACGACCACTGCGGTTACGCGTCGGCATGAACGCCGGCCTCGTCCTCGACGACGGCAAGGGCCTCGTGGGACGCGCGGTGGATCTCGCCTGCCGGCTCTGTGACAGCCCCACGGCGAAGCAGATCATGAACACCGCCGACAAGGCAGACCTGTTGATCGTGGTCTCCGACTGGTTGTACGTGAACGTGGTCGCCGAGGGCGGGCGCTACGTCGAACCGGGTCACTACCGCCAGGCGCCGGTCCGGTACAAGGAGACCGACGAGACCGCCTGGTTCCACATACCCCGCCGGCCCGAGCCGCCGCTCGGCGACCGGGCAGCGGAGCAGACCGGCGGTGGGCCGGTGCAGGGGGACGGCCCACCGCCACCTACGCCCGACGCATGGACGCCCGGCGACCCGGTTCCGGGCGCTCGGCCGCCGGCGACGGGTCAGCCGGGCGCGCATCAGGACAGCGCGAGTCAGGGCAACGCGAGTCAGGGCAACGCGAGCCGGGACAGCACGAATCAGTACAACGCCCATGGAGACATGCAGATCTTCAAGGGCAATGAGATCCACGGCGGCTTCACCGGCATCAACAAGGACCGCGACCGTTCCGCCCGCGGCGAGGGAGGCGACGCATGAGCGACCAGGACGACTCCCCGCCGCAGGACGAGAAGAACGAGGAACCGCAGTCGCCGGCCTCCGGTTCGGAGAACAGCGGAGCCGACACGGCGGAGCAGCAGCCCGAGGTCAACCCCTTCGAGCAGGCCGGACGCAACCCGCTGGGCGGCTCGGGCGGCACCGGCGGTGCCGGCACCGCACACGCCGCGCGCCGCACCTTCGCGCCGGGCCGCGCCGAACGCACCTATGAGATCCGCGGCGACGGCCAGGTATTCGAAGGCAACTACTTCATCGGCCAGTTCGGCCCCGACAGCAGCCCGCCCGTGGTCCAGGGCTCGGTCCCGCAGGAGGCGCTGAAGCACCTCGCCGATGTCTACTGCGAGGCCTCCGGCTACCACCGGATGAAGCAACTTCTGCGTACGGACGGCCTTCTGGTGCTGTGCGGCGAATCCGGAAGCGGCCGCAAGGCCACTGCCCTCGCCCTGCTCTCCGAACTGGCCGACAACCAAGTGACGCGGCTGGACCCGAGCCACGCGGTCCACGAGATCAGCGAGCAGATGATCGAGGCCGGAGCCGGCCATCTGCTCGAGCTGCCGCCGGACGACGGACGCCGGGAGCCCGAGCGCCGCCGGGGCGAGACCCACACGGAGCCCCGGAGGCCCAGCCGCCTCTCCGAGCTCCACCTCGACAGGTTCAGCGAACTGCTGCGCAAGTCCCATGCGTACGGAGTGGTGCTGGTCGAGAGCGGAGACCTGGCCGACCGGCTGCTCCGCGGCCGCTACGGCATGTACTGCCCGCCCGCACCTGCCGAAGAGGTGCTCCACCGTCATCTGCGGGTGCTGCTGAAGGGCGAGCCCGACGGCGCCCTCGACAGCGCGCGGGCGCTCGCCGTGCGTACCGACGTCACCGAGGCCCTCGGCCTCGACGAACTGCGGCCCCGCGAGGCCGCACGGCTCGCCGACCATCTGGCCCGCCGCCAGAAGGACGAGCTGAGCGACGAGCAACTGCTCGACGACTGCGCCACTTTCGTACGGGCACAGGCCCGGGCATGGTTCGCGGGCGCCGACCGCCCCGGCACCCTTCCCGAGGCACTGCCGACGCTCAGCGCTGCCGCCTTCCGGATCGCCGTGGCCGTGTTCAACGGCTCTGCCTACAGCCTTACCGCGGAAGCCGCCGAGCTGCTTGCCTGGGAGCTGGCGGTGACCCTGGACCCGGAACAGCCCGTGGGACGGCGGCTCTTCGGCACGCACGCCGAGATCCGCCCCATGGTCGCCAGGTCCGTACTTGAGGACGGCGAAATCGACCTCGGTGACACCCGGGTACCGATGCGTGCCATCCGGTTCCAGGGCGAGGGCCTGGCCACGGCCGTGCTCCGCGAGGTGTGGCACGGCTACCACAATGTCCGCGGCCCCATGGCGCGCTGGCTGCGGATCCTGTGCGACGATCCGCGCCCCGAGGTATGGGTGCGCGCCTCGATCGCGGCCGGTGTCCTCTGCTCGTGGGACTGGATCTACGGATTCGGTGAACTGGTGCGCCCCATGGCAGCACTGGACAATCCCGTACCGCAGATGGCGGCGGCGACGGCGCTCGCCGAGGCCGCGCGTGACGCGAAGGTGCAGCCTGCGGTCAAGTCGCTGGTGAAGGAGTGGGCCAAGAGCGACGACGACGCGCTGCTCGCCACCGCTGTGCTGGCCCACGGCTACGTGCTGCCGGCCGGCTCGGTCGGCGCCTCGCTCGACGCGCTGGTCAGTGTGGTGCGCAGGCAGGATGACGACGACGTCGACGTGCTTGGCACGGCCTCGTTCAGTGTGATGCGGCTGCTCGCCTCCGCCGAGCCCGAGACAGTGACCGGCCGGCTCTCCGAGTGGCTGAAGGACGGGCGCCGCAGGCTCGCCAATCTCGTGCTGATCTCCATGATCGGGACGCTCACGATGCGCACCACCTACCTGTGGGGCCTGACAGAAGTCCCCGAACTCGAGCCGTACGACGCTCAGCCGCTCCTCATCGCCCTGCTGGCGACCCGGCCGCATCTCACACCGGAGCTGGCGGCCCTGCTGCGGCACACACTCGCCACCGCCCGCGCCGGAGAGACGGCGCTCGACGAACTGGGCAGCATGCTGCGCCGGGCCTCCCGCAACGAGGAGGCACTCCGGCTGGTCTGCGGCTTTCTGCCGCTGCTCGCGCAGCAGCGCAGGGACCGCGACCGGCTGCGAAGTCTGCTGGAGGACCTCGTCAGGGACCGCGACAGGCCATTGAACAAGGCCGCGGCCAGCCGGATGTGGGACGCCGTGGGAGAAGGAGCCGATCGATGACCACTCCCGGGAACGAGGGGCCGCCGGCGGCACAGCAACACCAAGGACAGCAGCAGCAAGGACAGCAGCACCAAGGACAACAGGGCCCAGGACAGCAGCAGCAAGGACAGCAGCGCCGGCAGCGGCAGAACCAGCAGCCTGGGCAGAACTGGGCACAGGAACGGGAACTTCGCCGGCAACAGCGCCCGGAGGAGGAGAGGGAACAGCACCGGGAGCGTCCGAAAGGACCGCTCGTACGGGAGTGCTCACCGCCGTACAAACGCCGGAGCGGCCAGATAGCCGCGGTGGTGATGTACGGAAACGGCGGGCACACCGTGGTGTGGCCGGAGCGCCGCGAGAACCATCAGAGGCAGTGGCTCAGCCGGGCGTACACCGTGTTCGAGGTGCTGCTCGGCCGTAACGTCACAGAATTCGACCTCCGGCTGCCCGCCGCCGGCGACGGAGTCTTCTTCGACGCGTCCGCGAAGGTGCACTGGGAGGTCACGGACCCGTACCTGGTGGTCACCCAACGGGTCTGGGACGTCGCCGAGTTGCTGCACGACGAACTCCTCGACGGGTTGCGTGCGGTGTCGCGGCGCTTCGCGCTCACCGAGGCGCAGCGCGCGGACGAGGCGGTGCGGGACGAACTGGGCGCGGGCCGGCTGGCCCTGGGCCGCGATCTCGGCCTGCGCACCCGTGTCCATGTCTTCATCGATCTGAGCAAGGTGGTCCAGCGGAAGGTCCAGCAGCGGCACGAGGTCGACCTGGACATGGCCAAGGACGAGCGTGTGGCGGAGGCCCAGCGGCGCAAGGACGCGCACGAACGGCGGCTGGTCGCCGATCGGGCGCGTGAGCTGGAGATCCTGCTGCGGAGCGGCGAGGAAGCCGAAATCGCCCACCACATGGCGCAGAACCCGGACAAGCAGTGGGAGATCCGCCGCGCGATCCGGCAGGAGCGGCGTGAGGGCCAGGCCGACTTCCTCACGGTGTTCAACCGGCTCATCGACACCGGGGTCCTGGAGCGCCATGACATCGGCGAACCGATGTACGAGGTGCTGCAGTATCTGCGGGAGAGCACCGGCGGCGTGCTCGGTGGCGTCGTCGACCGCGTGCTGCCCCAGCACGGGCCGCAGCGACCCGCTCTCGGGGAAGGGCCGGTGCGGCCGGAGCCGGACCAGCCCTCCTGGGACGCGGAAGCAGCGAGCGCGGCCGGCGGCCCGGCCCGGCCCGGCGACCCGCCGCACGTGTACGAACCGACCCGGGTCGAATCCGCGGCGGAACGGGACCCGGACGAGCGCCGGCCGTCCCGGCGCCGTACATCCAGGCCCAGCGAGGCATTCGACGACTGGGACGACGAATGAGCTCCGGCGCCTTACGGCCAGGACCCGACCGGCCCGCACCGGATGATGTCCGCTTCATGGCGGAGCGCCTGCTGATGTCGGTCCGGGAGGACATCGGCAGGGCCGACACGAAAGCGGCGATCCTGCTCTCGGGCGCCGTCGCCTTCCTCGCCGTCGTGTTCTCCAAGGGGGACACACCGTTGCCCGAATCGGGCTCCACGTCGGTACTCCTTGTCGTGGGCGGCCTGTTCTGGGCCGCCGGAGTGCTGATGCTCGTCGCCGTGATCCTGCCGCGTACCAGGGTCGGCGCCGACCGCACCCTGCTGCGCGACCTGGCGGCCCGCGCCTCTTCGGAGCAACTGCTGGCCCGCCTCGCCGCAGCGGGCGAGGACGTCACCGGCTGGCTGCTGGACCAGGCGAGCGTGCACGGAGCTGTGCTCGCCGCGAAATACCGGTGGCTGCGCATGGGCGTGTGTTGCCTCGCGCTCGGCGCGCTACTGGCCCTCTTCAGCGAACTGTGGTGAGAGACGATGCAGCTGAGAAGCAAGGCGGGCGCCCTGGTGATGGCCGGCGCGCTGCTGGCCCTGACCGGACCCCTGACAGCGACGGCGACGGAGTCCGCCCGGGCCCCTGCCACCGCCGCGGCCGAAGGCCCGGACCCGATCGACTTCGCCGTGGTCGTCGACCAGTCGAAGAGTCTCTCCGACAAGGATCTGACACGCGAGGTGGAAGCCGCCGCGCTGCTGAGCCAGGGCGAGATCTCGGAGCGCTCCCGCGCCGCCGTCATCGGGTTCGGCAGCTCCGAGAAGGCGGGACAGACAGCGGTGCGGGAGGTCTGCGGACTCACCGTGGCCGACGCCGCGGGACGGCAGCGACTGAGCGACTGCGTACAGGAGCTGTCCCGCAGAGATCCACGGCGGACCGGTCCGGGAACCGACTTCCCGGCCGCGCTGAGCCAGGCCGTCGACCGGCTGTCCGAGAGCACCGACGAAGCCACCCCGAAGGTGGTCTTCCTGCTCACCGACGGCAAACTGGATGTGCGTGACAGCCCGGAGTACGGCACCGACGCCGCCAGCCGCCAGGCCAACGGCGCCAAACGGCTGACCGAAGCGCTCGCCCGCGCCCGCCGTGAATCCGTCCAGGTATGGCCGCTCGGTTTCGGGGGCGAGATCGACCGGGCGGCCCTGACGGAGATGGCCGAGGGCGGTTTCCGCAACGGCTGCGCCGATCTGCCCGGCGCCACCCCGCGGATGCGCGTGGTGGACAGCTCCACGGAGATCGACAAGGCGCTGCAGGAGACCTTCGCCGCGGCACGCTGCGCCCAGATAGCACACGGCACGGTCGGAAAGCCGCCGGCCGATCTGGCGGTGACGATCCCGCCGATCGCCACCGACGGGTCGATCACCGTCAGCAAACACGACCCCAAGGTGTCGGTCACCTACTACGACCCCAGCGGCCGCAAGGTGCCCACACAAGGGGCGTTCGACGGCTCGACCTTCGAGGCCAGCGGCCAGGACGGCCCGGTCGAGGCGCTGCGTGTGAAGAATCCGCTGCCGGGCCGCTGGCGGGTCCGGGTCGAGGCACCGGAGGGCCACCGGGACCGTGAAGTCGCCGTCCGCGCCATCTGGCAGGGCCGGCTGCGCTCCGCGGTCACCCTGGACCCCGCCGCTCCGCGTGCCGGAGAACAAGCCGTGGTCGAGATCCGGATGCAGACCAGGCGCGGCGTCGTGGTCACCGACGCGCGCCAGCTGGCCGGCGTCAAGGTCTCCGCGCGGTTGTCGGGAAGCGGATTCGCCCCGGTCACCGTGAAGTTGGCGGACGACGGGCGGGCACCGGACCAGCGGGCCGACGACGTGCGCTTCACGGGCACACTCACCGTGCCGGCCGGCGCGTCGGGAGACCTCGAACTCACCACGCAGATGGCCGCTCCCGGGGTCACCGCCGACCGCCGCCCGCTGCACGCCCGCGTCACCTCGGGCACGCCGCCCGTCACAGCGGGGCTGACGGTCGACCGGGCCACCGTGCACCCCGGCGCCACTGTCGGCGGCACCCTGGACGTCACCAACAACGACAGTGGACCGCACACACTGAGGCTGGCCCTCGACGACCAGGCGCCCGGATCCGCGCTGCGGATCAGCCCGGCCACCGTCACAGCGGCCCCGGGCGAGCGCACCCGCGCCAGGTTCACCCTCTCGCTGGGTCCCGGCACTCCGCTCGGCGAGGTGGGGGGAAGAGTCACCGTCGTCGACACGGGCGACGACGGGCGGGTGCTCGACACCTCGTTCCTCGATCTCCGGGTCGAGGCGCCGCCCACCTGGTGGGACCGCTGGTCGGGCGCGGTGATCGGCGGAGCCGCACTGCTGCTGCTGCTCGCGGTCATCGCCGTCATACGGCTCGGAGCCCGCAGGCGGCGCCGCGATCTCGTCGGTGTGCAGCTGGAGTTGAGCATGGAGGGCAGATCGCTCGACGAGCTCACCATACGTTCGGGGCAGAGCACCGGCGGCGAATTCCACTTCACCGTGGACCGGGCCACAGGCGCCGCACCCTCGCTCCAGCGCAGCACCCCCGGAGCGCCCAGTTCCCACCGGCTGCGGCGCACCGGTGGGGGCGAGCTCCTGCTCCGCCCGCACCAGGGGCGCGAACACGCCGTACGCGCGGGGGAGTCCACCGGCATCGCCGACGGCCTGGAACTCGTCGTACGCGACCGCCGCAGCCCGGCCGGCCGGCCGCCGCGCGGCGAGCGCGGCCGCACCCGCACCGGCCGCGCCCCGGGCGGGCGGACCGGGGACGACGCGCGCACACCACCGCGCGGCCGCTGGTCCAGACCCCACCGCGGCAATGACGCGGCCGACAGCCCCCGCCCGGGCGGTGACCCGGCCGGCACCGGAGAACAGGCGGCCGGTACGCGCCGGTTCGACCCCAATTTCTGAGTCACGAGGGGCCGTCGTACGACGGCTCAAGGGGAGACGAGATGAAGATCTACCAGCCCATGCTCTTCGTCGGCCTGGGCGGAACCGGCGGCCGGATCGGCGCCGAGCTGGAACGCGGACTGCGCCGCGAGCTGTGCGGTCCCGATGGCACCAAACTGGTCGCCGCCGGCCGGCGCGCACCGTTCCAGCTGCCGGACTACCTCCAATTCGTCTACGCGGACTTCAGCGAGTCCGAGCTCGACCGGCTCCCGCAGTTCAGCGCCAAGGGCACCGAGGCCGCCGCGTACGCCCGTACCTCACGCGTCATCCACGATCTGCTGCCCACCGGCTACGACAGCTCTCCGGAGGTGACCCGCATGCTGCGGGTCGCCCTGCACGAGGAGACCCACGGCTGGCTGCCGCCGCAGGAGCGGCAGCCGCGCGTGGCCCCGCTGCACAACGGCGCCGGGCAGCTCCCCACGGTGGGCCGGGCCGCGCTCTTCGCCACGCTGCGCAGCGGTCTCGAGCCGGTACTGCGGCAACTGCGCGCGGCCATCAGCACCATCAGCAACTCCGCGGGCGATCTCCGCGACCTGGGCGGACGGCAGATCCGCGGCTGCGATGTGTTCGTGGCGTTCTCGGTGGCCGGAGGTACCGGAGCCGGCATCTACTACGACTTCATCCACCTCATCGGGCACGAGTTCCGCAAGTCCAATGTGCCAGGAGTCAAGATCTATCCCCTGGTGGTCATGCCCTCGGCCTTCCCACCCGAGGCCGGCGGCGGCCGCGAGGCCGAGCTGAACTCCGCCCGCGCGCTGGTCGACCTCGCCCGGCTGGTGGACGACCAGAATGTGCCCGACGCCCGGAACGACTTCGGCGATGTGAAACAGCGCGGCTCGATCAGCGTGCACTATCCCGTGGACGGGGTCGTCGCGCTGCGCCCGTCGACCGTGCAGACCGCCTTCCTCTTCAGCAGGCCCGCGGTCATCAGACCGGAGGACCTGCGCCGCTCCATCACCGCGATGGTGATGTCGCTCATCGGCACGGAGCTGGGCGACGAGAGCGGCCAGGGCCGCACCGAGGACGACTACCAGTCGTTCGCGGCCAGCTTCGTCAACAAGAGCGTGGAGCGCTCCACCCCGGCCCGCTCCGGCATCGGCTACCGCGGCATGTCCACCAGCCTGGCCGCCTCACTGACCGTACCCGTGGACGACCTCGCCGAAATAGTCGCCGGCCGGCTGCTCGCCCAGGCGGTCCACGGCATGGCCGAGGATGCCAGACGCCCCCGTGACGACGGCGCCGAACGGGTCCAGGAGCTCTTCGGGCGCTCCGGCATCGGCCGCCTGTGGACCCGGGAGGCCCCGGAGATCCCGGTCCCCGATCCGCTGCCCAAGGGGAACAAACATATCGGCCAGGCGCTCCGCGACCGGATCGGTGACATGGAGGACCGGCTCGGCAGGCTCGGCCGTGAGCTGGACCGGGAGATCCCGCGGCTCGTCGAGGACTTCAAGCCGCAGGCCGGGGCACGCGAACTCCTCGGCCTGATCGGACCGTTCCAGCTCGAACGGACACTGGCCGGGCTGCATGGCCATCCGCAGCGGGCCGCCGAGGCCGGGTTCGCCGGAATGCTGGAGAACCGGAAGAACGATCCGGAGCGGCCGGACGGCGTTCAGCCCTCCGCCCCGCAGATCCCGCGGATCAGAGGGGGAGTGGGCGGGCTCGTCCCGGCGCGCTGGGGGGACCCGGACGTCCAGGAGGCCATCGTCGAGCAGGACGACTGGTACCGCTGGCGGGCCAACCGGCTGTGGCACCGCGGCTGGAAGGAACAGGAATCCCGGTGGCGGCCACCGATGGCCCGCGCCATCAAGGAGATCGGCGAGCTCGCCAGGGCGCTGCGCGCGCACGAGGAGGACGAGCGCAAGCTGTTCCTGGAACGCCGCAAGGAGCTCTACCGCGACGACCGCACGGGAGTCTCGTATCTGCTGCCTCCGCAGAACAACCTCAGGGCCTTCTACGACGATGTCTTCGACCGCCTCGTCCAGCACGAGGGACTGCCGGAGAACACGGATCCCGCCGGGCTGCTGGCGAGACTGATCCAGCCGGAGGACTGGCAGCGTGCGCTGGAGGCCGTACGCCGCTCTCCGCGCGCCGCCGTCAAGGAGATCAAGCAGGTCGTCGAACAGCGGGTCAAGGGGCTCTTCGGAGAGGCGAGTGTGCTCAACGACCGTCCCCTGCTGCCCTCGATGGGAGTACTGCTGCGGGCCGCGGCCGGCGACGAGGACGCCGAGGCCACCGTGGACAGCCGCTGGCTGGAGCAGTTCCGCTCGCAACTGGCGGGGCTGCTGCCGGTCGGCTTCACCCCGGACGGCAGCGGTCCGCTGAAGGTCCTCATCGTGCACCCGGCAAGCGAGGCGGACGGGCGTGCCGAACAGTTCCTGAAGCAGGAGCTGAATCTGCCGCGCGACCCCCAGGCGACCCAGGAGTACCGGGCCGTGGACACGGAGTCCATCACGGTGGTGCTGTTCCGCAGCGGGATGAGCCTCACCGATGTCTCCGAGGTACGGCATGTGCTCAGGCTCTGGTCGGAGGCGCGGGACGCGGCGGGAGTGGACGACTTCCTGCACTGGCGGCAGCGGCTGGGCCACCGCGACGACTGGCTGGCCAGCACGGAGGACGACCGGCAGCGGATTCTGCACCGGATCCTCTGCGCGATGTGGAACGGACGCGTCGATATCGAGGGTCCGGCCACATCGCCCGAGTTGATACGGATCCGGCTCCAGGAGGGCGACTCGGCGACCATGACCCTGCGGCTGGAGGCCTTCGACGGCTCCGTCTCGAGCTGGGCCGGGCTGCTGGCGGCGTACGAGAGGTGGGCGCTGCTGGACGAGGGCCAGATCATCGAGGACTTCTGCGACCGGCTGATGCGCACCCAGCCGACCGGGCTCGCCACCACCCCCGTACCCGCGTCGACGCTCTTCACGACGCTCGTTCACGAGGTGGCTCCCCAGCAGGTCGCGCTTCTGGACGAGCTCTCCGGGCGGTACGGCGACGAGGACGAGGAATGGCTCGTGCCCCTGCGGCACTTCTGGGAGCAGACCCTCAAGGGAGCCCTGGAGATGCGCTTCCCGGGTGCGTCCCGGCCCACCAGGCCCTCGCTGCGGGCGCTGGACCAGCGCTATGCGCAGGGAGCCGGACCGGAGCCGGACGCGCGGTCCAACGGCGGGCGCACCGCGGGGTCACCGGCACCGGAGCGGCGGGAGCGTGAGAGGCCGCATTTTGAGAAGCGGGAGCGGGAGAGCCCGGAACGCGAGACCCCGGAACGCGAGAGCTCAGAACGGGAGAGCCCGGAGCGCGAGGCGCCGGAGCGTGGGAAGCCGGAGCACAGGAGGCCGGAGCGTGACAGGTCGGAGCCTGACACGGCGGCGTCTTCGGTGAAATACCCCTGGGACCTGGAGGGCGGTGAGGAGTGAAGCCGACCGTGACACCTGAACACCGCATTCCCGCCCACGCGGTCTGCCTCGACCTGAGGCCCTCGGCCCCGGCGACCGCTGGGCAGGACGCGTTGCACAGCGCCGTGGCCGACGCCCTGGACGAGCCCCAGGCCGGCGAGGAGCGGCGCTTCCTCGTCATCGACGACGCGCCCGGTCTCATCACCCATCAACTCCTCTATGAAGAGCTCTACTCCTACGGACCGGCCCAGGTGATCTGCCTGGCCATCGGTCCGGGAGAGGAACGGACCCTGCGGCGGCCGCTCACCCTGCGGCCGCCGGCCGCCGGTGTGCTGTGGCTCCTCGACGTGTCCGGCGGGACCGGCGCCAGAGGCAACGGCCGGAGTCCCGGAACGCACGGAGCCGACGAAGCCCTGCGCCCCCTCATCGAACTCCTCGTCGTCCCCGCGGTGTTCGACGCCGTTCTGCGGGCGCTCGGGGATGTCGTACACGGCGTCGCGGTGCCGGCCGTGCGCATCCTGGAACACGATCTGACGGATGACGCCAGGACCAGGTCCTGGCGGCAGGCGCTGGAGAGCCTGGTGGGCCAGGAAGTCCCCGCCCCCGCCCTGGGCGACACTCTCCCCGTCGAACTGGCGCTGCTGCTCGGCGACTCCGTACCGCGGAACCTGGAGGGCCGCGCCTGGCTGCTGCCCGGCGGCCGGGCCGAGGCGCGGCACCGGGAGTGCGGGGCCGCGCTGCGCGACGCGGTGGAGGGCTATGAGCACGTACGAAGCTGGGCCGGGCTGTTCACGACGGCCCAGGAAGCCGATCTGCCGGGCCGCCTCGAACGCCTCTCGACGGCGCTGGCCGGCTACCAGGAGACCATCGCCGGGGCGCTGTCGGACGGCGGCGGAGTGCGGCTGGCTCCGGAACAGCGCAGCCGGCTGGTGGAGCGCGGAATCGACCTGCCGGAGATCCCCGAAGTGTCCCGCAGCAGTGTCGGGCCCGGTCTGCGCGGCTTCACGGAACGGCTGATCGCCGAGCGGCTTCCGCTGCGTTCGGTCGCCGCGCGGCTCGCGGCACTGTCGGACCGGTCCGCTCCGGCCGGCAGCGCGGCCAGGCTTGCGCGGCTCGACGAGATCTGCGACCGGGACTATCTGAGACATCTGACCTCGCCCGTACCCTTCACCGCGGGCGGCTCCGGGCGCATCGCGGCCGTCGTGGCGTTTCTGCTGGCGTTCGGCGCCGGCCTGTGGCCGGGACTCGGCTGGGTGCTGGGACCGGCCACCGGGCTGGTCGGGGCAGCACTCGCCGTACTCATGATGCGCCGCAGGCCCAGCCGTTCACCCGACGGCAGGCTCGACGGCGGGGGGAGCACGGGGGCGGCGCCCCGCCTGTTCGGCGGGCTGGCGGGTGGCGTGGCCGGGGCGGGAACCGGGCAGTTCCTCGGGCTTCCCTCGTGGGCCGGTGCGGCCGCACTGGTGCTCTCTCTCGTGATGCTGGTGCTGTTGGCGCTGCGCCACTGGAGCGCGGCCGTCGACGCCTGGTGGAGCCGGATGGACGCGGAGTTCGCCGCCCAGCTGGTGCGCGACGTCGATCAGCTGCTGATCGAAACGGCCGTCCACGACTGGCTGTTCGCGGATGCCCGCTACCACTGCTCGGACGGCGCCAGAGCTGTCTCTCTGCTGCTGCGGGGCCTCGCCGACACGGCGGAGCGGCACACCCCGGTTGGCTCGCGGCCCTCCGGAACCCGCCGCGAGGAAGCGCCGGCGCCCGGTCCAGGGCCTCGGCCCGGTCCGGGTCCTGGTCCGGGGCCGGCGGCTTCGGCCGAGGCGGAGCCGGTGGCCGAGTCCTGGAGCTGGGACAGCTGGGGCGACAGCGCCGCCGGTGACGGCTGGCTCGACGCCGCACCGGCGGCCGACCTCATAGGCGCACCGGATCCGGCCGGCCGCTTCGCAGACCCTGTGGACCCCGTCGGTTCCTTCGAGCGCACTCGAATGGATGGGACGGCAGAGCCTCCGGCCGACGAAGAGCAACCGGACGACGGCGGCATCCAGTTCGAGGCGGTCACCGATCCGGCCTGGCTGGAGCGGGAGCGCGGCGACGGCGGCCCCGCGCTGGTCGACACGCTCGTCTCGGATCTCATGGAGGGAGTGACCCGCATTGTCACGCCCTGTTGGGGAGCGGTCGAGCGGGACCCGTCGACCGCGGGCCGGATGCCGCTGGACCGGCCGATGGGCGAGCTGCTCGACGAGGTGCACGCACGGCTGCAGCGCGACGGAGCGGCCTCGCCGCCGCCTTTTGCCCCGCACCCCGAACGGCGCCCGGGTGCGCCCCAGTTGCTCGGCGTCTCCGCGGACCGGGTGGCCTGGCTCCTGGGACCGGGCAGCGCGGGTGAGCAGGCCGTGCCGCTGTGCGGCGCCGAGCACCGGCGGATGCTGTCCAAGGATCCGGTGGCGGTACGGCAGGTGCGGTTCGTGCCGGAGGCGATGCGCCGCGGCGCGGAGCAGGACGAGAACCACGACAGCTGGCGCGGCGCGGCCGAGGACGTGGTGTGGACGGCGACCGGCCGGCACGCCGGTGTGCTGCGGCTCGTACCGCTGCGTGCGGAGACCGTCCGTACCGTCAGGGGAGAGGAGGGCAGTACGCCGTGACCGAACCGGTAGGTGGCGCGTACTCCGCATCCGCGGAGGCGTCCGGGGTGCTGGAATTCCTCACCCACAAGGAGGATCCCGTCGGGTTCGCGGCCCGGTTCGGCGCGGACCGGCGGCTGCCGGGGCGGCCGTCACTGGTCGCACGCGAGGTGACACTCGGCGCGGGCTGGCCGGTGCACCAGTACCGGCTTCCGCTCTCCGGCCAGGCGGATCCGCAGGCGTACGCCGCACTGGAGCGGGAAGTGGCCGCGGCCGTCGCCCTGGAGCGGAGGTACGGCTCCGAGCGGTACGGCGAAGTGTTCACGCGGATGATCGGCTTCGATCTGGAGGCCCCTGAGCCCTTCATCCTCTACCGGATCCACGGCGGTGAGCCGATCAGTACCCGGCGCGGCGCCCTGACCGTGGACGAGCAGCACCAGGTGCTCGCCCAACTCACCCTGGCCGTCAGGCTGCTGGAGGACGTGGGGCTCGTGCACCGGGCCATCGCGCCGGAGACCGTCAGCTGGGACGGCACCCATGTGCGGCTCGCCGAGCCGTACGGCGCGCTGCGCACCGGAGAGCCCAGGGGCGCGTTCGGCGCGGCGCCGTGGGCGTCGCCCGAACAGCGCGAGGGCATGGGAGGCGCCGATGCCAGGGACGACCTGTGGGCCGTCGCCCAGCTGATGTACTTCCTGCTCTCCGGACGGGCGGACCGGGGCACGGGCCCGCCCGCCGATCTCGCCGACTTTCGTCGGCTGGCCGCGCTCGACCACGGCGGTGTGTTCGCTCCGCTGGCGGTCGAGCGGCCCACGCCGACGGAACTGATGCGGCTGCTCAACGTCACCGACCCGCTGGTCTCGGCACCCGGTGTCACGGATCCGCTCGGCCGGGCACGTGCCGACTTCGACGCCCAACTCGCCCGCAAGAGAAGAGAGCTGGGCCTCGACCGGCCGGTGGAAGAGGCGGCCGTACAGACGCCGGGGCCCACTCGCCGCTCGCTGCGCTCCTTGCTGGGAGCCGTACCTCCCCCGAACGGGGCCGTCCCCCGGCCCGTCGCGGAGCCCGTGCACGAGCCGACGGCGTCCCCACGCCCCCGGCTGTGCCCGCACTGTCTGCTCCCGGTCACCTTCGACGAGAGCATGCTGCTCACGATCTCTCCCAAGGGCGACCGCATACCGCTCGACCTCAGTACCGAGCACCGCCCCGCACACCGGCAGGACGCGCTGCGCCAGGCGTTCCACCGCTGCCCGCACGCCGACGGAGACAGGTCGCACGAACTGCCCGTCCCGTATCTCACCAACGGTGAGCCTCTCTCCATCGCCCTGGTGGGCAGCTCGGCCGTGGGCAAGACGCATCTGCTGGCCGCGATGCTCGGCGAGATCGAACAGGGCGGGCTTGAGCCGTACGGTCTCAAGTGCCTGCCGCTCAACCCGGCTTCGCACCGTACGTTTCTGCGGGAGCGGGTGCAGGGCCTGCACCAGGGAAAGCAGCTGGCCAGCACCGGCCAGCAGACCTTCGCGCGCTTCGCCGACGGTCTCCTGGTCTCCGGGCGCGGGCCGACCCGGCCGGTCGTCTTCTTCGACCTCGCAGGCGAGGACCTGGCGCAGGAGGGAGAGGTGACCGGGTTTCTGATGGGCGTCGGCGCCTTCATCTTCGTACTGGATCCGCTGCGCGCGCTGCGGTTGCCGTTCCTCGACCCGGTACGCGAGCGGAACAAGCTGCGCCGGCGCGATCTGGGCGACGAGGCGTTCACCACCGTCCTCAACCGGATACCGCGGCGCGGGCCGTACATCGACGCGCCGGCGGCGGTCGCGGTGAACAAGAGCGACCTGGTGCGCTTCGACCCCTCCGTGGACCGCTGGCTGGGCCGCGCACTGCCGGCGCGGTTCGACGCGGATGCGGTGCGCGCGGAGAGCCGTGACGCCTACGCGTTCGTATCGCACCACGCCAGCTCCGCCTGGCTGAAGCCCTTCGACGACTGTGCCCGCTGCACCCTGCACTTCGTCGCGGCGACCGGTGGCCAGGCGAGGGGCGACGAGTTTCCACACGGCGTCAGACCCCGCCGGGTGCTGGCGCCTCTGCTGTCGATCTTCGCCATGTGCGGGCTCCTGCCGGGAGCGGAGCCGAGAGAGGTGGGCGCCTGATGGTCCGGCAAGAGGAGTGGGTGGAGCAGATCGTCTTCCGCTGGGACGCCGACAACGCGTCGGGTACCACCGGCTTCGGTCCGGTGGCCTGGTCCTGCGGCCCGGAGCAGGCCGACGGCGTCTTCCGCAGCGCGGCCGCGCTGCTCCGGGCGACCGGCGAGGACACGGTGCCCGCGCTCGTCCGGCTGGAGCGCGACGGCAGCGCCCTGCTGCTGCACCGCACCCCCTGGCGCGACGCGGGCGGGAGTACGAGCACGGTCTGCCATGCGCTGCTCGGATCGTCCCAAGTACTCGATCCCGACACCTGCCTGGGGTTGCACGACTGGTCCTGGGAGGGCAGCGAACTGGCGCTGGGCGAGGTCCGGGGTGCTCTGGACCAGGTGCGCCAGGCGGCGCTGCTGCCCTCGGCCCTCGAGGGGCAGGGCCGGCTGGCGGCGACCCTGGCCGGAGTGGAGGAGGAACTGACGGGCGCGGCCGCGGAGTTCCTGCGCCATCCCCGTCAGCGCTTCACTCTGCTGGACCGTCAGGGCGGCGACAGTGCCTGCCGGGTGCTCTGGGGCATGGCCGGCATCTTCAGCGGACTCGTCCCGAGAGGCTGGACGTTCGCGACGCACGACACGGCCGAAACTGCGGCGCTGCGCTTCGTTTTCGTACGAAGCTGGCCGGGTTCGGCGGCTCAGGACACCCAGCGGCTGCGTACGGATCCGCGGGAGCGGTGCCGGGACCGCGCGGAGGAACTCGCGGCCGAGCTGGTCCGCCACCATCTTCGCGGGGTGGCGCAGGGGGACGGGCGGGAGTTCGAGGTGGACAGGGCGCTGCGGACGGTTGCGACGCAGCGGGCGGGGAACGGCGCGGGCGGGCGGACGCTGCTGGACACGGTGGAACGTGCGCTGTCGGCGCTGGACGGCGCCGGACGCGGGCACGGCGGCCGCCGGGCGGAGGAGCACCGTCCGCCTCCATGGGAGGAAGAGCCCGGCCGGGAGTCGCCGGCGCGTGAGCCCTACGACGGGCGGGAGCCACACACGCAGCACCAGCACCAAGCGCCCACGCAGCACCAGCCGCACGCGCAGCAACACGACCAGCCGTACACGCAGCACCAGCACCAAGCGCCCACGCAGCACCAGCCGCACGCGCAGCAACACGACCAGCCGTACACGCAGCAACAGCACCAGGCGCCCACGCACCACCAGCCGCACCCGCAGCAGCCGCTCGCGACGCACCAGCCGCTCCCGGCTCAGCCGCCGTATCCCGTCTCGCACGCCGTCTCGCCCGCGGTCTCGCGCCCGGCCGAGTCCGAGGTCCGGATCGTCCCGGCGGAGTGGAAGGCTCCGCAGGCGAGTCGGCCCCGGCTGCCCCGGCTGCCCCGGCTGCGCCGGCGCGGTCGGCGACCGACGGTGGACTACCAGTACCTGCTGACCGTGCTCTCCGTCTTCCCCGAGCGCTACACCGGGCCGGGCGATGCCAGGGAGCTGGTGAGGGGCGCCGTGGACGGGGACTTGATTCGCGCGCTGCGGGCCGGAATCCCCTACGAGGCGGTGACACTCCTGATGGCGGAGATAGCCGAGAGGTGGCCGTACTGGCACCACCGGCTACGTCGGGGGCTGCGCGACACCGTCCTCGACCTCGATCTCTTCCTGGCGGGTCAGCCAGGTCCGGGCGGTGGTGGCGACGGCCCCGGCGACGAGATCCGGGCCGCCAACGCCGCATCCCTCTACCGCTGGGTGGTACGGCCGCTGCTGGACGACCCACGGCCGAAGGCCCGCTTGACCGAGCTGCTGCCCCGGCTGAGTACCGGCTCCGACCGGGCAGGCCGCGCCGCGGTCCGGCAGATCGTGGCGGCCGAGCGACCCGGACTGCCGGAAACCACGTGGCTGGCACTGCTCAGGGCGGCGCACGGAGGGTACGAGCCGAGCGTCGTCGTCGGCTCCGCCCACGATGCTCGGGCGACGCCGCGGAGTCTCCCGGATCAGCCTCCGCCGCCCTCGGCCCCCGCCGCGCGCGATCCTGACCGCCCTTCGGCACAGGACGGCCGGCTGGTCGTCGTCGTTCTCGCCGCCGTGCTCGTGGTCGCCGTGGTTCTGATCGTGATGCTGATGAGCGTCATGTAGGCGGGGGACAGCACAATGAGTTGGGAAGGTGAGCCGTTCGCCGGGTGAACGGTGCTCCGCGCGGTGAGGATGGGGACATGGGATTCCACGTCGACTCCGAGACCGGGCTGCTGCGCCAGGTCATACTGCACCGACCAGACCTGGAGCTGAAGCGCCTCACACCCAGTAACAAGGACGCCCTCCTCTTCGACGATGTGCTGTGGGTGCGCCGTGCCCGGCAGGAGCACGACGGATTCGCGGACGTGCTGCGCGACCGCGGGGTGGAGGTGCACCTCTTCGGCGATCTGCTCCGCGAGTCGATGGAGATCCCGGAGGCCAGAAAGCTTGTGCTGGACCGGGTCTTCGCCGAGAAGGAGTACGGTCCGCTCGCCACCAGCCACCTCAGAGCCGCTTTCGACGAGCTGCCCACGGCCGACCTGGTCGAGGCGCTGGTCGGCGGGATGACCAAGAGGGAGTTCCTCGCCGGTCATCCCGAGCCCACGTCCGTCCGCTTCCATGTGATGGATCTCGACGACTTTCTCCTACGGCCCCTGCCGAACCATCTCTTCACCCGCGACACCTCCGCCTGGATCTACGACGGCGTCTCCATCAATGCCATGCGCTGGCCGGCCAGGCAGCGTGAGACCGTCCACTTCGAGGCGATCTACAAGCACCACCCGCTCTTCACCGGTCCGCGCGCGGGAGAGTTCCACCACTGGTCGGAGGGGCAGGACGACTACCCCTCCACCATCGAGGGCGGCGACGTCCTGGTCATCGGCAACGGCGCGGTACTGATCGGGATGAGTGAGCGGACCACTCCGCAGGCCGTGGAGATGCTGGCCCGCGGGCTGTTCGCGGCCGGTTCGGCCCGGACCATCGTGGCGCTCGACATGCCCAAGCGACGGGCTCTGATGCACCTCGACACCGTGATGACGATGGTCGACCGCGACACCTTCACCCAGTACGCGGGGCTCGGCATGCTCCGTTCGTACACCATCGAACCGGCCGAAGGCGCTCAGGGGCTGAGGGTCAGCGATCATCCGCCCGAGCAGATGCACAGCGCGATCGCGGCCGCGCTGGGGTTCAAGGAGATCAGGGTCCTCACGCCGACCCAGGACGTCCACTCGGCGGAGCGCGAGCAGTGGGACGACGGCTGCAACGTCCTCGCCGTCGAGCCGGGCGTCGTCGTCGCGTACGAGCGCAATGTCACCACCAACACCCACCTGCGCAAGCAGGGCATCGAAGTGATCGAGATCCCCGGCAGTGAACTGGGCCGGGGCAGAGGGGGACCTCGCTGCATGAGCTGTCCCGTCGAACGCGATGCCGTATAGCAATGCAGGCTTTCGTATATACTTCCAAGGTCACGTCATCACATTCGCGACCCAGGAGCAGCCACCATGGCTATACACCTCGAAGGCCGCCACTTCCTCAAGGAGCTGGACTTCACCGCCGACGAGTTCCGCGGCCTGATCGGCCTGGCCGCGGAACTCAAGGCGGCCAAGCGAGCGGGCACCGAGGTCCAGCGGCTGCGCGGCAAGAACATCGCGCTGATCTTCGAGAAGTCGTCGACCCGTACGCGCTGCTCCTTCGAGGTCGCCGCCGCGGACCAGGGCGCATCGACGACATACATCGACCCGGCCGGTTCGCACATCGGCAGCAAGGAGTCCGCCAAGGACACCGCGCGGGTGCTCGGCCGGATGTTCGATGCCA
The DNA here is from genome assembly GCF_035918095.1 of Streptomyces sp. NBC_01750. Classification (NCBI taxonomy): domain Bacteria; kingdom Bacillati; phylum Actinomycetota; class Actinomycetes; order Kitasatosporales; family Streptomycetaceae; genus Streptomyces; species Streptomyces sp. NBC_01750. The sequence continues at coordinate 6,879,352 of NZ_CP109137.1, forward strand.
TTGAATTCCGCGGTGACGGGCAGGCCACCGTCGAGGAGCTCGCCGCGTTCGCCGGGGTCCCGGTCTACAACGGCCTCACCGACGACTGGCACCCCACCCAGATGCTCGCCGATGTGCTCACCATGACCGAGCACAGCGACAAGCCGCTCGAGCGGATCGCCTTCGCCTACCTCGGCGACGCCCGCTTCAATATGGGCAACTCCTACCTGGTCACCGGCGCACTGCTGGGCATGGATGTACGGATCGTCGCGCCGAAGGCGTACTGGCCGGCGGAGGAGATCGTCGCCCGGGCCCGCGAGGCTGCCGAGCTCAGTGGCGCGCGGATCACCCTCACCGAGGACATCGCCGAGGGCGTCCGGGGCGCGGACTTCGTCGCCACCGATGTCTGGGTCTCGATGGGCGAGCCCAAGGAGATCTGGGACGAGCGCATCGAGGCGCTCGGTCCTTATGCCGTGACCATGGATGTCCTGCGCGCCACGGGCAACGCGGGGGTGAAGTTCCTGCACTGCCTGCCCGCCTTCCACGACCTGGGCACAAAGGTCGGCCGGGAGATCCATGAGAGGCATGGGCTGACCGAGCTGGAAGTCACGGACGAAGTCTTCGAATCGGACCACTCGGTCGTCTTCGACGAGGCGGAGAACCGTATGCACACGATCAAGGCGATCATGGTCGCCACCCTCGGGCGCGCCGGATAGTCATGCGGGCGGCTCCGCGGGCCGGTTCCGGGCAGGCCGGTTCGGGGTCCGTCGGCTCCGCGCCGGCTATCGCGGAGCCGGTCGGTTCCGTGCCGGAAGCGTGAACCAGACCGCCTTGCCCGCGGCGGTGGGGCGGTGGCCGTAGGCCGAGCTCAGCGCTCGGATCAGCAGCAGCCCGCGGCCGTGCTCCTGCCAGGGATCGGGCTCGGGGCCGGGGCGGGCGAGATCGCCGGGCGGGGCCGGGTCGCCGTCATGGACCTCCACCTGGCATTCCGTCTCCAGCAGCTCCACGACCAGCTCTATGGGCGAGTCTCCGGGGGTGTGCTTCACCGCGTTGGCGACCAGCTCGGCCGTGAGCAGCTCGGCCGTGTCGCTGTCCGCGGGCGCCTCGATGTCCGCCAGCGCCGTACGGATCAGGGCGCGGGCGATGGGCACGGCGGCGGCGGTGTGCGGCAGTGCGATGCGCCACGAGGCGGAGCTGGAGGCTTCGAGCAACTTGGGCGGGTCCATTCGAGGTGCGACGTCCTGGTTGCAACCATACGAACCGGAACGGGCTGGACAAGGGGCTGCGGCCCGCTCTGGGTGGGACATATGCCACACCCGCTACCGCGCTCCCGCCGAGTCGGTGCCCTGACGTATCGCGTACTCGTGACGGAAGTCACGTATGAGTGATAGCTTCAAGAGGCGGGCAGGCAGCAGACCGCCCGCCGAAGGAGGCCACATTCCATGAGCCCCTTTTCCGGCTCCGCGTCGCGTACCGAGGACTGGCGCCATCTCCGGCTCACCCAGGAGGACGGGGTCGCGACCGTCACCCTCGCCCGCCCCGAGAAGCTCAACGCACTCACCTTCGGCGCCTACGCCGACCTGCGCGATCTGCTCGCGGAACTGGCGCGTGAGCGGTCGGTACGGGCGCTCGTGCTGGGCGGGCAGGGGCGCGGGTTCTGCTCCGGCGGCGATGTCGACGAGATCATCGGCGCCACGCTCGCCATGGACACCGCGCAGCTCCTCGACTTCAACCGGATGACCGGTCAGGTCGTACGGGCGCTGCGGGAATGCCCTTTCCCGGTGATCGCCGCGGTACACGGCGTCGCGGCGGGCGCCGGTGCGGTGCTGGCGCTGGCCGCGGACTTCCGTATCGCGGACCCCTCGGCCCGGTTCGCGTTCCTCTTCACCAAGGTGGGGCTCTCGGGCGGCGACATGGGCGCGGCGTATCTGTTGCCGCGGGTCGTCGGGCTGGGACACGCCACCCGGCTGCTGATGCTCGGCGAACCGGTCCGTGCACCGGAGGCCGAACGGATCGGCCTGATCAGCGAGTTGACGGACGAGGGCGATGCGGACACCCGGGCGGCCGAGCTGGCCCGCCGCCTGGCACAGGGCCCGGCGCTGGCGTACGCCCAGACCAAGGCACTGCTCACCGCCGAGCTCGACATGCCACTGGCGGCGGCGGTCGAGCTGGACGCGGCGACGCAGGCGCTGCTGATGAACGGCGAGGACTACGCGGAGTTCCACGCGGCATTCACGGAGAAGCGCGCGCCGAAGTGGCAGGGGCGCTGACGATGCCCCGCCCGGCCGGAGGCGCCCCGGCGAGCCCGCTCCCTGCCGTGCCGCCCGAATCGACCCGGACCTCCCTCTCACCGGCCGAGCAGGAGGTCCGGGTCCGCGAGCCGGCGCAGTCCGGCCGTGCCCTGCGTGTCGCCGTGATCGGTGGCGGGCCCGGGGGGCTGTACGCCGCTGTTCTGCTCAAGCGGCTCGATCCCGCGCGGGAGATCACCGTCTGGGAGCGGAACGGCCCCGAGGACACCTTCGGATTCGGTGTCGTCCTCTCCGACGAGACCCTCGGCGGGATCGAGCACGCCGACCCCGTCGTCTACCGCGCGCTCCAGGACGAGTTCGTACGCTGGGACGACATCGACATCGTCCACCGCCGCCGGACCCTCACCTCCGGCGGACACGGCTTCGCCGCACTCGGCCGGCGCAGGCTGCTGGAGATCCTGCACCGGCGCTGCGCCGATCTCGGCGTACGGCTCCGTTTCCGCACCCCCGCACCGCCCGCCGCCGAGCTCGCCGAGGCGTACGACCTCGTCATCGCCGCCGACGGCGTGCACAGCCTCACCCGAGAGGCGCACGCCGACGTCTTCGCGCCGCTCATCACCTCCCACCGATGCCGCTATATCTGGCTCGCCGCCGACTTCGCCTTCGACGCCTTCCGCTTCGAGATCGCCGAGACCGAGCACGGGGTGATGCAGCTCCACGGCTACCCCTTCGCCCGTCCGTCTCCCGATGACCACCCCACGACGAAGCACTCCGCGCCGCAGAGCCAACTCGGCACCAGCACCGTCATCATCGAGATGCGCGAGGAGGTCTGGCGGGCGGCCGGCCTCGACGCCTGCGACGAGGAGCAGTCCACCGACCAGTGCGCCAAGATCTTCGCCGACGCCCTCGGCGGCCGCCCCCTCCGCGGCAACAACTCCGCCTGGATCGCCTTCCGTACCGTCGTCAACGACCGCTGGTCCCACGGCAATACGGTGCTGCTCGGCGACGCCGCCCACACCGCCCACTTCTCCATCGGCTCCGGTACCAAGCTCGCCGTCGAGGACGCGCTCGCACTCGCCGCCTGCATCGAGGAACAGCCGACCCTCGGCCAGGCACTCTCCGCGTACGAGACCGAGCGCCGCCCGGTCGTCGAGTCCACCCAGCGCGCGGCCGCCGCCAGCCTCCGCTGGTTCGAGGAGCTCGCCACCTACCTCGAGCAGCCGCCCCGGCAGTTCGCCTTCAACCTGCTCACCCGCAGTCGCCGGGTCACCCACGACAATCTGCGGTTGCGCGACGCGGCCTTCACCGACTCCGTCGAGCGTGACTTCGGCTGCCCGCCCGGCACACCCCCGATGTTCACGCCGCTCCGGCTGCGCGGACTGACCCTGCGCAACCGCGTGGTGGTCTCGCCGATGGACATGTACAGCGCCGCCGACGGCATCCCCGGCGACTTCCATCTCGTCCACCTCGGCGCACGCGCCCTCGGCGGAGCGGGCCTCGTGATGACCGAGATGGTCTGCGTCAGCGCCGAGGGCAGGATCACCCCCGGCTGCACCGGCCTCTACAGCGACGAACAGGGCGCAGCCTGGCGTCGCGTCACCGACTTCGTACACCACCACTCACCGGGCACGGCGATCGGTGTCCAGCTCGGCCATTCCGGCCGCAAGGGCTCCACCAAGCTCATGTGGGAAGGCATCGACCAGCCGCTCGACCAGGGCAACTGGCCGCTCTCCGCCGCCTCGGCGCTCCCGTACCGGGCCGGAGTCAACCAGGTCCCGCACGCCCTGGACCGCACCGGACTGAACGACATCCGCGAGCAGTTCGCCGCGGCGGCCCGCCGCGCCGCCCGCAGCGGCTTCGACCTCCTCGAACTCCACTGCGCCCACGGCTACTTGCTCTCCGGTTTCCTCTCCCCGCTCACCAACCGGCGCACCGACTGCTACGGAGGCTCCCTCGAGAACCGCCTCCGCTTCCCCCTCGAAGTCTTCGACACGGTGCGTGGCAGCTGGCCCGACGACCGGCCCATGACCGTCCGCATCTCCGCCACCGACTGGGCACAGGGCGGCACCACCGCCGAGGACGCGGTCGGGATCGCCCGCGCCTTCGCCGCCCACGGCGCCGACGCGATCGACGTCTCCACGGGGCAGGTCGTCCCCGATGAGCAGCCCGAGTACGGCCGCTCGTACCAGACTCCGTACGCCGACCGGATCCGCAACAGCCTCGGCATCCCCGTCGTCGCCGTCGGCGCGATCTCCTCCTGGGACGATGTCAACTCGCTCCTGCTGGCGGGCCGTGCCGACCTCTGCGCGCTGGCCAGGCCGCATCTCTACGACCCCCACTGGACGCTGCACGCGGCGGCCGACCAGGACTACGCGGGCCGGGGCGCGCCCTGGCCGCTTCCGTACCGGGCGGGCAGCCGCAAGCCCCCCACCGGCCGTACGGACGCACCGAAACCGAGGCTCACCCTGCGCTGAGGCGGTCGTGGCAGCACAGCCGCCCGTCCGGCCCGGCCGCCACCCGGGGTCACGGTTGTACGAACGCCGCGCCCGCGTCCCGCAGCAGCGCGTGCAGCCGGGCGAAGACCTCAGCCGACCTCGCGCCCGGCCAGCCCTGCGGCAGCAGCTCGACCGGCAGGCCCGGATCCACGTACGGCAGCCGCCGCCAGGAGTCCAGCGCCGACAGATAGTCCCGGTACGCCTCCTGCGCGGGCACCTCCTCACGCGCCTCCCACGCCCGCAGCACCGGCCCGTGCAGATCCAGGAACTCCTCGTGCTGCTTGGCGATCGCCGCCAGGTCCCACCAGCGCGCCACCGCTTCCGCCGTGGGCGCGAAGCCGAGGTGCTCGCCGCGGAACAGGTCGACATACGGGTCGAGCTGGAGCCGCCGCAGGGTGTGCCGGGTCTCCTCGTACAGCCGCGCCGGCGCGATCCAGACACCGGGCGCCGCCGACCCGAAGCCGAGCCGGGCCAGCCGCGAACGCAACAGATGGCGCTTGTGGCGCTCGGCCTCCGGCACCGAGAAGACGGCAAGCACCCAGCCGTCGGACAGCGAGGGGGAGTGCCGGGTGTAGATACGCCGGTCCCCGTCGTCGAGCAGCTGGCGGGCATCCGCCGACAGCGCGTAACCGGCGGCCCCGTCCGCGGTTCGCTCGGGGATCAGCAGGCCGCGGCGTTTGAGCCGGGAGACCGAGGAACGCACGGACGGGGCGTCGACGGCGAGGACCGCCAGCAGACGGATGAGTTCGGCCACGGGAAGAGGCCCCGACCGTTCGCGTCCGTACGCGCCGTACAGGGTGACGATCAGGGAGCGGGGGGTGTGCTGCTCGGCCACGTGATCACTCTAGAGCCCGCAGCCGGAAGCGCTGCAGCTTGCCGGTCGGGGTGCGGGGAAGCGCGTCGAGAAAGACGATCTCGCGCGGACATTTGTACGGTGTCAGCCGCCGTTTCACGGAGTCGGTGAGCGCGGCGGTGGTGTCGTCGCCGGCCGGGACCCCGTCGCGCAGCACGACGTACGCCACCACGATCTGGCCCCGCAGTGCATCGGAACGGCCGATCACCGCGGCCTCCGCCACATCCGGGTGGTGCAGCAGGGCGTCCTCCACCTCCGGTCCCGCGATGTTGTAGCCGGCCGAAATGATCATGTCGTCGGCGCGTGCCACGTAGCGGAAGTAGCCGTCCGGCTCACGCACGTATGTGTCGCCGGTGACGTTCCAGCCGTCATGTACATACTCCTCCTGGCGAGGATCGGCCAGATATCGGCAGCCCACCGGGCCGCGGACGGCCAGCAGCCCCGGCTCGCCGTCCGGGACCGGCAGGCCCGCGGCGTCCACCACGCGCGCGTGCCACCCCGGAACCGGTACCCCGGTGGTCCCCGGTCTGATCGACCCGTCCGCCGCCGAGATGAAGATGTGCAGCAGCTCGGTCGCGCCGATGCCGTTGATGATGCGCAGCCCGGTCCGCTCCTGCCAGGCACGCCAGGTGGCGGCGGGCAGATTCTCACCTGCGGACACACAGCGCCGCAGCGAACCGGTGTCGTGCGCCGCGAGCTCGTCCAGCATCACGCGGTACGCGGTCGGCGCGGTGAACAGGACCGACACCCGGTGCGCGGCGATCGCGGTCAACAGCTGCCTGGGGCCTGCCTGTTCGAGCAGCAGCGCCGAGGCCCCCGCCCGCATCGGGAAGATCAACAAGCCGCCGAGCCCGAAAGTGAAGCCCAGGGGCGGACTGCCCGCGAAGACATCGTCGGGCTCGGGCCGCAGCACGCCCGCGGAGAAGGTGTCCGCGACGGCCAGCACATCGCGGTGGAAGTGCATGCACCCTTTGGGGCGGCCGGTCGTGCCCGAGGTGAACGCGATCAGCGCGACATCGTCCGCCGCGGTCGCCACGGCCTCGTACGGCTCCGGCGCCGCGCCGGCGGCCAGCCCCAGCAGATCGTCGGGGGAGTCACCGCCGTACGCCGTGATGCGCAGCCCCGGTACCTCCGCCTTCGCCAGATCGTCGACCGACCGGATGTCGCACAGGGCGTGGCTGACCGCGGCGATCTCGCACACCGTGGCCAGTTCCCTGGCCCGCTGCTGGGCCAGAACGGTGACCGCCACCGCGCCCGCCTTCATCACGGCCAGCCAGCAGGCAGCGAGCCAGGGGGTCGTCGGGCCCCGCAGCAGGACGCGGTTTCCGGGGACCACCCCAAGACCGGAGGTGAGGACATGCGCGATCCGGTCGACCTGGTCGCGCAGCTCGCCGTAGGTCCAGACCTCGCCGCCCCCCGTACGGAAGACGGGCCGGTCGGCGCCGAAGCGCTCGATCGTACGGTCCAACAGCTCGGACCCGCAGTTGAGCCGCTGTGGATAGTTCAGTTCGGGCAGGTCGAAGAGGATTTCCGGCCACTGCCCGGTGGGCGGGAGGTGGTCGCGCGGAAAGGTGTCGAGGTGGGCCGAGGGTGTCAGCTCCATGGTTCGCCCCCTTCTCGTGGTGGGGTCGCGAATCGAGCGTATCGTGAAGGTGACGACAGTCAACGGTCCGCGATACTGTGCTTTTGACAGGGGACACCTCCGGACCCCCGGCCGCACGAAGTGGGGGCACATATGCCCGTATTTTCGCTCGATCCGGCACAGACCGCCTGGTGTGCGCAGTTGCGCACCCTGGCCGGCGAGCGGCTGCGACCGCTCGCGGAGAAGGCGGAGCCGGGCCGCGTCAACCGCCCCCTGGTCGCCGCTCTCGGTGAACTCGGCCTCCTCCGGCGTCTGTTCGGGGCCGGCGCGCTCGAGCTGTGCCTGCTGCGGGAATCACTGGCGTACGGCTGTACGGAGGCCGAGACCGCCCTCGCCCTGCAGGGCCTGGGCAGCTACCCGCTGGTCCAGGCGGGCACGGCCGCCCAGCGGGAGCGCTGGCTGCCCGAGGTGATCGCGGGGCGTGCCGTTGCCGCCTTCGCGCTGAGCGAGCCGGACGCCGGCTCGGACGCGGCGGCACTCGCCCTCAAAGCCGTACCGGATCAGGAAGGTTGGCGGCTGAGCGGCGAGAAGCGCTGGATCTCCAACGCCCCCGAGGCCGATTTCTACACCGTGTTCGCCCGTACGACGGAGGGCGCCGGCGCGCGTGGAGTCACCGCGTTCCTCGTCCCCGCGGACCGGCCGGGACTGACCGGCGCCGCGCTGGAGATGCTCTCGCCGCACCCCATCGGCGCGCTCAACTTCGACGATGTTCCTGTGACCAGCGACGATGTCCTCGGCAAGACCGACCGCGGCTTCCGTGTCGCCATGAACACCCTGAACCTCTTCCGGCCCAGCGTCGGCGCTTTCGCGGTCGGCATGGCCCAGGCCGCCCTGGACGCGGCCCTCGAGCACACCGCCCACCGCACCGCCTTCGGCGGTCCGCTCAAGGAGCTCCAGTCCGTCGCCCACCAGGTCGCCGAGATGGCGACACGGACCGAGGCCGCCCGGCTTCTCGTGTACGCCGCGGCCGCCGCGTACGACGAAGGGGCCGCCGACGTACCGAAGCGGTCCGCGATGGCGAAACTGCTGGCGACCGAGACCGCGCAGTTCGTCGTGGACGCCGCCGTCCAGCTGCACGGCGCCCGCGCGCTCCAGCGCGGCCACCTCCTGGAACACCTCTACCGGGAGGTCCGCGCCCCCCGGATCTACGAGGGCGCCACCGAGGTCCAGCGCACGATCATCGCAAAGGAGCTGTACGCAAAGGAGCCGCACTCGAAGGAGCCGTACTCGAAGGAGCCGTACTCGAAGGAGCCGCACGCATGAGCCTGCACCGCCACAATCCGGCCGAGCTCTCGCCGCCCACCGGCTTCTCGCACGCGGTCACCGCCACCGGCTCGCGGCTTGTGTTCCTGGCCGGGCAGACCGCGCTGGACACCGGCGGGAAGATCGTCGGCGAGACGCTGTGCGAGCAGTTCGAAACGGCACTGGCGAATCTGCTCACCGCCCTCGCGGCTTCCGGCGGCGCACCGCAGGACCTCGCCAGGGTCACCATCTACGCCACGGATGTCGCCGACTACCGTGCTCATGCGGCTGAACTGGGCCGTGTCTGGCGGCGGTTGGCGGGCCGCGACTACCCTGCGGTGGCGGTGATCGGCGTCGTCCGGCTCTGGGACGAGGAGGCCCTGGTCGAACTCGACGGAATGGCCGTGCTCCCCTGACCGGAGTCCGCCGGCCCGGAACCTCCGCGCCTCACATCGTTGTCACCCGAGGGGAGCCGTCATGCCGGAGATCGAGCTCAGCGCGGGGACGATCGTGTACGAGGACACGGGAGGCCCCGGACCCGTTGTCGTCATGCTGCACGGTCTGGTCCACGACGCGACCGTCTGGCGCAAGGTCGTCGCCGGCCTGGGACGGGACCACCGCTGTATCGCCCCGACCCTGCCCTACGGCTCGCACCGCATCCCCATGCGCCCGGATGTCCCGCTCGGCCCCGATTCCGTCAATGAGCTGATCGCGGAGTTCCTGGACCGCTTGGACCTGCGCGAGGTGACCCTCGTCGAGAGCGACTGCGGGCGCGCCCAGACAGTCGCGGGACGGCACCCCGAACGGCTGGCCCGTCTTGTACTCATCTCCTGCGAGGCCTTCGACAACTACCCGCCGGGCGCACCCGGCAAGATGATCTCGCTTGTCTGCAAAGTGCCTGGCGGCATCGCCCTGATGGCCCGGACCCTCGCGCTGAAGCCGCTGCGCCGACTGCCCATCGGCCTCGGCGCGCTCACCAGGCGTCCCGTACCGCACGAGATCACCGACGGCTGGCTGCGGCCGCTGCTCACCGACAAGGCCATCAGGAACGACTTCCGCCGCTACAACGCGGGCGTACGCAGGACCGAACTCCTCGAAGCGGCCGAAGGACTACGGAAGTTCGACCGGCCGGCGCTGGTGGTGTGGGCCGTCCAGGACCGCATGATGCCGCGGGAACACGGTCGGCGGCTGGCCGAACTGCTGCCGCAGGGACGGCTTCTGGAGATCGAGGACAGCTGCACGCTGATCGCCGAGGACCAGCCGGAGCGGCTGACGGAAGCGCTACGCGCCTTCATCGCGGAGACCACCGCGGGACCGTCTTGATCGACTGGTGGTGAGCCCGGCCCGGGTTTACCGTCGACGAGTAGACGGAATCGTCTACCGACCCTCGTAAGAGGGACACGACGTCATGACGAGCCCGCAGCCGACCCCCACCGCGCAGACCGCCGCCCCGGACAAGAAACTCGGCGGCAACGGGATCGCGCTGCTCGTCATCGCCTCGTGCCAGTTGATGGTGGTACTCGACATCACCATCGTGAACATAGCGCTCCCGCACATCCAGAGCGCGCTGAACTTCTCGACCACGAGCCTTTCCTGGGTGGTCAGCGCCTATACGCTCACCTTCGGCGGCCTGCTCCTCCTGGGCGGCCGCGCCGGTGACATCCTCGGCCGCCGCCGGGTTTTCCTCGCCGGCGTCATGCTCTTCGCGCTCGCCTCTCTCCTCGGCGGCCTCTCCCAGAGCTCCGGCCAGCTCCTCGCCGCTCGCGCCCTGCAGGGCGTCGGCGGCGCCATCGCATCGCCGACCGCGCTCGCACTGATCACCACCACCTTCACCGAAGGCCCGGCCCGCAACCGGGCGTTCGGAGTCTTCGCGGCGGTCTCCGCGGGCGGCGGCGCGATCGGTCTGCTGGCGGGCGGTGTCCTCGTCGAATGGCTCGACTGGCGCTGGGTGTTCTTCGTCAATGTGCCGATCGCCCTGCTCATCGTTCTGGCGACGCCCCGCCACATCAAGGAGTCCGAGCGTCATCCGGGCCACTTCGACCTGGCCGGTGCGCTGACCTCGACGCTCGGCATGGTCGCGCTGGTGTACGGCTTCATCCGGGCCGCGCAGGAGGGCTGGCGCGACCGGCTCACGCTCGCCTCGTTCGCTGCGGCGGTGGTGCTGCTCACCTGCTTCATCCTCATCGAGCGCCGCTCGAGGCAGCCGATCACGCCACTGCACATGTTCGCCGACCGCAACCGGGCAGGCACCTACGGAATCATGCTGAGCCTCGCCGCCGCGATCTTCGGCATGTTCTTCTTCCTCACGCTCTTCGTACAGAACGTGCTGGACTTCAGCCCGCTCCGGGCCGGCCTCGCCTTCCTGCCGGTGAGCGCGCTCATCGCGGTGGGCGCGGGCACCGCTTCCCACCTTCTGCCGAAGTTCGGCCCCAAACCGTTTATGGTGACCGGTTCGATCCTCGCCGCGGGGGGACTGTCCTGGCTGACCCTGACCGACATTCATTCGACGTACCTGGGCAGCATCCTGGGGCCGATGCTCATCTTCAGCCTCGGCATGGGCATGAACTTCGTCTCGCTGACCCTGATGGCTGTCTCCGGTGTGCCCCGGCATGAGTCGGGCGCGGCCTCCGGCATGCTCAACGCGACCCAGCAGGTGGGCGGTTCGCTCGGCCTCTCCATCCTGGTGACTGTCTTCGGCACGGCCAGCCAGAACGAGGCCAGGGACCAGATACCGCTCTTCCTGACCCAGGCCACCCCGGCGGATCGGCTGAGTTTCCGGCGCACCGGACTGCTCCCACCGCCGTGGGGCGACGAGGTGCTGACCGCCGGAGTCTCCGTCGCCTTCACCGTGGCCGCCATCTTCACGGTGATCGCCGCGGTGATCGCCCTCCTGGTCATCCAGGTCCGTCCCTCGGACCTGGAACGCTTTCAGGGAGGGGGCGCTCGCGGGCAGGCCGGAGACTCCTGAGGTCACCTACGCGCCTCCGGTGCCGTCCGGAGCGCGGGACCCCGTCAGCTCATGCGGACGCGCGTGAGCCGCATGAGACTGGGGACACCGGCTGGATCGGGAGGAGGCGATGGTGTGAGTGCCGACTCCCTCGGCGACTCGCTCGGCGACTCCCTCGGCGAATCCCCGGGCGCTTCGTCGGAGGCTGCCGATTCCGTGGGTCTCGCCGTCCTCGACACACACGCGCGTTACCTCTTCGCGGACCGCGGCTACTGCCGGATCGCGGGGGAGGTGTACGCCGGGCTCGTGGGCAGTCCCGTGAACCCGCGAGTCCGGCCGAGAGTCGGCTCCGAGCTGCTCCTGGCCGGAGTGCTCGCCGACGGCAACCCTCGCGTTCATGTCACCGAAGCAACCCGTTGTACCTGGCAACGTCTGACCATCGACAAAGACGTCGTCGCACTCATGGGCATCATCGTCGGGACCACACCCGCCCGGGCCGCCGAGCGGGAGTCCGCTCCGTACCGCGTCTCCGTCGCCGAGTCCTCCGATCGGATCGGCACGACGCTCGACGAGGACACCACCTGCCGGGAGGCGGTGAGCTTCCTCAGTCCCGGCCTTGCCGACGCGGCCGAGGTGGACCTGCTCCTCACGTCACCTCCGACGCTCTCCCCGGCCGGCGGTGACCTGCGCGCGATACCGCTGCCCGGTGTGTACCGCGCCGCCGTGGCCGGACGCGCGGATCTGCTGCCGCAGCGCCCGGCGGACCCGCTCGGGGCCGCGGTGCGTGCGATGCACGGCAGCCGCCCCGTCCTCGACGACCGGGTGCTGGCTGTGCCGCTCGTCGCTCACGGCCACGTCCTGGGCGCGGTGCTGGCCGCGCGGACACACGGCAGGTTCGATCGGGACGATGTGCTGATCGTCCAGTCGGCGGTTCTGCGGGCTGCCACGGCTATCGAGCATTCCCGTCTGTACGGTCAGGCCCAGCGGACCGCTGTGCAGCTCCAACAAGCCCTGCTCACCGAACCCGGACGCCCGCACCCCAACCTGCAACTGGCCACCCGCTACCTGCCCTCCGGCTCAGGCACCATCGTCGGCGGCGACTGGTTCGAGACCGTGCGCCTGCACTTCGGACGGACTCTGCTGGTCATGGGCGATGTGATGGGGCACGGCGTGGAAGCCGCGGTCGACATGAACAGCTATCGCTCCACGCTGCGCGATGTCGCGTCCGCCGATCTTCCGCCGGACCGGGTGCTGCGCCAGCTCGACGTGATCATCTCCGAGTCCACCAGGCGGCCCGCCACATGTCTGCTGGTACGGGTGGACCCCGTGCGCGGCACCGGCGCCTTCTCCAGCGCCGGCCATCTGCCGCCCGCCGTGTTCGGCGGGGGCGGCGGGGCGGACCTGGTACGCGTGCCCGTCGGGCCGCCTCTCGGCACAGGACTGGGCGGATACGAAATCGCCACTCGCGAGCTCCACCCCGGTGACACCCTGCTGCTGTTCACCGACGGGCTGGTCGAACGGCGGGGAGAGGACATCGACTCCTCCCTCGCCCGCCTCGCACGGGTACAGGCCGCCCCCGGCATCACCGTCGACGGACTGCTGGACGAGGTCCTCGGCCAGCTGGACGCCGCTCACGCGGACGACGACGTCGCCCTCATGGCCGCACGCATCCGGCGCAGGCCGGCGTCGGATCACCACTGAGGTGCCGAGCTCGTAGAGGCACCACCGGGCGCCGCGGCTTCATTCCCGGACTGTGCTGCTGGTGACGGTGAACAGGGCGCCGTCCGGATCGCGCAGCGTCGCCTCTTCACCCTCCGGCATCGAGTGCCGTTCCAGGACGAGGCCCCCATTGCGGCGGGCCGCTTCCACGGTGGCCTCGACGTCGCCGACCGGGAAGTGGCAGTGCCAGTGGGGCCGGAGCGTGGGGTCCGGTGCCGCCCCTGTCGCGCCCGAGCTGAGGCGCGCGAGCACATGCCCCTTGCGGCGGAGCACGACTTCGTCCTCCTCGTAGTCGACCTGGCAGGAGCCGGGCCGCTCGGATGCCCATTCGAGGACTTCGCCGTAGAAGATCGCCGCCTCGAAGGCGTTGCGGGTCCGCAGCCGAAGCCAGACGGGCGCCCTCTTGCGCCCGGTCAGCCATTCGGAGACCAGCAGTCCCTCCCAGATACCGAAGACGGCGCCGTCACGGTCGGCGGCCAGCGCCCCCCGCCCCATGGGAAAGGCGAGCGGGCCCACCGCGACGGTGCCGCTCCGCTCCCGGATACGCGCGGCGGTCTCATCCAGATCGGCGACGGCGAAGTACGGGGTCCAGGCGACGGCGACCTGAAACGCCGACGCCAGCGCCCCGATTCCGGCGACCGGTGCGCCCTCGGAGAAGGCGGTACTGAACTCGTCGCCCAGGCTGCCCTTCCGGAACACCCACCCCATCACCGCGCCGTAGAAATCCTGCGCGCCCTGCAGGTCACGTGCCATCAGGCTGACCCAGCTCGGCGCGCCGAACACTTCGGCGCTCGATGTCACTCCGGCGGATCCGGCTGGTCTCGTTGGTTTGTCCATCACTCGGCGTCCCGGTCGGATTGGGGCATTCTGCACCCACAGCCCCCTCATCCTCCCCTGAACCGGGCAGGCTCGCGAACCGCGCGCATACCCTCAGTGACCGAAAGGACAAGGCGCTCAGCTCCGCCAGGCAGGTCAGCGGCGTTCAGCCCGCCGAGGTCCCGGCCTTGTTCGGGCATCCTCGGCCCGGCCGAGTGCGCCCGGTGTGCGGCGGTCATCGGCCGGGTGACCGGACGGTGCGGGACATCCGTCAGGTAGCGCGTGGCCCACTCGGCAGCGGCCCCAGACGGCCCAGGACGGACAAGAAGCCTCCTGACCTGCGGGCCGGTCAGATGTCGCGGAAGATCTCGATCTGCGCGCCCACCGAGTTGAGGCGCTCCGCCAGATCCTCGTAACCCCGGTTGATGACGTACACATTGCGCAGTACGGAGGTGCCCTCTGCCGCCATCATCGCCAGCAGCACCACCACGGCCGGCCGCAGTGCGGGCGGGCACATCATCTCCGCCGCGCGCCAGCGGGTCGGGCCCTCGACCAGGACGCGGTGCGGATCGAGCAACTGGAGGCGGCCGCCCAGGCGGTTGAGGTCCGTCAGATAGATCGCTCGGTTGTCGTAGACCCAGTCGTGGATCAGCGTCTTGCCCTGGGCGACCGCCGCGATCGCCGCGAAGAACGGGACATTGTCGATGTTCAGGCCCGGGAAGGGCATCGGGTGGATCTTGTCGATCGGCGCCTCCAGTTTGGAGGGCCGGACCGTCAGGTCCACCAGCCGGGTGCGGCCGTTGTCCGCCGCGTACTCCGGTGAGCGGTCGTGGTCGAGGCCCATCTCCTCCAGCACCGCGAGCTCGATCTCCATGAACTCGATCGGGACGCGGCGGATGGTGAGTTCGGACTCGGTGACGACCGCGGCGGCGAGCAGACTCATCGCCTCGACCGGGTCCTCGGAGGGGCAGTAGTCGACGTCCACGTCGATGGTCGGCACACCGTGCACCGTGAGTGTGGTCGTCCCGATGCCCTCGACCTGGACGCCCAGCGCCTCCAGGAAGAAGCACAGGTCCTGGACCATGTAGTTGGAGGAGGCGTTGCGGATGACGGTCACACCGTCGTGACGGGCCGCGGCCAGCAGCGCGTTCTCGGTCACGGTGTCGCCGCGCTCGGTCAGGACGATGGGGCGGTCGTGCGCGGTCGTGCCCTCCACCTTCGCGTGGTAAAGCCCCTCGGTCGCGGTGATGTCGAGACCGAAGCGGCGCAGCGCGATCATGTGCGGCTCGATGGTCCGCGTACCGAGGTCGCAGCCGCCGGCGTACGGCAGCCTGAACGTGTCCATCCGGTGCAGCAGGGGACCGAGGAACATGATGATCGACCGGGTCCTGCGTGCGGCCTCCGCGTCGATGGCGTCCATGTCGAGCTGCGCGGGCGGCACGATCTCCAGATCCATGCCCTCGTTGATCCAACGGGTGCGCACCCCGATGGAGTTGAGCACCTCGAGCAGCCGGAAGACTTCCTCGATACGGGCGACCCGGCGCAGCACCGTACGGCCCTTGTTGAGCAGTGTGCCGCAGAGCAGCGCCACGCACGCGTTCTTGCTCGTCTTGACGTCGATGGCGCCGGAGAGCCGGCGACGGCCGACCACGCGGAGGTGCATGGGCCCGGCGTAGCCGAGCGAGACGATTTCGCTGTCGAGCGCTTCACCGATGCGCGCAATCATCTCAAGACTGATGTTCTGGTTGCCGCGTTCGATGCGATTCACCGCGCTCTGGCTGGTGCCGAGTGCCTCGGCCAACTGCGTCTGTGTCCAGCCCCGATGCTGACGGGCGTCACGGATGAGCTTGCCGATGCGTACGAGGTAGTCATCTGCCATGGCTGCACGCTATCTCAGATATGAGATGTGATCGTGCACGGGGGGCCGTCACGATGGCAGCCGGTGGGCGACCGGGTGTCGCGGTTCGTACAGCGGGAGTTCGGCCCCGCTCGGCATCCGCACTGCGGCCAGCACGCCCCATCCCTGATCGGTCGGCGACTGCGAGATCTCCACGCCGCGCTCGGTGAGCCCGGCGAGAGTCCGCTCCAAGTCGTCGCACATCAGATAGAACTCGGCCTTCGGTGCCTCGCTCGTCGGGTGGACGGCGAACTCCGCCGGCGGCAGTTCGAAGATGAGCCAGCCGCGCCCGGCGTCGACATGGGGGAATCCGAGCACATCCTTGATGAAGGTCCGGTCCGCGTCCGCGTCCCGGCTGTAGAGGATCACATGCGCACCGCTGAACATGCTCCGATAGTGAGCCGGGCGCAGGTGCGCGGCAAGCGCACCGCGGCCGTACGGGCGGCCCGGCCCGCGTCTTTGGTCGGGTCCGGGCATGACCCGGCAGCGGTCATGTACTAGAGTTATCTCGACATCGAGATATCTGCCGAAGACGTACCGCAGCCGCCAGTCGGTAAGGGTTACCTAACTAAGTCTTACCTTAGCGGATCGGCGAGGAGCCGTGGCGGCAGGATTGTGGTAAGTACGCGCACATTGATGAAGGAGACTGTCGTGTCGGCGAACAGCTTCGACGCCCGCAGCACGCTGCGCGTGGGCGACGAGTCGTACGAGATCTTCAAGCTGGACAAGGTCGAGGGCTCCGCCCGCCTCCCTTACAGCCTGAAGGTGCTGCTGGAGAACCTGCTCCGCACTGAGGACGGCGCGAACATCACCGCCGACCACATCCGGGCACTCGGCGGCTGGGACTCCCAGGCGCAGCCCAGCCAGGAGATCCAGTTCACGCCGGCCCGCGTGATCATGCAGGACTTCACCGGTGTGCCCTGTGTCGTGGACCTCGCCACCATGCGTGAGGCCGTGAAGGAGCTCGGCGGCGACCCGGCGAAGATCAACCCGCTCGCGCCCGCCGAGCTGGTCATCGACCACTCCGTGATCGCTGACAAGTTCGGTACGAAGGACTCCTTCGCGCAGAACGTGGAGCTGGAGTACGGCCGTAACAAGGAGCGCTACCAGTTCCTGCGCTGGGGCCAGACCGCCTTCGACGAGTTCAAGGTCGTCCCGCCCGGCACGGGCATCGTTCACCAGGTCAACATCGAGCACCTCGCTCGTACGGTCATGGTCCGGGGTGGCCAGGCGTACCCCGACACCCTCGTCGGCACCGACTCGCACACCACCATGGTGAACGGCCTCGGTGTGCTGGGCTGGGGCGTCGGCGGCATCGAGGCCGAGGCCGCGATGCTCGGCCAGCCGGTCTCCATGCTCATCCCGCGCGTCGTCGGCTTCAAGCTGACCGGCGAGCTGAAGCCCGGCACCACCGCCACCGACCTGGTGCTCACGATCACCGAGATGCTCCGCAAGCACGGCGTCGTCGGCAAGTTCGTCGAGTTCTACGGTGAGGGCGTCGCCGCCACCTCGCTCGCGAACCGCGCCACCATCGGCAACATGTCGCCGGAGTTCGGCTCCACCGCCGCGATCTTCCCGATCGACGACGAGACCCTGAAGTACCTGAAGCTGACCGGCCGCAGCGAGCAGCAGGTCGCGCTGGTCGAGGCGTACGCCAAGGAGCAGGGCCTCTGGCTCGACCCGGCCGCCGAGCCCGACTTCTCCGAGAAGCTGGAGCTCGACCTCTCCACGGTCGTCCCCTCCATCGCCGGCCCGAAGCGCCCGCAGGACCGCATCGTCCTGGCCAACGCCAAGGAGCAGTTCGCGCTCGACGTCCGCAACTACGTGGACGAGGACGACGAGGCGGGCAAGGAGTCCTTCCCGGCCTCGGACGCCCCCGCCGAGCACAACGGCGTACCGACCCGCCCGACCCTCGTCACGGCGCCCGACGGCACCACGTACGAGATCGACCACGGCGCCGTCACCGTCGCCGCGATCACCTCGTGCACCAACACCTCGAACCCGTACGTCATGGTCGCCGCCGCGCTCGTGGCCAAGAAGGCGGTCGAGAAGGGCCTGACCCGCAAGCCGTGGGTCAAGACCACCCTCGCCCCGGGCTCCAAGGTCGTCACCGACTACTTCGACAAGGCGGGCCTGACCCCGTACCTCGACAAGGTCGGCTTCAACCTCGT
Source organism: Streptomyces sp. NBC_01750 (assembly GCF_035918095.1). NCBI lineage: Bacteria > Bacillati > Actinomycetota > Actinomycetes > Kitasatosporales > Streptomycetaceae > Streptomyces > Streptomyces sp. NBC_01750. The sequence continues at coordinate 6,897,362 of NZ_CP109137.1, forward strand.
CGGCTACGGCTGCACCACCTGCATCGGCAACTCCGGCCCGCTGCCGGACGAGGTCTCCAAGGCGGTCAACGACCACGACCTGGCCGTCACCTCGGTCCTCTCGGGCAACCGCAACTTCGAGGGCCGTATCAACCCCGACGTCAAGATGAACTACCTGGCATCCCCGCCGCTGGTCGTCGCGTACGCCATCGCGGGCTCGATGAAGGTCGACATCACCAAGGACGCGCTGGGCACGGACCAGGAGGGCAAGCCGGTCTACCTCGCGGACATCTGGCCCTCCGAGGCCGAGGTCAACGACGTCGTCGCCAACTCCATCGGCGAGGACATGTTCAACAAGTCCTACCAGGATGTCTTCGCGGGCGACGCGCAGTGGCAGGCGCTGCCGATCCCGACGGGCAACACCTTCGAGTGGGACCCGCAGTCCACCTACGTCCGTAAGCCCCCGTACTTCGAGGGCATGACGATGGAGACCACCCCGGTCTCCGACATCGCGAACGCCCGTGTGCTGGCCAAGCTGGGCGACTCGGTCACCACCGACCACATCTCCCCGGCCGGTGCGATCAAGGCCGACACCCCGGCCGGCAAGTACCTCACGGAGCACGGCGTCGAGCGCCGTGACTTCAACTCCTACGGCTCGCGCCGAGGCAACCACGAGGTGATGATCCGCGGCACCTTCGCCAACATCCGGCTGCGCAACCAGATCGCGCCGGGCACCGAGGGCGGCTACACCCGCGACTTCACCGTCGAGGGTGCCCCGGTCTCCTTCATCTACGACGCCTCGCAGAACTACCAGGCAGCCGGCATCCCGCTGGTGATCCTGGCGGGCAAGGAGTACGGCTCCGGCTCGTCCCGCGACTGGGCCGCCAAGGGCACCGCGCTGCTCGGCGTCAAGGCCGTCATCGCCGAGTCGTACGAGCGCATCCACCGCTCGAACCTCATCGGCATGGGCGTCCTGCCGCTGCAGTACCCGGAGGGCGCTTCCGCGCAGTCCCTCGGTCTGACCGGCGATGAGGCCTTCTCCTTCACCGGTGTGACCGAGCTGAACAACGGCACCACGCCGCGCACGGTCAAGGTCACCACCGACACCGGTGTGGAGTTCGACGCGGTCGTCCGTATCGACACCCCCGGTGAGGCGGACTACTACCGCAACGGCGGCATCATGCAGTACGTGCTGCGGAACCTGATCCGCAAGTAGGCACAGCGGCACGGCAGTAGGCAGCAAAAGGGCCGCATCCCCGGTGACGGGGGTGCGGCCCTTTCCGTATGAGCTACGGGATCACCAACTACGGGATCCGCAGCGGCCCCGGTGGGGGACAAAAGGGCCCGCACCCGGTGGGACCGGGTGCGGGCCTGTGGTGATGTGTGACCAACTCGTAGTCTTCAGGCGAGCAGCTCGACCTCTGAGAGCGTCGCCGCCGTACCCGCCGCCACAAGGCGGTACTTCGTGTACGTACCAGGGTTCCCGATGGTGAAGACGCGGGTCTGCTTGTCCCAGGCGAAGGCCTGACCGGTCCGCCTGTCCAGGTCCTGCCAGGTCGTCCCGTCGCTCGAGCCCTGCAGCACCCAGCCGGCCGGGGCCTTGCCCTTCCCGGACGAGGTGAGGGTGTACTGCACCGCGCGGGTCCTCGACGCCACCGGCAGCTCCGCCGACTGGAACGACGCCTCCGTCGCGGACGAGTTGTCGAAGAGCGGACCGTCCGCCGCGATCACATCGTGGCGCGGCGACGGCACCTTGTCGTCCTCGGTTATGGAGACCGGGGCGGCGTTCCTGCCCGTACCCCAGGATGACGGCTTCGGGCCCATCGAGAACTCCAGCGTGCCGCCCCGCGCGATCAGACCGTGCGGCAGAGCCGTGGAGTTCCAGGTCCTGCCGTTCACCTTCAGGCCCTGGACGTAGATGTTCTTCGCGCTGTTCTCCGGGGCCTTGACCACCAGGTCGCGGCCGTTCTCCAGATGGACGGTCGCCTTGGTGAAGAGCGGCGAGCCGATCGCGTACTCGCCACTGCCCATCACCAGCGGATAGAAGCCGAGCGCGGAGAAGAGGTACCAGGCGGACTGCTCACCGTTGTCCTCGTCGCCGTGGTAGCCCTGTCCGATCTCGCTGCCGGTGTAGAGGCGGGAGAGCACCTCGCGCACCTTCTCCTGGGTCTTCCAGGGCTGCGAGGCGGCGTTGTACATGTACGTGACGTGGTGCGCGACCTGGTTGGAGTGGCCGTACATGCCCATCCGTACATCACGGGCCTCGGTCATCTCGTGGATGACGCTGCCGTAGGAGCCGACGAAGTCGGGCGAGGCCGTCTCCGGGGTGGAGAAGTAGGTGTCGAGCTTCTTGCCGAGACCGGAGCGGCCGCCGTAGAGGTTGGCCAGACCGCGCGAGTCCTGAGGTGCGGTGAACGCGTATCCATAGCCGTTCGTCTCGGTGTAGTCGTAGCCCCACACCCGCGGGTCGTACTGGTCGGACGGAACCCGCCAGTCGCCCTTCTGATCACGGCCCTGGAAGAAGCCGGCCTTGGAGTCGAAGAGTGTGACGTAGTTACGGGCCCGGTTGAGGAAGTACTCGGACTCCTCCTTGTAGCGGGCGTTCTTGGTCTTCTTGTAGAGGGCCTGACCCATCTTCGACAGGCCGTAGTCGTTGAGGTAGCCCTCCAGCGACCAGGACAGGCCCTCGTGCGTGTCGGTGGAGGCGTAACCGAGGAACGGCGAGGTCTCCATGCCCTTCCGGCCGACGCCCGAGCTGGGCGGTACCACGGTCGCGTTCTTCAGCGCCGCCTCGTACGCCGCCCCGGCGTCGAAGTCCACACCCTTGACGTACGCGTCGGCGAAGGCCACGTCCGAGCTGGTGCCGGTCATCAGGTCGGCATAGCCCGGCGAGGACCAGCGGGAGATCCAGCCGCCGTCCTTGTACTGCTGGACGAAGCCGTCCACCAGCTCGCCCGCCTTCCTGGGAGTGAGGAAGGAGTACGCGGGCCAGGTCGTCCGGTAGGTGTCCCAGAAGCCGTTGTTGACATAGACCTTGCCGTCGACGATCTTCGCGCCGGTACGGGTCGGCGTGTCGGGCCCGGTCATCGGCGAGAACGGGCTCGCGTACTGGTGCCTGGGGCTGGACTTGCTGCCGGTGTTCTCGAATCCGGAGTTGGGATAGAGGTACAGCCGGTACAGGCTGGAGTAGAGCGTGGTGAGCTGGTCGCGGCTCGCGCCCTCGACCTCGACCTTGCCGAGCAGATCGTCCCAGGCGTCCTGTGCGCGGTCCTTCACCCGCGCGAAACGGGTGCCGGCCGGAATCTCGTCGGCGAGGTTCTTCTTCGCCTGGTCGACACTGATCAGCGAGGTGGCCAGGCGCAGATTGACCGTGCGGTCCGTGCCCGCGTTGAAGCGGAGATGGCCGGTGACGCCGTCGGCGCCCGACGCGGTGACCGGCGCGTCGAAGACGCCGTACACGAAGAGCCGGGTGGCGCCCGTGGACAGTCCGCTCTTGACGTCCGAGAAGCCGGTGAAGGAACTGGTGCCCGGATCGAGGGTCAGGCCGCCTTCCTTGGTGACGTTGTCGAAGACGACGCTCGCATCGTCACCGGGGTAGGTGAACCGCATCATCGCCGCGTGGTCGGTCGGTGCCAGCTCGGCCTTGAGTCCGTTCTCGAAGGTGACCCCGTAGTAGTGCGGTCGCGCGGTCTCCTTCTCGTGGCGGAAGGGGAGCGCGCGCTTGACCCTGTCCGTGTCCGGGGTGCCGGCGGCCGCGGACGGCATCAGCTGGAAGGTCTGCCGGTCGCCCATCCAGGGGCTCGGCTCATGGCTGGCGCTGAAGGCCTGCACGGTCGGCAGATTGTCCGCGTTGTTGCCCCGCGCGTACTCGTACAGCCAGCTCTTCGACGCGGAGTTCGTCGCCGGAGTCCAGAAGTTGAAGCCGTGCGGGACTGCGGTGGCGGGGAAGGTGTTGCCGCGCGAGAAGGAGCCGCTGGAGTTGGTACCGCGGAGAGTCGAGGCGTAGTCCGAAAGGTGGGCAAGCCGCTTCTCCGGAGCCTTGGGCGCGATCGCAACGTCGTCGATCCAGCCCTGGAACTTCGCCGGACCCTTGGGGGAGTCGTAGGCCACCAGGATCCGGTCGACTGTCCGGCCGGCCGCGACCGCACCGATCCCGGACGCGACCTGGTTCCACTGGTTGACGTAGAGCCGCTTGGCGGCACCCTGGCCCTGTGGGGTCAGCAGCCCGCCGTGGGAGTCGAGGGCCTTCAGATCACTGAGATAGGTGCCGTCGGTGAAGGCGAGATCCACCGACACGTTCGTGGCCGGGTAATTGAGATCCGTCTCCGGCAGGGACGGGAAGATCCGGTACGAGAGTTCGGTGTCGCGACGTACGGCCGTGTTGACGTCGAAGACCTTGTTGTACGAGTAGGCCCGGCCGTCCGGCTTGTGGGTGCCGGCGTACTTCAGCGCACGCTTTCCGGTGAATCCGGCGTTGGACTTGGCGGTGGGGGAGCCGCTGGGTCCGCGGTCGACCAGGCTGCGCATGTCGTCGGGCGTGGGTGTGCTGGTGTCGCCGTCTGAGAACTGCACATCGGAGAGCTGGGTGGCATCGGAGGCGCCGTTGTTCTTGGTGATCTCCAGGCGGTAGTGCGCGTACGCCGTCACCTTCGCCGGATCGTCGATGTCGTACGTCTTGGTCTCGAAGCGCTTTTCAAAGGTCTGGCCCTCGCGGGTGTCCAGGACCTTCCACTCCTTGCCGTCGGCGGAGCCCTTCAGGGTCCAGTCCCTGGGGTCGCGCTCGGCGTGGTCGTTCGCCGATGTCAGCGCATAGGTGACGACCTTGACCGGCGCGTCCGTGTCGAACTCGATCCAGGCGGTGGGCTCGAACCCCAGCCATTTGGTGCCCGGCTGAAGATCGACCAGATTCTCCTTGGTCTCACCCGCGCCGGAGTTCTCGTCGCTGGCACGCAGTTCTATCACCTTGTCGGTGACATTCCCCGGAATTCCGCTGGAGAATCCGCCATCGACACCCGATGCCCGCTTCTGTCCGTCTGATCCGATTTCGACGGTATTGCGCCAGTCCGGCTGGGGTTCGTCCGCTTCGAAGGAGGAGTGGAACTCCCGGTCGGGTCCGGCGGGTTGGGCGGGTCGGGCTATGGCGGCCGACTGGGCCGTCACCACGAGAAGTGATGCGGCCACCACCACCGCGGCCGCATGGGCGTGTCCGTGCCGAGGTCCGGTTCTGGGCTGCATCCTGATCTTTTCCTCCCGTGGAAAAGGTTGGACAACGTTGTCACCCGCAATTCGCAGGATCCAGTAGGGAGGCAAGTGTGCGGTGGTGTCAAGGGTGTTGGATATCCGGGATATCCGCGAGGTCTCAACTCGGGAAAGACTGCCGCTCAAACCTGCATTCGATCTTGCCCAGCTGGCGGGAAGTGGACTATACCTGTCGGCGTCTGCATAGCCTTGTCACAGTCGCTCGGCGGCGGACACGGGGGGCGGGGGATGGCGGATGCTTCAGTGCTACACCTGCCGGCGTTCCGTCCGTCCCTCATGCCAACCCTGCACGACCCAAGCGCAACTGACCGCGGTGGCGGGGCCCTTCGCTTAGGCGAATACGAACGGGTAACCGGTACACCGCCTGAGTCCTGGAGAAGGCGAGGACTTGAGCATGGGATCCACCTCCGCCCACAACAATGAGGGCCTTGGCCGTCGCGATCTGATCAAGCGGTCTGCCGCACTCGGCCTGATCGCCGTCCCGACGATGAGCTTCCTTTCCGCCTGTGCGAGCAGCGACAGCGGCGGCGGCGAGAAGGTCGACAAGGGCAAGAAGTCCGCCAAGAATCCGCTGGGCGTCAATGAGACGGCGCAGCTCGAGGTCGTCATCTTCGACGGTGGTTTCGGCCAGCAGTACGCCCTGGACGCCGAGAAGAAGTACCAGGAGGCCTTCCCGAAGGCCCCCAAGGTCAAGCACCGCGCGACGCAGAAGATCCAGTCCGAGCTGCAGCCGCGCTTCAACGGCGGAACCCCGCCGGACCTGATCGACAACTCCGGCGCCCAGCAGATGGACATGGGTGTCCTGGTGGGCAAGAAGCAACTCGCCGACCTCACTCCGCTGCTGGACGCGCCGTCCATCGACGATCCGAACAAGAAGGTGCGCGACACCCTGCGCCCGGGCATCGTCGAGATGGGCCAGTTCGACGGCGACCCGGTCTGGATCCTCTACTACGCCTACACGGTGTACGGCGTGTGGTACTCGCAGACCGCCCTGGAGAAGCTCGACGCCACGTACCCGGAGACCTGGGACGAGATGCTCGCCCTGTGCGAGAAGGCGAAGAAGAAGGGCATCGCCGGCTGGACGTACGCGGGCAAGTACCCGTACTACCTGCCGTTCTCGCTGTACCCCTTCATCGCCAAGATCGGTGGCCGCGAGGTCCTCGACGCCATCGACAACCTGGAGCCGAAGGCCTGGGAGCACCCGGCTGTCAAGGCCGCGTTCGAGGCGTACTACGAGCTCTTCAAGAAGGGCTACATCCTCAAGGGCACGCCCGGCATCGACCACATCCAGTCCCAGACGGCCTGGACCCAGGGCAAGGCGCTCTTCATCCCCAACGGCTCCTGGGTGGAGAACGAGGCGGCGAAGACCACGCCCAAGGACTTCAAGATGATGGTGGCCGCACCCTCCAGCCTCGACAAGTCCGACAAGCTGCCGTTCGGCACCATCTGGGCTTCGGGCGGTGAGCCCTTCGTCGTCCCGGCGAAGGCGAAGAACGCCGAGGGCGGCATGGAGCAGCTGCGCATCATGCTCAGCGAGGCCTCGTCGAAGAGCTTCACCCAGCAGGTGAAGTCCCTGAGCGCGTTCAACGGCGGCACCGACGGGCTCACCCTGTCGACGGCGATGCAGTCCGGCGTCGACGCGCTGAAGAAGGCCGGTGACAATGTCGTCAACCCGCGTCTGCAGGACTGGTACGTGAAGCTCCAGAAGGAGCAGATCGGCGTCGCCGGTCTCGGCGAGATGATGGCCGGCCGCGCGACCCCCGCGGAAACCATCAAGAAGATCCAGGGCTTCGCCGACGCGGCCGCCAAGGACCAGTCGATCAAGCACTACAAGCACCAGTGACCAGGCGTCACCAGCGGCGGCACTCGCCGGAAGATCGGGGTCGGTAACCATGCAACACGGCAAGTACCGGTTCATTGTGGGGTTCTTGGCAGCCCCCTTGGCGTTGTACACAATCTTCGTCATCTGGCCGTTCGTCCAGTCCATCTACTACTCGTTCACGGACTGGACAGGCCTGAGCCCGGACTTCAAAATGGTCGGCTTCGACAATTACAGTCGAATGCTGGACGACGACGTCTTCTGGAAGTCGCTGCAGCACAGCCTGTGGTTCGCGCTGCTGCTGCCGCTGGTGACGATCGGCCTTGCGCTGTTCTTCGCCTTTATGCTCAATGTCGGCGGGCGGCGCCGAAAGGGCGCCGCCATCGCCGGTGTGCGCGGGTCGTCCTTCTACAAGATCGCGTACTTCTTCCCGCAGGTGCTGTCGATCGCGATCGTCGCCCTGCTGTTCCAATTCGCGTACAACCCCAACGACGGTGCGATCAACGGGGCGCTGAAAGCCATCGGCCTCGGCGACGTACAGCCGCAGTGGCTCGGCGACCCCGACCTGGCGCTCTGGTGTGTCATGGCGGTCCTGGTGTGGAGCACGGTCGGCTTCTTCGTCGTCCTGTTCTCGGCGGGGATGGCGTCCATCCCCAAGGACTTCTACGAGGCGGCGCTGCTGGACGGCGCGAACCGGTTCACCACCTTCTTCCGCATCACCCTGCCGCTTCTGTGGGACACCGTGCAGTCGGGATGGGTCTACATGGGAATCCTGGCCCTGGGCGCTGAGTCCTTCGCGGTCGTCCAGATCATGACCGTGGGGCCCGGCGGACCCGACTACTCGACCACGGTTCTCACGCTGTACGTCTACCAGACGGCGTTCCGGGACGGCCAGGCGGCGTATGCGACCACGATCGGTGTCGCCCTGCTCGTCGTCACGCTGGCTTTCGCAGCCCTCGTGATGAAGCTGGGCAGGCGTGAGCGGCTGGAGTTCTGATGCTGTGTCTTCCCGGGGGGGCACCCCCCGGACCCCCGGCAGATAAGCAGCTCGGTCGCGGTGGCCGGCATGACAGCACGAGGTGAATCCCGGTGAAGACCACAGACAGCCCGCCCGCAGCCGTCCCCCAGGACCGCCCGCCGGTGGCCAAGACGAACGCTGCGCCCGCCCGGGTGAAGAGCAGCGAGGGCGGTGTCCTCAATGTCTTCTCGCACGGCGTGCTCGTCATCTGGGCGATCATGGTCATCATGCCGCTGCTCTGGTCGGTGATGACTTCCTTCAAGAGCGACAAGGCGATCTTCACTTCGCCGTGGTCACTGCCCGACTCGCTGCACTTCGACAACTGGTCGCGGGCCTGGAGTCAGGCGCACATGAGCGACTACTTCCTCAACACCGTTCTGGTGGTGGGCGGTTCGCTGGTCGGCACCTTGCTGTTCGGCTCGATGGCCGCGTATGTACTCGCGCGCTTCGACTTCCCGGGGAACCGCTTCATCTACTTCCTCTTCATCGGAGGAATGAGCTTCCCGATCATGCTGGCGCTGGTGCCGCTCTTCTATGTACTGAACAACATCGCACTGCTGAACACGCTGCACGGCCTGATCCTGGTCTACATCGCGTATTCACTGCCGTTCACGGTGTTCTTCCTGACCGCGTTCTTCCGTACGCTGCCGAGCTCGGTGGCCGAGGCGGCCATGATCGACGGGGCCTCGCACACCCGGACCTTCTTCCAGGTCATGCTGCCGATGGCCAGGCCCGGACTGATCAGCGTCGGCATCTTCAACTTCCTCGGGCAGTGGAATCAGTACATGCTTCCGACCGTGCTCAACACCGACCCGGACAAGAAGGTGCTCTCGCAGGGTCTGGTGGAGCTGGCCGTCAGCCAGGGCTACAAGGGCGACTGGTCGGGCCTCTTCGCCGGTCTGGTGATGGCGATGCTGCCGGTGCTCGCGGCGTACATCATCTTCCAGCGGCAGGTGGTGGCGGGCCTGACGGCGGGCGCGGTCAAGTAACGACAGCGGGCGGGCATCCGCGATTCGCGACAGCGGGGGCCCTGTGCCGTGGCCCGGTCCCGGGGGACTTATCCCCCGGGACCGGGCCACGGCTGCTGTGCGGGTGGCAGCGCTGAGTGCCAGGGGCGGACCGAGGACGACTGGCTCCCGGCCGGGCTTCCGACGCGCGCCGGTTCCTGCCTCCACCTTCTGTACGGGAACATCCGGCCCGGTCTCCAGGGCCGGATGCTCCCGAATCCGGATCGCGGAGTTGGCCACCCAAGGTCACAAGATGGTCTCGCCCTGGCTGGAAGTCGCCCCTCTGCCGGCGTTCGGTCGACTGGCCGCCGGCCGTCTGCCCGGCCTGCGCCCGTGCCGCCTCGATCGCTGTCGTGAACGCGACTGCGGCCGCCTTCACCGCCCGTGGCCGCCCGCGCCCGGCGACTGCCGGAGGTCTGTACCTTTCCGAATCGCCCTCGCGCTCCCCCTTGCCCTCCGGATGCACTCCCGCGTGCTCATCCGCGGTTGGCGCCGCTCAAGGTCTTGACGCGATAAGGCTCGGGAGTTGTGCTTAGGGTTCACAAGTTGGAGAAACGTCGGGCTCGCCGCACGGTGGTCCCGGCCGGGGGCGGTCGTCGTGCCGCCCACCGGGGGCAGGAGTGGATGAGTCGATGGAGACTCCGGGATCGCAGACATCTCTGCACCGGGCCAACCTCGAGCGGGTCGTGCGTGCCGTACGCATGGCGGGCTCGCTCACGCAGGCGGAGATCGCGAGGGGTACGGGCCTCTCCGCGGCCACGGTCTCCAATATCGTTCGCGAACTGAAAGACGGCGGAACCGTCGAGGTCACACCGACCTCCGCGGGCGGCCGCCGGGCCCGCAGCGTCTCGCTCAGCGGCGACGCGGGCATCGTCATCGGCGTCGACTTCGGGCACACCCATCTGCGGGTCGCCGTCGGCAACCTCGCCCACCAGGTGCTCGCCGAGGAGTCCGAGCCGCTCGATGTGGACGCCTCGTCCGCACATGGCTTCGGCCGGGCGGAACAGCTGGTCAACCGGCTGATCTCGGCGACCGGGATCGGCCCGGACAAGGTGATCGGCGTCGGACTCGGCGTACCGGGGCCCATCGATGTGGAGTCCGGCACCCTCGGCTCCACCTCGATCCTGCCGGGCTGGACCGGCATCAACCCCAGTGAGGAGCTCTCGGGGCGGCTCGGCGTGCCCGTGTACGTCGACAACGACGCCAACCTCGGAGCGCTCGGCGAGCTGGTCTGGGGCAGCGGCCGCGGGGTCCGGGATCTCGCGTACATCAAGGTCGCCAGCGGTGTCGGTGCCGGCCTGGTGATAGACGGCCAGATCTACCGGGGCCCGGGAGGTACGGCCGGCGAGATCGGCCACATCACGCTGGACGAGTCCGGCCCGGTCTGCCGCTGCGGCAACCGCGGCTGCCTGGAGACCTTCGCCGCCGCCCGGTACGTCCTGCCGCTGCTCCAGTCCAGCCACGGGGCCGATCTGACCATGGAGCGCGTGGTCCAGCTGGCCCGCGAGGGCGACCCCGGCTGCCGCCGGGTCATCGCGGACGTCGGCCGGCATATCGGCAGCGGTGTGGCGAACCTCTGCAACCTGCTCAACCCCAGTCGCGTAGTGCTGGGCGGAAATCTTGCCGAAGCGGGAGAATTGGTTCTCGGACCGATTCGAGAGTCGGTCTCCCGGTATGCGATTCCCAGCGCTGCACGCCAGTTGTCCGTCCTTCCGGGGGCGCTCGGAGGGCGCGCCGAGGTGCTGGGCGCACTGGCCCTCGTGCTCAGCGAAATGGGCGATTCGACCCTTCTGGACAGTTCGCTTCCCGTCGGGGCACCTGTCTTCACTTAGATAATGAATGGCACCGTTGTCATCTCGTTAAGGATTTACTCCTTGACGTCGGCCCGACGGCCGAGTTGACTTCCAGCCACCTCGGCCGCAGCGACGCGGCCTCGTCAGGGAGGTTTCAGAACATGAACATGCGTATGCGTCGTGCCGCCGTAGCCGTAGCCGCCACCACGATGGCTGTGTCCCTCGCCGCGTGTGGCAGCGCCAAGGAGTCGGGCGACAAGACCAAGGAGAGCGGAGCCGCCAAGGGCGACGCGATCACGATCGGCCTACTCCTCCCGGAGAACCAGACCGCGCGCTACGAGAAGTTCGACAAGCCGCTCATCGAGAAGAAGATCAGCGAGCTGACCAACGGCAAGGCCAAGGTCGTCTACGCGAACGCCAAGCAGGACGCGACGCTGCAGAACCAGCAGGTCGACACGATGATCACCAACAAGGTCGACGCGCTGATCGTCGACGCGGTGGACTCCAAGGCCATAGCCGGCTCGGTCAAGAAGGCCAAGGACGAGGGCATCCCGGTCGTCGCCTTCGACCGTCTCGCCGAGGGTCCGATCGACGGCTACACCTCCTTCGACAACGAGGAGGTCGGCCACGTCCAGGGCAAGGCGCTCCTCGAGGCTCTTGGCGCCAAGGCCAAGGACGGCCAGATCGTGATGATGAACGGCGCGATCACCGACCCGAACGCCAAGCTGTTCAAGAAGGGCGCCAAGGCCGAGCTCGACGGCAAGGTGAACGTCGGCCGCGAGTACGACACCAAGGAGTGGAAGCCGGAGAACGCCAACGCCAACATGGAGGCGGCGATCACGGCTCTCGGCAAGGACAAGATCATCGGTGTCTACTCGGCCAACGACGGCATGGCGGGCGGCATCATCACCGCCCTGAAGGCCGCCGGCCTCGCCAAGCTCCCCCCGGTCACCGGCCAGGACGCCGAGCTGGCGGGCGTGCAGCGCATCGTCGCGGGTGAGCAGTTCATGAGCGTCTACAAGCCGTACGCGCCCGAGGCCGCGGCCGCCGCCGAGATGGCCGTGGCGCTCGCCAAGGGCGAGAAGCTCGACTCCATCGCCAAGTCCAAGACGGACAGCCCGACCGCCAAGGGCATCCCGTCCGTGCTCGTCCCGGTCGTCTCGCTGACCAAGGACAACATCAAGGACACCGTCGTGAAGGACGGCGTCTACACCGTCGCCGAGATCTGCACCCCGAAGTACAAGGCCGCCTGCGACGCACTCGGTCTGAAGTAAGTCTCCCGAGCGCTACGGGACTTACGCACCCACGAAGCCTGTCCGGCGTCCCGCCCCACTCCAGCCCCCGCCAGCGGGGCGGGGCGCCGGGCAGAAACGCTTCTCCCCTCTGTTCGTTTCTGCTCAACCTCCGCGCCCGTTCCCCCGGCGCGGCATCCCCGCCGGTCAGGCGGCGAAGGAGATGGTTCACGTGTCCGCTACGCCCGTGTTGGCGTTGCGCGGGGTCTCCAAGCGATTCGGTGCCGTTCAGGCGCTCACCGACGTAGAGCTTGAGGTCCACGCCGGTGAAGTGGTCGCCCTGGTGGGCGACAACGGCGCCGGAAAGTCCACGCTGGTCAAGACGATCGCCGGCGTGCATCCCATCGATGAGGGCGTCATCGAGTGGGACGGCAGCACCGTCCAGATCAACAAGCCGCACGACGCCCAGAACCTCGGCATCGCGACCGTCTACCAGGACCTCGCGCTCTGCGACAACATCGACGTCGTCGGCAACCTCTACCTCGGTCGCGAGATCCGCAAGCGCGGCATTCTCAACGAGGTCGAGATGGAGCGCCGCGCCCGCGAGCTCCTCGACACGCTGTCGATCCGCATCCCGAGCGTGCGTATCCCGATCGCCTCGCTCTCCGGTGGCCAGCGGCAGACCGTGGCCATCGCCCGTTCGATGCTCGGTGAGCCGAAGCTCGTCATCCTCGACGAGCCGACCGCGGCCCTCGGTGTCGAGCAGACCGCCCAGGTCCTCGACCTCGTCGAGCGGCTGCGCGAGCGCGGTCACGCGGTGATCCTCATCAGCCACAACATGGCCGATGTGAAGGCCGTCGCCGACAAGGTGGCAGTGCTCCGCCTCGGCCGTAACAACGGCGTCTTCGAGGTCAGAACCACCTCTCAGGAAGAGATCATCTCCGCCATCACCGGTGCCACGGACAACGCCGTGACCCGCCGTGCGGCGCGCACCACGGAGGTTCAGAAGTGAACACCGAAAAGACCTCCGCCCACACCGACGCGCCGGTCGTGAACCCGGAGGCCGCCCACGACGCCGTCACCGCGGTCGACCCACGGCTGCTGGTTCGCGAGCAGGGCTTCGCCGGTTACATCTCGGAATTCAAGCGCAAGCTGCACGCCGGCGACCTCGGGTCCATCCCCGTCGTCATCGGCCTGATCATCATCTGCGCCGTCTTCCAGAGCCTGAACTCGAACTTCCTCTCGGCGAAGAACCTCAGCGACATCTCCGTCGCGATGGTCGCCACCGGCATGATGGCCGTCGGCATCATCTTCGTACTGCTGCTCGGTGAGATCGACCTGTCGGTCGGTTCGGTCAGCGGTGTGTCCGGAGCCATCGTCGCTGTGCTGACCGTCACCCACGGGATGAACGAGTGGCTGGCGGTGGTCGTCGCGATCGCCAGCGGCGCGGCCATCGGTGCGATCCACGGTTTCTTCTTCGCCCGGATCGGCGCACCCGCGTTCGCGGTGACACTGGCCGGCCTGCTCTTCTGGCTGGGCTTCATGCTCCAGCTGCTCGGCGACAACGGCACCATCAACCTGGACAGTGACGGGGTCGTCGGCAAGCTGACCACGTACTACTTCTCGGACGTTGCCGCCGCCTACGGTCTCGCCGCGGTCGCCGTGGCCGGGTTCTTCCTCTCGGCCTTCCTCGACAACCGCCGCCGCGAGGCCGCCGGCGTCCCGTCCAGGCCGCTCGGCGACATCGTGCTCCGTACGGCGGTGCTCGGCGTGATCGCCTTCGCCGCCGCTGTCATGTTCAACCAGTACCGCGGCCTGCCGCTGGCGCTGGTCCTCTTCTTGGTGGTCCTGGTGGTCACGGACTTCGTGCTCCGCAGGACCACGTACGGCCGCAAGATCTTCGCACTCGGCGGCAGCGTCGAGGCCTCCCGGCGTGCGGGCATCAACGTCACGGCGGTCCGTGTCTCGGTCTTCGCGATCGCGGGTACCTTCGCCGCCGTCGGCGGACTGTTCTGGGCCTCCAAGATCGCGGCAGCCAACCAGAGCGCCGGTGCCGGTGACCTTCTGATGAACGTCATCGCGGCGGCCGTCATCGGCGGTACCAGCCTGTTCGGCGGACGCGGACGGACCTGGAACGCCCTGCTCGGTGTGATGGTGATCGTCTCGATCCAGTACGGACTGTCGCTGCAAGGCATCGCCACCCCGATCCAGTACATGATCACGGGTGGAGTGCTGCTGGCCACCGTGGTGATCGACTCCGTCACCCGGAAGACCCAGAAGACCGCGGGCCGCGCCTGACCGCAGCTCCGCAGGAGTGCCCGGCACCGTCGCGGTGCCGGGCACCTCTGTGTGTTCACCCGATTGCGTGATGTACATCGCACCGCCCGGCGACCGGCGTCGCGGACGGAACATTAGACTCGACGGACCGGCAAGCTAGACCGCACAACTGCAAGGAGGCACGGGTGGCGCTGCTGACCCGCATCACGGGACCGCGCGATCTGGATCGGCTCAGCCCGGAGCAGCTGGACGAGCTCGCCGCCGAGATCCGGACCTTCCTCGTGGACGCCGTCTCCAAGACCGGCGGACACCTCGGTCCCAACCTCGGCGTCGTTGAGCTGACCATCGCTCTGCACCGTGTCTTCGACTCTCCGAAGGACAAGGTTCTCTTCGACACCGGCCACCAGAGCTACGTGCACAAGCTGCTCACGGGCCGTCAGGACTTCTCCAGGCTCAAGATGAAGGGCGGCCTATCCGGCTACCCGGCGCGTGCCGAGTCCGAGCACGACATCATCGAGAACTCACACGCCTCGACCGTGCTCGGCTGGGCCGACGGCCTTGCCAAGGCCAACGAGGTACTGAAGAAGGACGACCACGTCGTCGCCGTCATCGGCGACGGAGCGCTCACCGGCGGCATGGCCTGGGAGGCGCTGAACAATATCGCGGCCGCCAAGGACCGCCCGCTGGTGATCGTCGTCAACGACAATGAGCGCTCGTACGCCCCCACCATCGGCGGCCTCGCCAACCATCTCGCCACGCTCCGTACGACCGACGGCTACGAGCGTTTCCTGGCCCGCGGCAAGGACATCCTGGAGCGCACCCCCGTCGTCGGGAGGCCGCTCTACGAGACCCTGCACGGCGCCAAGAAGGGCCTCAAGGACTTCATCGCCCCGCAGGGCATGTTCGAGGACCTCGGCCTCAAGTACGTCGGCCCCATCGACGGCCACGACATCGAGGCCCTGGAGTCCGCGCTCGCCCGCGCCAAGCGCTTCGGCGGACCCGTCATCGTCCACTGCCTCACCGAGAAGGGTCGGGGCTACCAGCCCGCCCTCCAGGACGAGGCGGACCGCTTCCACGCCGTCGGCAAGATCCACCCCGACACCGGACTGCCGATCGCCTCCTCCGGTGTCGACTGGACCTCGGTCTTCGGCGAGGAAATGGTCAAGCTCGGCAAGGAGCGCGCGGACATCGTCGCGATCACGGCGGCGATGCTGCAGCCGGTCGGTCTCGACAAGTTCGCCAAGGCCTTCCCCGACCGGGTTTACGACGTCGGCATCGCCGAGCAGCACGGTGCGGTCTCCGCGGCCGGCCTCGCGACCGGCGGACTGCACCCCGTCTTCGCCGTGTACGCCACCTTCCTCAACCGCGCCTTCGACCAGGTGCTGATGGACGTGGCCCTGCACAAGTGCGGCGTGACGTTCGTACTCGACCGCGCGGGCGTCACCGGCACCGACGGCGCCTCGCACAACGGCATGTGGGACATGTCGATCCTGCAGTGCGTGCCCGGCCTGCGGATCGCGGCTCCGCGCGACGCCGACCAGGTCCGCGCCCAGCTGCGGGAGGCCGTCCAGGTCGATGACGCGCCGACCGTGGTGCGCTTCTCCAAGGGCGCGGTCGGCCCGGCCGTGAAGGCTGTCGGCAAGGTCGGCGGCATGGACGTGCTGCGCCACGCCGACGCGGACCGGCCCGACGTCCTGCTCGTCTCCGTGGGCGCGCTCGCACCGATGTGCCTGGAGATCGCCGGCCTGCTGGACGCGCAGGGCATCTCGACCACCGTCGTCGACCCGCGCTGGGTCAAGCCGGTCGACGAGGCGCTCGCGCCACTCGCCGAGCAGCACCGCGTCGTCGTCACCGTCGAGGACAACAGCCGGGCCGGCGGCGTCGGTTCCGCCGTCGCCCAGGCGCTGCGCGACGCGGGAGTCGACGTACCGCTGCGCGACTTCGGCATCCCGGCGCGCTTCCTCGACCACGCCTCCCGCAAGGAGGTCATGGCGGAGATCGGCCTGACCGCACCGGATATCGCCCGTCAGGTCACCGGTCTCGTCTCCAGGTTGGACGGCCGGTTCGACACCGAGGCGGTCGAGCCCGCCCGCGACTGACCTGTAGCGCCGAAGGGCCGGTTGGTTCACCCTGTATGGGTGGTCCGACCGGCCCATTCGCGTGAAATCCACCCGTACGGAGCCCTCTCGGACCGCCAATGTCTCAATCATGGCGTTCACGACGAGTGCGTGGAGGTACGCCGGTGAGTACGCAGCAGGACACTGGGCCATCCGGAAAGGGCTTGTTCCGGACCAAGACGGTCGAACAGTCGATCCGTGATACCGAAGAGCCGGAGCACGCGCTAAAGAAATCCCTCTCCGCCCTGGATCTGACGGTCTTCGGGGTCGGCGTCATCATCGGCACCGGCATCTTCGTTCTCACGGGCAAGGTGGCCAAGGAGACGGCGGGTCCCGCGACCGCCCTCGCGTTCGTGGCCGCGGGCATCGTCTGTGGCCTCGCCGCGCTCTGCTACGCCGAGTTCGCCTCCACCGTCCCGGTGGCGGGATCGGCGTACACCTTCTCGTACGCCTCGCTGGGTGAGCTGGTCGCCTGGACAATCGGCTGGGACCTGGTCCTGGAGTTCGCCCTCGGCACGGCGGTGGTGGCGGTCGGCTGGTCGGGCTATGTCCGCTCGCTGATGGACAACGTCGGCTGGCACCTGCCCGCCACGCTCTCCGGGCCCGATGTGGCGGTGGGATTCGGCTTCGACCTCCTGGCCTTCGTGCTGGTGTTGATTCTCACGGTCATCCTGGTGCTCGGTATGAAGCTGTCCGCGCGGGTCACCGCGGTCGTGGTCGCCATCAAGCTGGCCGTCGTCATGATCGTGATCGTCGCGGGCCTCTTCTTCATCAAGGCCGACAACTACTCGCCCTTCATCCCCAAGGCCCAGCCACAGCCCGCCGGGGCGGGACTGGATGCCCCGCTGGTTCAGCTGATGTTCGGCTACGCGCCCACCAACTTCGGCGTCATGGGCATTTTCACCGCCGCCTCCGTCGTCTTCTTCGCCTTCATCGGCTTCGACGTGGTGGCCACCGCCGCAGAGGAGACCAAGGTCCCGCAGCGGGACATGCCGCGCGGCATCCTCGGTTCGCTCCTCATCTGCACAGTGCTCTACGTCGCCGTGTCGCTCGTGGTCACCGGCATGCAGCACTACACCGAAATGTCGGTGAGCGCCCCGCTCGCCGACGCGTTCAAGGCCGTCGGGCACCCCTTCTACGCCGGCATCATCAGCTTTGGCGCCGCGGTCGGACTCACCACGGTGTGCATGATTCTGCTGCTCGGCCAGACCCGGGTGTTCTTCGCGATGAGCCGGGACGGGCTGCTGCCGCGGTTCTTCTCCGTCACGCACCCGCGCTTTCGCACGCCCTACCGGCCGACCATCCTGCTCGGTGTGATCATCGCGATCATCGCGGGCTTCACCAGCATCAACGAGCTCGCGACGCTGGTGAACATCGGCACGCTCTTCGCGTTCGTCGTCGTCGCTCTCGGCGTGATCGTCCTGCGCCGCACCCGGCCCGAACTGCACCGTGCCTTCCGCACCCCGTGGGTGCCGTTCGTTCCGATTCTCTCGGTGGCCGCCTCGGTCTGGCTGATGCTCAATCTGCCGGCCGAGACCTGGGTGCGGTTCGCCGGCTGGATGATTGTGGGCTTCCTGGTGTACGCCCTGTACGGCCGCAGCCACAGTCGTCTCAGCCGCCTCGGCCCCGAGTCCGAGTACTAGGGCGGACTCGGCGCCATCTGCCGGGCCCGTTCCGCCCGGCGCCGTTCTGCCCGGCCCCGTACGTCCTGCAACGGCAACGGCAGTGACTGCGGGGCCGGACGCCGTGCGGGGGCCGGACGCTGTGCCTCTCCGAGTGGGGACGAAGCGTTGCGCTATGTCCGATTGCCCTACGGCTGAAGGGTCCGCGGGCCCACGCACTTTGCGCCGTACGCCTCGACCCGCCGGCACAGCTCCCGGTCGGCCGTGACGACGACGCAGGCCCGGTCCGCCTCCCGCTCCGCAACCAGTTCCACGATCCGGTCGTCGCCGCTGCCGGGCGCCGACTCCACGCGCACTCCGGGGACGGACTCCACGCCCTTGGCGGCGCCCTCCACGACGAGCACCGTCTCGACGGGACCTGGCCACCCCGGAATCCCCTCACCGGCATGGCGGACGAGCCGGTCCCTGAGCCGCTCGGCCGCTCCGCGCCGGTCCCGCCACCAGCCGTCGGGCACCGAGCCGACCACATTCGCCCCGTCGACGATCACCAGCGTCCGCATATCATCAGGATGACAGGCCGTCGGACAGACGGCAGCCCCGGCACCGAAAGACGGTGCCGGGGCTGCCGGGGCTCGCGATCAGGCGTTACGCCGGGACGCTCGCCACACCCTGCGCCAGGAACGTCTTGCCGTTCACACGCTCGGAAACACCCTCGCGGTCCAGGTACGGCGTGATGCCGCCCAGGTGGAAGGGCCAGCCGGCGCCCGTGATCAGGCAGAGGTCGATGTCCTGGGCCTCGGCCACGACACCCTCCTCCAGCATCAGGCCGATCTCCTGCGCCACCGCGTTCAGGACGCGGTCGCGGGTCTGCTCCTCGGTGAGGACGACATCGCCCTGCTTGAGGAGCGCTGCGACCTCCGGGTCCAGCTCCGGCTTGCCGGAGTCGTAGACGTAGAAGCCGCGCTTGCCCGCCTTGACGACCGCGGCCAGGTTCGCGGAGACCGTGAAGCGCTCCGGGAAGGCGCGGTTGAGGGTCTCGGAGACATGCAGGCCGATCGCCGGGCCCACCAGCTCGAGCAGGACCAGCGGCGACATAGGCAGACCGAGCGGCTCGATGGCCTTCTCGGCGGTGGCCACCGGGGTGCCCTCGTCGATGACGTTCTGGATCTCGCCCATGAAGCGGGTGAGGATGCGGTTCACGACGAACGCCGGGGCGTCCTTGGTGAGAACCGCGGTCTTCTTCAGCTTCTTCGCGACACCGAAGGCGGTGGCGAGCGACGCGTCGTCCGTCTTCTCACCGCGGACGATCTCCAGCAGCGGCAGGACCGCCACCGGGTTGAAGAAGTGGAAGCCGACCACACGCTCCGGGTGCTGGAGCTTGGAGGCCATCTCGGACACCGACAGCGAGGAGGTGTTGGTGGCGAGGATCGCGTGCGCCGGGGCGACCGCCTCGACCTCCGCGAACACCTGCTGCTTGACGCCGATCTCCTCGAAGACGGCCTCGATGATGAAGTCGGCGTCTGAGAAGCCCTCGGCCTTGTCCAGCACACCGCTGACCAGACCCTTGAGGCGGTTGGCCTTGTCCTGGTTGATACGGCCCTTGCCGAGCAGCTTCTCGATCTCGGCGTGGACGTAGCCCACACCCTTGTCGACGCGCGCCTGGTCGATGTCGGTCAGAACGACCGGCACCTCGAGGCGGCGCAGGAAGAGCAGAGCCAGCTGCGAGGCCATCAGACCGGCGCCCACGACGCCGACCTTGGTGACCGGGCGGGCCAGGGACTTGTCCGGGGCACCGGCAGGGCGCTTGCCGCGCTTCTGCACCAGGTTGAAGGCGTAGATGCCGGAGCGCAGTTCGCCACCCATGATCAGGTCGGCGAGAGCGGTGTCCTCGGCGTCGAAGCCGGCCTGCAGGTCACCGCTCTTGGCCGCCTCGATGATCTCCAGCGCGCGGTAGGCGGCCGGGGCCGCGCCGTGCACCTTGGAGTCGGCGATGAAGCGGCCCCGCGCGACGGCCTGGTCCCAGGCCTCGCCACGGTCGATCTCCGCGCGCTCGACGGCGATCTCGCCCTTGAGGATGGACGCGGTCCAGATCAGCGACTGCTCCAGGAAGTCCGCGCCCTCGAAGATCGCGTCGGCGATCCCGAGCTCGAAGACCTGCTTGCCCTTGAGCTGCTTGTTCTGGTTGAGCGAGTTCTCGATGATCACCGAGACCGCGCGGTCCGCGCCGATCAGGTTCGGCAGCAGTGCGCAGCCGCCCCAGCCCGGGACGAGACCGAGGAAGACCTCGGGCAGCGAGAAGGCGGGGATCGCCTTGGAGACGGTGCGGTACGAGCAGTGCAGACCGACCTCGACACCGCCGCCCATCGCCGCGCCGTTGTAGTACGCGAAGGTGGGGACGGCCAGCGCCGAGAGGCGCTTGAAGACGTCGTGGCCGCCCTTGCCGATGGCGAGCGCGTCCGAGTGCTGCTTGAGCAGCTCGACGCCCTTGAGGTCGGCGCCGACGGCGAAGATGAACGGCTTGCCGGTGATACCGACGCCGACGACCGCGCCCTCGGCCGCCTCCTTCTCGACCTGGTCGATGGCGGCGTTCAGGTTCGCCAGCGACTGGGGGCCGAAGGTGGTCGGCTTGGTGTGGTCCAGGCCGTTGTCCAGCGTGATGAGGGCGAATTTGCCCGCGCCGGCCGGGAGGTCGAGGTGGCGTACGTGCGCCTGTGTGACGACCTCGTCGGGGAAGAGCTCCGCGGCGCCCTTCAGGAGTTCGGTGGTGCTCACTTGGTGCCTCCGTCGAAGTGCGGGTTCTCCCAGATGACCGTCGCGCCCATGCCGAAACCGACGCACATGGTGGTCAGGCCGTAGCGGACGTGCGGCTGCTCCTCGAACTGGCGGGCCAGCTGCGTCATCAGGCGGACACCGGAGGAGGCCAGCGGGTGGCCGTACGCGATCGCGCCGCCGTACTGGTTGACGCGCGCGTCGTCGTCAGCGATGCCGTAGTGCTCGAGGAAGGCCAGCACCTGGACGGCGAAGGCCTCGTTGATCTCGAACAGGCCGATGTCGTCGATCGTCAGACCCGCCTTGGCGAGGGCCTTCTCGGTCGACGGTATCGGGCCGTAGCCCATGACCTCGGGCTCGACACCGGCGTACGCGAACGAGACGAGCCGCATCCTGACCGGCAGGCCCAGCTCGCGCGCGACGTCCTCGGAGGCGAGGAGGGAGGCGGTGGCGCCGTCGTTGAGACCGGCGGCGTTACCGGCGGTGACCCGGCCGTGCGCGCGGAAGGGGGTCTTCAGGCCCGCGAGCGACTCCAGGGTGGTACCCGGACGCATCGGCTCGTCGGCCGTTGCCAGGCCCCAACCGGTCTCGCCCGCTTCGGCGTTGGTGCGACGTACGGAGACCGGCACCAGGTCCTGCTGGATCTTGCCGTTGGCGTACGCCTTCGCGGCCTTCTCCTGCGAGCGCACGGCGTACTCGTCGGTGCGCTGCTTGGTGATGGCCGGGTAGCGGTCGTGCAGGTTCTCGGCGGTCATACCCATGAAGAGGGCGGACTCGTCGACGAGCTTCTCGCTCACGAACCGCGGGTTCGGGTCGACGCCCTCGCCCATGGGGTGACGGCCCATGTGCTCGACACCGCCGGCGATCACGACGTCGTAGGCGCCGAAGGCGATGGAGCCGGCAGTCGTCGTCACGGCGGTCATCGCGCCCGCACACATGCGGTCGATGGAGTAGCCGGGGACGGACTGCGGCAGACCCGCGAGGATGCCCGCGGTGCGGCCGAGGGTGAGGCCCTGGTCGCCGATCTGCGTGGTCGCGGCGATCGCGACTTCGTCGATCTTGGCGGGGTCGAGGTCCGGGTTGCGGCGCAGCAGCTCCCGGATCGCCTTCACGACGAGATCATCGGCCCGGGTCTCGTGGTAAATGCCCTTCGGGCCCGCCTTGCCGAACGGGGTGCGGACGCCGTCGACGAAGACGACGTCCCTGACGGTACGAGGCACGATGGCTCTCCTCCAGGGTGCGGGATGGCACTGCTGCGGGCACGCGCCTAAGCGCGCGCTTCCTCCGCTCATGCTACTTGCGGGTAACCACCCTGCCCACCCCCTGCGCCGGGAGCGGCGAACGTCACACGGAGGGGGCGGGTCCCCGCCCCCTCCCGCGCACCTCGAACGCCTGCGGGAAATCAAGCCCGTCAGGCCCTTGAGGACACGCCCGAAGGGTGTACCCGGTGGTCCGGGGGCGGCCCCCGGACACGGGGAAGGGCGGGTGGAGACCCGCCGCAGGCGGCGGCCGGGAGGAGCCCGGCTAGGCGGGCGTCGCGGTCAGCGCATGCGCAAGGAGCGGGGCCACCTGTTCGATCTGCCAGGCGCGCGCCCCATGGCCGGCCAGCGCCTCCGCCACTGCGGCCACCGTGTGCTCGGCCGGCGGCTCCCAGCAGACCCGGCGCACCGTGTCCGGCGTGATCAGGTTCTCCTGCGGCATGTTGAGCTCCTCCGCGAGTGCGGAGACGGCGGCGCGCGCCGCGGAGAGCCGGGCCGCGGCCGCCGGGTCCTTGTCCGCCCAGGAACGGGGCGGCGGCGGACCGTTCAGAGGCTGGCCGGGCTGCGGCAGCTCCGCGTCGGGCAGCGCCTTGGCCCGGTCCACGGCCGCCTGCCACTGCTCCAGCTGACGCCGCCCCATCCGGTGGCCGAAGCCGGGCAGCGCGGTCAGCGCATGGAGGTTCACCGGCACCGCGAGCGCCGCCTCGATGATCGCGGAGTCGCTCAGCACCTTGCCCGGCGAAACATCACGCCGTTGCGCGACCGTGTCGCGGACCGTCCACAGTTCGCGTACGACCGCCATCTGACGGCGGCGGCGCACCTTGTGCATCCCGGAGGTACGACGCCAGGGGTCCTTGCGCGGCGGGGCCGGCGGTGCCGCGGCGATCGAGTCGAACTCCTCGCGGCTCCACTCCAGCTTGCCCTGCCGGTCCAGCTCCTTCTCCAGCGCGTCGCGCAGATCCACCAGCAGCTCCACATCGAGCGCGGCGTAGCGCAGCCAGGGCTCGGGCAGCGGGCGGGTTGACCAGTCGACGGCCGAGTGACCCTTCTCCAGGGCGTAGCCGAGTACGGACTCGACCATCGCGCCGAGGCCGACCCGCGGGAAGCCCGCAAGCCGCCCGGCCAGCTCGGTGTCGAAGAGCCGGGTCGGGATCATGCCTATTTCGCGCAGGCACGGGAGGTCCTGGGTTGCCGCGTGCAGGATCCACTCCGTACCGGCGAGGACCTCGCCGAGCCCCGAGAGGTCGGGGCAGCCGACGGGATCGATCAGCGCGGTGCCCGCGCCCTCGCGCCGCAGCTGCACGAGATAGGCGCGCTGGCCGTACCGGTAGCCGGACGCGCGCTCGGCGTCGACGGCGACGGGGCCGGTGCCCCTGGCGAAGGCGTCGATCACTTCGGCGAGGGCATCGTCGCTGGCCACCACGGGTGGAATGCCTTCGCGGGGCTCCAGCAAGGGAATCGGCGCCGGTTCGACGTCGTCCGGGGGAGCGCCCCCGGTGGTTCGCAGTGCTGTCTCTGCTGCGGTCTCTTGGGCGTCGGTCACGTGTCAAGGGTATCCGTCAACGGACGGCGCCCGTCGACGGAACGTTCCGTCGACGGGCACGAAGAAATGTAGAGGGGTCAGTGAATGATGCCGGTGCGCAGCGCGACAGCCACCATTCCGGCCCGGTCCCCGGTGCCGAGCTTGCGTGCGATACGGGCCAGGTGGCTCTTGACGGTCAGTGCGGACAGCCCCATCGAGACGCCGATCGCCTTGTTGGACTGGCCTTCGGCGACCAGGCGGAGCACCTCGACCTCGCGGCCGGAGAGCTCGCGGTAGCCGCCCGGGTGGCTCGGGGCACCCGGGGGGCGGCGGTGCATCCGGCCGGCCGCGGAGCCGATGGGGGCGGCTCCGGGACGGGTCGGGTGCCCGATGTTCGTACGCGTGCCGGTGACGACATAGCCCTTGACACCGCCGGCGAGGGCGTTGCGCACGGCGCCGATGTCGTCGGCGGCGGAGAGGGCGAGGCCGTTGGGCCAGCCCGCGGCTCGGGTCTCGGACAGCAGGGTCAGCCCGGAACCGTCGGGCAGGTGGACGTCGGCCACGCAGATGTCGCGCGGGTTGCCGACGCGGGGACGGGCCTCCGCGATGGACGACGCCTCGATCACGTCACGTACTCCGAGGGCCCACAGGTGGCGGGTGACGGTGGAGCGGACGCGCGGGTCGGCCACGACGACCATGGCCGTCGGTTTGTTCGGGCGGTAGGCGACCAGGCTTGCGGGCTGCTCGAGAAGAACGGACACCAGGCCTCCTGGGAAGGTGCGGGACGGAGCCGGCTCGGGGAGGAAGCCGGGGCGAACCGTGCTTGAAGGGTCACGAACCTCTTCGGCACCAAACCCGTCCGCCTTTAGAGAATGATCACGATTTGGTGAGTAACAATTGGGGCAATTCGGACGCGTGATCGATCATCCTACGAGTGAGCCCGTCCGTAGCACAGAGCACGTACGCATCACGAGCAACAGAGCACCTGCGCAGCACGAGCGACAGGAGGACCGAGCGGTGACTCCGGGACCCAGTCTCGCGGGTCGCGCCCCGGTCCTGGACTACGGCTGCTGCGGACCGCGCCGCTGCGGCAGCGACACCACGCCCGTCGCCGAGTCCGCCGCACCGGCCGACGACGGTGGCAGCCCGGCGACCTGACAGAGCAGATCGCACCAGGCCGCGAAGTGTGCCGCCGAGTCCGGAACTCCGCCGGCACCTTCCCTCGGCGTCCACGAGGCCCGGATCTCGATCTGTGTGACCGGATGCCGGTCGGAGAGTCCACCGAAATAGTGAGACCCCGCGCGGGTGACGGTGCCGCTCGGTTCCCCGTACGACAGACCGCGCGCCTCCAGAGCACCCGTCAGCCACGACCAGCAGACCTCGGGCAGCAGCGGATCGGCCGCCATCTCCGGCTCGAGTTCCGCGCGGACGAGGGTCACCAGCCGGAAGGTTCCCTGCCAGGCGTCATGGCCGGCCGGATCGTGCAGCAGGACGAGCCGGCCGTCCGCCAGATCGTCGTCGCCGTCGACGACCGCCGCCTCCAGGGCGTACGCATGCGGAGCGAGGCGCTGCGGCGGGCGCGTCGGGTCCACCTCGATCTCGGGTCGCAGCCGTGTGGCCCGCAGCGCGTCGACCGCCTGCCGGAACGCGCGCGGGACAGTATTCCCCTCCGCGCCGTCCGTGTCGTCAGCGCCGTTGGAATGATCGGAAAAATGTCCCTGAGCCGCAGCCATGCGGGGAAGAGTAGGCGGAACGGGGGCTTCGCGCAGGGAGGGACACCCGGCCCGGGGCGGCCACTTCAGGTGTACGTGCGAAGATTCTGGGCGTGAGTGCCAATGACCTTCCCTTGACTCGAGGCGCCGCCCGAGCCGGGGACACCCCCTCCTCGGGCCAGCCGACCAAGACGTACGACTCCGCTTTCCTGAAGGCGTGCCGCCGTGAGCCGGTGCCGCACACACCGGTCTGGTTCATGCGGCAGGCGGGGCGCTCACTGCCCGAGTACCTCAAGGTGCGCGAGGGCACTCAGATGCTCGAGTCGTGCATGCAGCCCGAACTGGTCACCGAGATCACGCTGCAGCCGGTGCGTCGGCACAAGGTCGACGCCGCGATCTACTTCAGCGACATCGTCGTACCGCTCAAGGCAATCGGCATCGACCTCGACATCAAGCCGGGCGTCGGCCCGGTCATCGCCGAACCGATCCGCACCCGCGCGGACCTGGCGCGGCTGCGTGACCTCACGCCGGAGGACGTCCAGTACGTCACCGAGGCGATCGGGATGCTCACCGGCGAGCTCGGCCAGACTCCGCTCATCGGTTTCGCCGGTGCGCCCTTCACCCTCGCCAGCTATCTCGTCGAGGGCGGTCCCTCGCGCAACCACGAGCACACCAAGGCGCTGATGTACGGCGACCCGCAGCTGTGGGCCGACCTGCTGGACCGCCTCGCCGAGATCACCTCCGCCTTCCTCAAGGTGCAGATCGAGGCGGGCGCGAGCGCCGTGCAGCTCTTCGACTCGTGGGTGGGCGCGCTGGCCCCCGCCGACTACCGGCGCTCGGTGATGCCCGCCTCGACAAAGGTCTTCGAAGCGGTGGCCCCGTACGGCGTCCCGCGCATCCACTTCGGCGTCGGCACCGGCGAACTCCTCGGCCTGATGGGCGAGGCGGGCGCGGATGTCGTCGGCGTCGACTGGCGGGTCCCGCTGGACGAGGCAGCCCGCCGGGTCGGCCCGGGCAAGGCGCTCCAGGGCAACCTCGACCCCGCGGTCCTCTTCGCCACCCGGGAGGCGGTGGAGACGAAGACCCGCGAGGTCCTGGAGGCGGCGTCGGGCCTGGAGGGACATGTCTTCAACCTGGGCCACGGTGTGCTGCCGACGACGGACCCGGACGCGCTGACGCGCCTCGTGGAGTACGTCCACGAGCAGACCGCCCGGTAGGGCGTGTTGTAGAAGTCCCTCCCCCCGGACGCGGTCCGGGGGGACCCCAGCCCCGCGACCCCTGGCGCGCACACTCATGATGTTGATTGCTTGATTGCTTGATTGCTTGATTGCTTGATTGCTCGGGGCTCGGGGCTCGGGGCTCGGGGTCCGGGGCGGAGCCCTGGGTCATCCCGCCTCGCGGACGGCGGACACCGCCTTGCGCGCCGCCACCAGGACCGGGTCCCAGACCGGGGAGAACGGCGGGGCGTAGCCGAGGTCCAGGGACGTCATCCGTTCCACCGTCATCCCTGCGGTCAGCGCCACCGCCGCGATGTCCACGCGCTTCGCCGCGCCCTCGCCGCCGACGATCTGGACGCCGAGCAGGCGGCCCGTACGGCGTTCCGCGAGCATCTTCACCGTCATCACGGCGGCTCCCGGGTAGTAGCCGGCGCTGTTCGTCGACTCGATCGTGGTGGTGACGTACTGCAGGCCCACCGCGCGGGCGTCCTTCTCGCGCAGGCCGGTGCGTGCGATCTCCAGGTCGCAGACCTTGCTGACGGCCGTGCCGACGACACCCGGGAACGTTCCGTAACCGCCGCCCACGTTGGAGCCGATGATCTGGCCGTGCTTGTTCGCGTGCGTGCCCAGTGCGATATGGCGTTCGCGGCCCGAGACCAGGTCGAGGACCTCCACACAGTCGCCGCCCGCCCAGATGTTCTGGTGGCCGCGCACCCGCATCGCCAGATCGGTGAGCAGGCCGCCGTACACACCGAGCGGCAGGCCCGCGGCGCGGGCGAGCGTCGTCTCCGGCTCGACGCCGATGCCGAGGACCACCACATCCGCCGGGTACGAGGCGGACTCCGTGGCGACCGCCGACACCCGGCCGTCCTCGCCCGTGAGGACCTTGGTGACCGCCGCACCTGTCACGGTCGTGATGCCCAGACCGTCCATCGCCTCGTGGACCAGGCGGCCCATGTCCGGGTCGAGCGTGGCCATCGGCTGCTCGCCGCGGTTGAGGACGGTCACCTCGTAGCCGCGTTTCAGCAGTGCCTCCGCCATCTCGACGCCGATGTAGCCGGCACCCACGACGACCGCGCGACGACCGCTCGTAGCGGCGAGAGTGTCCAGCAGTGCCTGGCCGTCGTCGAGGGTCTGCACCCCGTGGACTCCCGGTGCGTCGATGCCCGGCAGCGCGGGACGGGTCGGACGCGCGCCGGTCGCGATGACCAGCTTGTCGAAGCCCGTCCAGGAATCGGTGCCGGCTTCGAGGTCGCGGGTGCGCACACGCTGCCCGGCGACGTCGATCTCCGTTACCTCCGTACGCATCCGCAGCTCGATTCCGCGTGCACGGTGCTCGTCAGGTGTACGGGCGATCAGATGGTCGCGCTCCGGCACATCACCGCTGACCCAGTACGGAATCCCGCAGGCCGAGTACGAGCTGAAGTGCCCGCGCTCGAACGCGACGATCTCCAGTTCCTCCCGGCCCTTGAGCCTGCGTGCCTGCGATGCGGCGGACATGCCCGCCGCATCGCCTCCGATGACCACCAGTCGCTCCGCTGCCATGGAGAACACGCTACGGGGGAGCGGCGGTTCAGTCCTGGCCGGGCCCGTGCACGGGCAGCGGCGCCGGCTGCGGGGTCTCCGGCGTGGGGCGCTTCGGCAGACGGGGCCGTATCACCCAGCGCCACACGGCGTACAGCAGAGCGAACGCCGCGACCCATGGAGCGACCGCCGCGATCGCGATCCCGATCCACAGCGCCGCCGTCACCAGCGCGTGCCAGCCGCCGCCGAGCGCGTCCAGGAAGCCGGGGCCGTCGTCCTCCGCCTTCTGCCCCTTGTTCTCGTTCTCGGAGAGCGACAGGGTGATGGTGGCCAGCGTCGTACGGTCCCTGAGGGCGGCCTGCTGGGCTAGCAGCGACTCCAACTCCGCCTGTCGGCTGCTCAGTTGCCCCTCGAGCGTGACCACGTCGCTGAGCTTGTCGGCCCGGTCCATCAGCGCCCGTACGCGGTTCACGCTGGCCCGCTGCGTCGCTATGCGGCTCTCGACGTCGACGACCTGGTCGGTCACGTCCTTGGCGTCGGCCTTGCGGGAGAGCAGCTTTCCCGCTCCGGCGAGCTCGGCGAGGACCGCGTCATACTTCTCCTGCGGGACGCGCAGGACGACGTGCGAGGTCACATGGGTGTCGTCGATCCGTTCGGTGGTCTCGCCTGCGACATGGCCGCCGGCGTTCTCGGCCGTCCTGCGGGCCGCGGCGAGCGCCTTGGGGGCGTCCTTGACCTCCACATCGAGCTCGGCCGTGCGGATGATGTGGGCCGGAGCCAGGGAGACCGGCCGCTTCGGCGGCGCGTTCCGGGCGCCGGGCACCGACTCGTCGGCCTGATAGCCGCCGCCCTTCGCGTCCCCCGCCGCGGGCTTCGCCGCCGACGTGTCGTCCTGGGCGGATCCGGCGTCGGCCCCACTGCACCCCGCGAGGGCGAGTGAAGCGGTGAGAAACAGTGCCGCGACCGTACGACGTGCACGCATACAGGCCCCCCGGGGACAGGTGGTGAGTGTCGCCGGTTCGACGTTCGATGCCGCGCCGGGGGTTGCCCCTTTCCGGTCCCGAAGCGGTCACGGTCAGGACTCGTTACGGGTCTGAGAGAGTTGCTTCATGAACGCGCACACACATACGGGTCATGTCGTCGTCATCGGAGGCGGCATCGCCGGCCTCGCGGCCGCGCACCGGCTGCTCGACTCCGGTGTGCGCGTCACCCTCCTCGAGGCCACCGACCGGCTCGGCGGCAAGCTGCAGACCGGCGAGATCGAGGGTGCCCCCGTCGATCTCGGCGCCGAGTCGATGCTCGCCCGCCGCCCCGAAGCCGTCGAACTGGCCCGCGCCGTCGGCCTCGCCGACCGGCTCAGGCCGCCCGCCACCTCCACCGCCTGCGTCTGGACCCGCGACGCGCTGCGCCCGATGCCCAAGGGCCATGTGATGGGCGTGCCGGGCGACCCGGCGGCGCTCGCGGGACTGCTCTCCGCGGACAGCATCGCCCGTATCGAGCGGGAACCGGACCTGGCGCCCGTGGAGCTCGGCGACGATGTCGCCGTCGGCGCGTACGTCGCCGAACGCCTCGGCCGCGAAGTCGTGGACCGGCTGGTCGAACCGCTGCTCGGCGGCGTGTACGCGGGAGACGCGTACCGCATCTCGATGCGCGCCGCAGTCCCACAGCTCTTCGAGGCGGCGAAGACCCATGAATCGCTGCTCGCTGCCGTACGGGACATCCAGGCGAAGGCAGCGCAGCAGCATTCAGCCGGCCCGGTGTTCATGGGCATCGACGGCGGCGTGGGGCAGCTGCCGCCCGCCGTCGCCGACGCCGTGCGCGCGCAGGGCGGCGAGATCCTCATGGAGACGCCCGTCCTCGGGATGACCCGCACTGCCGAGGGCTGGCAGATCCGCACCGACCAGCGGCTCATCGCCGCCGACGGTGTGGTGCTCGCGACCCCCGCCTGGTCCGCGGCCGCGCTGCTCGCCGCCGAGTCACCGGCGGCCGCCGCGGAGCTCGGTCAGGTCGAGTACGCCTCCATGGCCCTGGTCACCATGGCCTTCCGCCGTGCGGACCTGGCCGGGCTGCCGGAGATCAGCGGTTTCCTGGTGCCGCCCGTCGACGGCCGCACCATCAAGGCGTCCACCTTCTCCACCCGCAAGTGGGCGTGGGCCGACGAGAGTTCCCCCGACCTCTTCGTGCTGCGCACCTCCATCGGGCGGTACGGCGAGGAGGAGCATCTGCACCGCGAGGACGCCGAACTCGTCGGCGTATCGCTGCGCGACCTCGGTGAGGCGACAGGACTCGCCGCCGGACCGGTGGCCACCGAGGTGACCCGGTGGATCGGCGGACTGCCGCAGTACCCCGTCGGGCATCTCGCGCGCGTCGCCCGGATCCGCGACGAGGTCGCCAAGCTGCCGGGGCTCAGGGTCTGCGGCGCGGCGTACGACGGCGTCGGCATCCCCGCCTGCATCGCCGGCGCGCAGCGCGCGGCCGACGAGATCATCGCCACGTCCACCCTGGTGCGAGGCACCGGGGACGACGCGGGAGAATAGCCACATGACTGCACCGGAAAAGATTCCCAACGCGGGGAAGAAGGCGAAGGACCTCAACGAGGTCGTCCGCTACACCCTGTGGTCCGTCTTCAAGCTGCGCGATCTCCTCCCCGAGGACCGCGCCGGCTACGCCGACGAGGTCCAGGAGCTGTTCGACCAGCTCGCCGCGAAGGACATCACCGTGCGTGGCACGTACGACGTGTCCGGTCTGCGTGCCGACGCGGACGTCATGATCTGGTGGCACGCGGAGACCGCGGACGAGCTCCAGGCGGCGTACAACCTCTTCCGGCGCACCAAGCTGGGCCGCGCGCTCGAGCCGGTCTGGTCGAACATGGCGCTGCACCGTCCCGCCGAGTTCAACAAGTCGCACATCCCGGCCTTCCTGGCGGACGAGACGCCGCGCGACTACATCAGCGTCTACCCCTTCGTGCGCTCCTACGACTGGTACCTGCTGCCGGACGAGGACCGTCGCCGGATGCTCGCCGATCACGGCAAGATGGCCCGCGGCTTCCCCGACGTGCGCGCCAACACGGTCGCGTCGTTCTCGCTCGGTGACTACGAGTGGATCCTGGCCTTCGAGGCCGACGAGCTGTACCGCATCGTCGACCTGATGCGTCATCTGCGCGCCTCCGAGGCGCGGATGCACGTCCGTGAAGAGGTGCCGTTCTACACCGGCCGCCGCAAGTCCGTCGCCGATCTGGTGGCCGGACTCGCCTGAAAAACATGGTGGCCGGGCCCGCGCGGAGCGGGCCCGGCCATCCCCGACCCGGAAGATCAGACGGTGTGCGGCAGCCTGGGGCTCGCCGCTCTCCGGTCCAGCGACACCGGGTCCGGCTCCGGGTGCGGCGCGCACGCAGCGCGCCGCACCGGCGTCATCCCGTGCAGCAGATAGTCCTCCAGATAGCCGTTGACGCACTCGTTGCTGCCGCCGCCGATGCCGTGCGTACCGGCGTCCTCCTCCGTGATCAGCACGGAACCCGTCAGCCGCCGCGCCAGCTCACGCGCCCCCTCGTACGGCGTCGCCGCGTCCCGCTCCGCCGCCAGGATCAGCACCGGAGGCAGCTCGCCGGGCCTGGTGCGCACCTCCAGCGGCTGTTGCCGCGGGGCCGGCCAGTAGGCGCACGGCAGATTCATCCAGACGTTGTCCCAGGTCTCGAACGGTGCCATGAGCGCCAGCGCGCTGTTGTCGCGGTCCCACACCTCCCAGTCCGTCGGCCAAGGGGCGTCGTTGCACTCGACGGCCGTGTAGACGGCTTTGCCGTTCTCCGCCTCCCGCGCCTCGGCCGGCTCCGGCGCCGCCTGGTCGATCAGCGGCTTCGCATTGCCCTTCAGATACTCGGACAGCGCTTCGGCGCGCTCCGTCCAGTAGTCGTCGTAGTAACCGACCCCGAGGAACGCCTGGTGCAGCTCGCCGGGGCCGACCTTGCCGCCCGCAGGCTCTTCGGCGAGCCGGGTACGCACCTGGTCGTACGTGTGCGCCACCGCCTCGGGTGTGGCGCCCAGGTGGTACGTCTTCTCGTGCTTGGCGACCCAGGCGCGGAAGTCCGCCCAACGGCTCTCGAAAGCGAACGACTGGTCGAGATTGCTGCGGTACCAGATCTGGTTCGTGGCCGGGTTGACCGCCGAGTCGAAGACCATGCGGCGGACATGGGACGGGAAGAGGGTTGCGTACAGCGCGCCGAAGTAGGTGCCGTACGAGGCGCCCATGAAGGTCAGCCTCCGCTCGCCGAGCGCCGCCCGCAGCACATCCAGGTCAAGGGCGTTGTTGAGCGAGGTGTAGTGCCGCAGCGCAGGTCCGGCGTTCTGTGCGCAGCCCTGCGCGTACGCCTTCGCCTGCGCGATCCGCTCCTGCTTGTACGAGGGGGAGGGGTGGACCGGAGCCAGGGTCGGCGCCTTGACGAAGTCGGCCGGGGCCACGCAGGAGAGCGGCGCGGAGCGGCCGACACCGCGCGGGGAGTAGCCGACGATGTCGTACGCGCGGGCGATCCCCTCCCACTCGGGGAGCGCGGCGGCCATCGGGAAGTACATGCTGGAGGCGCCGGGACCGCCGGGGTTGTAGACGAACGCGCCCTGGTACTCGGCCGGCCCGCCGGTCGCCCTCCCGCGGCTGACGGTCAGCTCGATCTGCCGGCCGAAGGGCTCGGCGTAGTCGAGCGGGACCCTCACCGTGCCGCACTGGATCGAATCGGGCAGCTTCTCGGCCTTGGGGCAGCGGCCGAAGGCGATGCCCGCCGCGGCGGCGCGCGCGGCCGCGACGGCCGTGCCGTACGTCGCGGCCGCGCGCGCCGCCGCGGGGGAGTCGGCCGTGCCGTGCGACGCGGCGGAGTCGGTGGTCGCACCACCGGCGGGAGCGACGACGAGCGCGGACAGGACCAAGGAACCGAGGCTCGTCACGGCCCCGTACTTCGCAGCTGCTCTCATCGCGTTCCCTTCGTGCGGACGGCGGCCGGGGCCACGGGACGAAAGGGGATCCTTGGCGGCACGACCAACGATGTAAAGCACCGATGTCCGGTGTCGGGGTCAATGACTCCGATGCGCCGTACGGCTGCCGGTGAGCGCCGCACGCAGAGCCGGATCGTCGACGGCGCCGACACCCCGGACGGCGACCGCGGTCAGGAACGCGCGCTCGTCGCCGTCACTCTTCGGGGAGAGCGAGCCGAGCAGCCGCTGACCGTCGGGCGAGGCCCAGCGGGTGTACGGATGCACCTCGATCCGCGCGATGGCGAGACAGCCGAGAGTGAGCAGCAGGGGCAGCGCGAACCAGGCGAGGAACGCGGCGTCCGCGCCCTGCTCCTGAGGAGGCAGCAGCAGGGTGACGGCGGCGAGTGCCGCGGTGAGGACGGTGGCGCCCTGCACACCGCGGACGGCGGAGGCGACGTGCGACCTGGCGCTGTCCGGAACCGCGAGACCGGCGCTGACGAGGCGGTCGGCCAGCGCCCGTACCGCGCCCGCGGCGGACGCCGCGGCTCGTACGGCCGCTGTCCGGGCCTGCCCCGCCGGCCCTATCGCGCCGATTACCGAGCGCTCCAGTTCGTCTGCGCCCTCCGGGTCGACGACCGTGGCCCAGCCGGTGTGCGCCAGCAGCAGCCTGCGGCGGCGGTGCATGGAGACGAGGGTGAGCTCGGTGACCCGGTGCGGGCCGCCGGCCAGGAACGCGGCCTCGTACAGAGTCAGCGCCTGCTTCTGGCCCGGGCTCTCGGGGGCGGGGCGGGCGGCCTCGACGGCGGCGAAACAGAGCCGGGCGCAGCTGATGCCCGCCGCGGCCCATGCGACCAGCAGGAAGAGGACCGAGAACATGGCCGATTTCTACGCGAGTTGTCCTCTGGTCCGCCATGGGCTGTTCACGATGTGGACCGAGCGTTATCCCTTCGTGACGCTGGGGCGTGGGCGGGAGGCCCGGGGCGGCAGCGGGAAGAACGGGGTCGGGGTCGGTCGTTGGCGGTGTCGGCAACGGGGCCCGGTGCGCGGGCCCTCGGGTCCCCCGCCGGGTCAGGAGCTGCTGCTGCCACCGCAGCTGGAGCCCCCGGACGAACCGCCGCAGCTGGAGCCGCTCGAGGAACCGCCGCAGCCGGCACCTCCGGACGAACCGCCGCAGCCGGCACTGGATCCGCCACCACAGCTCGAACCGCCACCGGAGGAGCCATGGCCGCTGGAGCTGCCACAGCCGGAACCCGGGCTCGATCCGGCGCACCACACGGCCACGGCGTCCGGGTACGACGTGTGCGAGTGGTGCGTCGCCGAGTGGCCGCCTCGAATGCCCGCGGGGATCCGTGCCGCGGTGGCCAACTGCTCCCGGAGCGCGGGATCCTGCACGGCACGCAGTCCATGGATCGCGACCGTATGGGCCGGTGAGTACGCCTGGGCGTACTGAACCCGGTACGAGCGGAGCGCGTCCCGCCCGGCCGTACTGATCCGGCGCCGGGCGCGGCCCGCCATGACGAAGCCGATCAGGATGCCCGCGATCAAGGCCGGCAGGACCATCGCGATGAACGGCGTCCCGGAGCCGTCCGGTTCGTCCGCGAGGAAACTGACCACGGTGAGGGCGAAGGCGAGCGGCAGGGCCATGACGCACAGCAAGCCCTGTGCGAGACCCCACACGCCCAGCCCCCGGTTCAGTCCGGGCGGGACCATCAGCCCGCGTGCGGCAAGGCCGTCGCCGATCGCCTGTACGCCCGGGCTGCGCATCGCGGCGATCCGCAGTGTGTGCAGAGCGCCGGTCGGGGCACCGGCGAGTTCATCGAGTACCGCGCGCTCGACCGGGTCATGGGCGACCGGATTCCGTACGGCGACGATGCCGGGGCCGCCGATGGCGAGCCGGCCGTCCGTGTGCAGGGCGGCGAGCGCGGCGTCGACCACCCGGGCAGGGCCGCCGCTGAGGAAGGCGGCCTCGTAGACGTCGTGGATGCCGCCGCCGCCCGGGTGGCGGCGCCGGGAGGCGGACACCCGGATGATCAGCGCGACGGAGGAGGAGCCGACGACGAGGTAGACGCACACTGCGAGCAGGGTCATTCCGCTCACCTCCTGACAAGAGCGGCACGGGCCGCGCGTACGAGACGGGTCGACCGGCGCGGCGGATGCGGAGCGGCGCGCTCCTTCCACCAGCGGGTCAGCAGGCGGCGGGCGTTGTCGTCCTCCGGTTTCCCGGCGACGAGGAGCTGCTCGGCGAAGTCGAGCGCGTCGCGGCGGTAGCCGGCGCGCATGGGGCGGGACTTGGCGTACGCGAGGAACGCGGCGCGATAGCCGGCTCCGAGTATCTCCGGCAGTTCGGGCGCGACCTTGGCCACGACATCGGCCCGCTTGGCGGCGAGAGCACGGCTCTGCACGCGCAGCCGCCGGGAGTCGAAGCCTTCGGGGGCGGGGGTGCCGGCGACGAGAGCGGAGAGAAGGGCGGCCTGGTCGAGGGCGACGCGCTCCCGGGGGACGTCCCCCTGACCCGTCTCCACCTGGGCATGGGCCCCCGGCCGCTCGTGGGCGCGTGTTTCACGGTACGCGCCGGAAGCCGTCGAGCGCTCCCCGTGCGGGTCGCTGGGAGCGGCCGCCGTCAGCGTTGCGCGGATCACCGCCAGTTCCGCCGAGAGCTCGGCCGCGGGCGGGAAGTCGTCGTCCCGCTCCAGCAGTACGCCGGGCGGGGACACCCGGGAGCGGAGCTCCGTCAGGACGTCCAGGACCGGCTGGGTCACCGGATGGGCGTGGGTGTCGTGCCAGACGCCGTCGCGTTCGATGCCGCCCGCGACATGGACGTACGCGATCGCCTCGACGGGGAGTTCGTCCAGCGCCGCCGACGGGTCCTCGCCGCGGTTGACGTGGTTCGTGTGGAGGTTGGCCACGTCGATCAGCAGGCGTACGCCCGTGCGCTCGACCAGTTCCGCGAGGAACTGGCCCTCCGTGAGCTCCTCGTCCGGCCAGGCGATCAGTGCCGCGATGTTCTCCAGAGCCAGCGGCACCGGCAGCGAGTCCTGCGCGATACGGACGTTCTCGCAGAGCACCTTCAGCGCGTCCCAGGTGCGCCGCACCGGCAGCAGATGGCCCGCTTCCAGCTGCGGCGATGCAGTGAGCACGCCACCGGCCCGTACGAAGGCGATGTGCTCGGTGACCAGCGGCGCGCCGAGCGCTGTCGCACGCTCCGCCAGGTCCGCGAGCCGCTGCCCGGACGGGCGGTCGGCGCCGCCGAGGCCCAGCGAGACGCCGTGCGGGACGACCTTGATGCCACGCGAGCGCAGACGGGTCAGCGCGGCGGGCAGATGGCCCGGGCAGATGTTCTCCGCGACAACCTCGACCCAGTCGACGCCTGGCAGTTCCTCGACCGCTTCCGCGATCTCCGGGCGCCAGCCGATACCTGTACCGAGTTCCATGGGTCCCCTCCCCTGCGCCGTGTGACGGTGCGTGCAGGGCCTATGGCCCCGCCGGACGGCGGTGAATCCAGAGGAGGGGACGTTCAGAGGTTGATTTGAGGTTCCTGCGGACCGGAGTTACCGACGGGTCACGGACGGTTGGTGTTGATCGCCGTCGGAGCTCCCGGCTGGGTGGACGGACGTGACGTGAAGGACTGGTCCCCGCTGGGCGACGCGGGCGCGGGCTGTGGCGGCAGGTTGCCGTTCGGCGGCGGCGGACCTGTCGGGCTGGCCGTCGCCTTGCCGGCCGCCTCGTTGGCGAGGGCGTCGAAGTCGACGAATCCGGTCGCTTCCAGCATGGTGATGTGGTCCAGGACCGTCTGGTTCGCGTCGGTCGCCAGCTGCCGGATCAGGGTGTTCCGGGTGGTGTGCCGGACCTGGGCGATCAGTGCGAAGACCTTGCCGTGCGCGTTGCGCAGCAGGTTCGCGAACTTCCGTTCGTACTCCTCGCCGCTCGCCGCCGAAAGCTCCTGCAGCCAGCCCTGCTGCAGCTCGTTCGGCTGGTTCGGCAGCTCGACGCCGAGCTTCGCCGCGACATCGCGCGCCCGCTTGTCGAGGTCGGTGTGGCCGACTACGAGATGGTCGCCCGTGTCCTTGATCGCTTTGGTCGGCGCGCGTTCGATCGCCTGCTGTCCTGCGGGCAGCTCCCAGAGTCCGGCCAGCCTTACCTTGATCAGGAAGTCCCGGTCCGTGGCCGACAGCGGTCCCCACTGGGTCGACACGGTCGCGGCGTTGAGATTGTCCTGACCTGTGCCGGAACGGTCCGCGTACGACCACACGGGGAACGCCAGCGCGCCTACCGTGGCGACCAGGGCCGCGATGATGAGTGCTGTCCCGTTGATACGCCGCAACAAAGTGCCTCCTGAGCCGATACGTTCCACGGCAATCAACCGCCGGCTGAAACAGCGTTCAACCTACTTGGCGGTACCGATAGGTACGTAACGGGGGGCCCCAGTGTTCAGCCGCGCAGCGACGGGTGATCCGCGACCACTGTGCAGGAGCCCGGAGCGATCTCGGTGAAGCCCGCATCGCGCACCACCGGCAGGCCGCTGACCGTCAGTTGCCGCCAGTGCGCGGGCTCAGCGGTGCGTACCCGGAGCGGGAAGCCGGCCTCGCGCCACGCCTTGCGGTCCGCCTCCGACAGCTCCCACCAGGCCAGTTGGGCACCGTGCCCGGCCTGTGCCATCGCCTTGCCCGCCGACATGTCGAGATCCGGGCTCAGCCACAGCACCGGAGCGGTGCGGTCGGGCGCGGCAGGCTTCTCGGGGTCGTCCAGGTCCGTGCCCGACACCTGGAGCTTGGCCAGTTCCTTGGGCCAGCCGTCCAGCGGGACGGGCGGGAAGACGCGTACTTCGGCGGTCCCACCCGTCACCGTGATGCCCGGCAGCTCCGAGGCCTTGCGCCACTCGGCGCCGCGCGCCCGCCGCACCACCTTGCGGATCCGGGCGTCCTGCCAGTCCCGCATCGCCTGCGCCCACTCACCGTCGCCCAGCGAACGCTCGTCGCTCAGGATGTCGAGCACGGCACGGGCCGCGGACTCCAGGGCGTCGGTACGGGCCGGGGGTTCGGCCTTCTCGATGTGGACCACCAGCGGAAGGACGAACTGAGGGACCTCGTCACGGGAGGTGTTCTCGTGCCGGAAGGGACTGTCGGGGCGGGTTTCGTCGCTGCTCACACCGCCCAGTCTGCCAGCCGCTCTTGTCGGGACTGTTGGCGGAACGGAAGGCTCCGGGCGACGATGCGCGCCATGAAGAGCGATCTTTTTGCCTCGGAGAACATGGCGCAGCAGGCTTCCGTGCCCGGAATGAGCCTGCAGAACGCCAAATCGGTCAAGTACGCAGTCAACGGCGAGATGCACGCGCGGCAGGGATCAATGATCGCCTTCCGCGGAAACCTCCAGTTCGAGCGCAAGGGGCAAGGCATAGGCGGCATGCTCAAGCGCGCCGTGACGGGCGAGGGCCTGCCGCTCATGGCGGTGCGCGGGCAGGGAGAGGCCTGGTTCGCGCACGAGGCCCAGAACTGTTTCATCGTCGATATCGAGCAGGGCGACGCGCTCACCATCAACGGTCGCAACGTCCTCTGCTTCGACGCCTCCCTCTCGTACGAGATCAAGACTGTGAAGGGAGCCGGCATGACCGGCGGCGGTCTCTTCAACAGCGTCTTCACCGGCTACGGAAAGCTCGCCGTCATCTGTGAGGGCAACCCGATCGTGATA
Organism: Streptomyces sp. NBC_01750; assembly: GCF_035918095.1. Taxonomy (NCBI): domain Bacteria; kingdom Bacillati; phylum Actinomycetota; class Actinomycetes; order Kitasatosporales; family Streptomycetaceae; genus Streptomyces; species Streptomyces sp. NBC_01750. The sequence goes on from NZ_CP109137.1 coordinate 6,936,131, forward strand.
CCCGTCACGGCGCAGCAGCCTGTGTACGTGGACACGGACGCGGTCGTCGGCTGGAGTGCTCTGCTGCACACCTCGCTGCACCGCTCGCAGTCGGTCGGGTCAATGATCCGTGGCGGCTCCGGCGAGGCCGTCCAGCTGATGCTCCAGGGTGAGGGATTCGTGATCGTACGGCCCAGCGAGCTCACCCCGCAGAAGGCGTCGGCGAACTGAGACTGCAAGGAGCCCGCGGCCGTCGCGGCCTCGCCGGACCATGGGTGCTGCGCGGACCGTCTCCAGCGGCCCGCGCGCGCCCCGGTCCGCGGCGAGGGGGAGAGACGGCTGGTCACCGGCTCGCGCACCGGACGGTGTGGCTGCCCCGCGCCGCCGCCGGTGGGCGCGCCGCCGGTCGCGCCGGTGGCGGGCGCTGTGGCCCGCGCCGTGAGCTCGCTCCGAGGCGTGGACAGCGCGAGTTAACCTCGCAGGTATGGACGAGCCGAACCAGCGGGACGAGCCGCAGGAGCCGTACTGCGAGACACCGGCCGCCGCGCCCGTGACGGCGGACGGTCCACCCTTCGCCGAATGCGTACTGTGCCGGAAGCCGACCGAGTACCCGGAGTCGGTGAAGGGCGCGACTCTCTGCCCCGTCTGCGAGTGGCAGGAGGCACAGCGGACGGCCTGTTCGGGCTGAGGCCAGGATCGCCCGGCGATCGAGGCGGACAGGCTGCCGGACGGCCCCGGTCAACCACTCGCGTTCATGCTGCGGGTCGCTACGGCCGGCTCCGCATCAGGTCGGAGACCTTCACAAAGCGGTAGCCCTGCCGGCGTAGCTCGGGCACGACTTTCCGGACCGCCTGCTCCGTGACCGGCGCCGCGCTGCGCGTGCAGTGCATCACCACCAGCGACCCCGGCCGCACGCCCTTGAGTACCTGCTCGGCGACCGCGTCGGCGTTCGCCGCGAAGGCATCGCCGCTGACCACGTCCCACTGGACCGCGGTCACCTTCGCCGGAGCCAGGGCTCTCAGGGCCACGTCGTTGTAGCAGCCACCGGGGAAGCGGAAGTACGGCACCACATTGCGGGCACCGGCCTTCTCGAACGCGGCGAAGGCCCGGTCCACCTCGGCCCGCATGGCGTTCTTCCCGACCAGCGGCAGGCCGTAGCAGGGCGACGTGAAGGCGTAGTGGCTGTAGGAGTGGTTGGCGATCTCGAAGAGCGGATCGTTGCCGATCACCTTCGCCTGATCCGGGTACTCCTCGGCCCAGCGGCCCGTCATGAAGACCGTCGAAGGGACATTGAGCTCGCGGAGCGTGGCGATCAGGGCGGGGTTGTCGAAACGCTCGCCGCGCGCGGCCCGGGGCCCCTGATCTGCGGTCATGTCGGCGTCGAAGGTGAGCGCGACGGTCTTCTCGGCCGTCGCGGCCCCCTTGGGTGCGCGCTCGAAGACGGGGGTCAGGCCACCGGGCCCAGGTGCGAGGGACGGAGCTTCCGGCACCTTGTCCGTGAGCGGTTTGCCGGGGTTCGGGGCAGCCGCCGCGTCCGTCCTGCTGGGTGAGGGCTGGGTGGAACCGCCGCCGTTGCCGCCGGCGCAGCCGACGAGCACGGCGCCCATCACAACCGCAGTCATCATTCTTCGTACAAAAGTGATCACCGACGGAAAGTATCTGATCAGTCGGATTATCAGAGTGCACGGCGCAGGTGCGTCGGGGTTACGTTCCGTCAGAGCGCGTGCTCAGCCTCATGCCCAGCCCAGGGGGTGTTCGACCGGCCGCGACGGGGCGTCAGGTTCACCACCGGCCTCGCTGAACGCGGTGAGTGCCGCGATCAGCGCCGCGCGCTGCTCGGGGGCCAGGCGCTCGACGATCGACGCGATCTCCTGGCGGCGCCTGTTCATCACCACCTCGACGATGCGCATGCCCTCGGGGGTCAGCTGAAGCACTGTCTCGCGCCGGTTGTCCGGATTGGTCTGCCGGTCGACCAGGCCGATGGCGATGAGCCGGTCCACCATCCGCATCGCGGTCGACGGGCTGACCGCGAGCCACTCCGCGAGCAGCACGAGTTTGGCGGCGCCACGTGTGGACAGCACCACCAGCAGCCGGAACTGCGGGAGCGTCACCCGATCCTCGACCGAGGCCAAAGATCGCGCGGACACCGCGACCAGCAGCCGGGAGGCGGTCAGCACCGCTCGGGTGACCGCCTCCACGTCGTCCATCCCGTCAAAGGTGTGAGTCTGTTCGGCCATGGCCTCTTTCTATCCTGCTCCGCCCCGCCGGCAGGAGCGCTGTTGAACATCGCGGTAGTGCCCCGCGTACCTCCACCTGCGTGTCGTCGTGAAGGTGCGGAAGCCGGGAGGTTCTCGAGGCGCACTGTCTTTTGCCCTGTGCAATGATGCCCGGGCGGAGGGCCCGGTGAACGGTGGGCCTCCGCTCGGAAGCGGCACCGGCACGGTGGCACAGCTCAACACCGCATGCCTGCCTGCCCGTCGGTCGGGTCCTCCGTATGGCGTGGCTGCCGCTCCCCGAGGACCTTGTGCTCAGGAGGATGACATGGCTGTGCCACCCGTCGGCGCGCTCGTCGGCATCGCCGAACTGCTTCATGACCTGCCCGCCGACCGGGGCGGTGCGCTGTGGCGGCTCTCCGAGGAAGGGCGGCAGCTGGATGCCAACGTCATCCGCATGCTGCCCGGTGCCCGGGTCGCCGACCATGTCGAACCGGATCTCGACGTGTTGCTGTGTGTGCTGAGCGGCGGTGGCCGACTGGAGACGGACGCCGGCGGGCGGCAGGAGCTGGCGGCCGGGTGCGTCGTCTGGCTGCCGCGCGGTGTGCACCGTGCGCTCTTCGCCGACGAGGAGGGGCTGGTGTACGTGACGGTGCACGGCCGCCGTCCGGGACTCACCATCCGCAGCGCCGCCGGGCCGGAAGGCGGCGAAGCGGCATGTCTGCTCCATCGGATCTGTCCCGGCTGCGACCTTCCGGCGGAGGAGACCGGTGCACGTTATTGCAGCCGGTGCGGTAGTCGACTGCCCTCATGACGGGCCCCGTCAAGCCTGATTGACGAATCGTCAGGAAACTTCTTTTGCAACGGCGATGAGTACAACTCCCGCCCCATCCGTATCAAGGGTCGGACGCGTCCCCCCGGTTTCCGTCGGCAACCGGACTCCGTACCCCCCTACAGGAGGCGACGAGTTGAGTCACAGGCGAATACCCAAGCGCAAAGTCGTTCTTGCGGGAGCCGGAGCGGCGGGCATCGCCGCAGCGGCCATCCTGCTGCCCCACGCCAATGCCTCGCAGCCCGGTTCCGGGTCCGCGGCAGGGTCGAACCCAAGGACGATGAGCGCCGCATCGGCGGCAGATCTCATATCAAAGCTGGGCCCAAAACTCGGCGAGGCCTTCGGTGGGGCCTATTACGACGCCGACAAGCAGCAGATCATCGTCAACGTCGTCGGCGACAACAGCAACGTCGTCAACCAGGTCAACAAGGCCGGCGCGGTGGCGAGGAGTGTCGAGAACAGCGTGGGCGAACTGAAGTCCGCCGCGAGCACGCTGGCCGAGAAGGCCACCATCCCGGGAACGGCTTGGTCCGTCGACCCGAAGAACAACCAGATCCTCGTCACGGCGGACCGCACGGTCGCCGGTGACAAGTGGAACAGACTCGAATCGACTGTGAAGTCCCTGGGCGGTGGCATGGCCCGGATCCAGAAGTCGGCAGGCGAGTTCAAGCCCTTCGTCTCGGGCGGCGACGCCATCTTCGGCGGCGGCGCGCGCTGTTCGCTCGGCTTCAATGTGACCACCCAGGACGGTCAGCCCGGCTTCCTCACCGCGGGGCACTGCGGTGTCGCCGCCAAGGAGTGGTCCGCGCAACAGAACGGCGCGCCCATCGGCACCGTCCAGGCGGCCACCTTCCCGGGCGACGGCGACTTCGCCCTCGTTACGTACGACGACCCGGCGACCGACGCCCCCAGCGAGGTCAACGTCGGTGGCGGGCAAACCGTGCAGATCAAGCAGGCCGCCGACGCGGCGGTCGGCCAGGAGGTGCTCCGCATGGGCAGCACCACCGGGCTGAAGGACGGCCAGGTCACTGGTCTGAACGCCACCGTGAACTACCCGGAGGGCACGGTCACCGGTCTCATTCAGACCAATGTCTGTGCGGAGCCGGGCGACAGCGGAGGATCGCTCTTCACCCAGGACGGAAACGCGATCGGCCTCACCTCGGGCGGCAGCGGAGACTGCACCGCGGGCGGCGAGACGTTCTTCCAGCCCGTGACCACGGCTCTGGCCGCGGTGGGCGCCGAGATCGGCGCGGGCGGTAACGGTGGCGCCGAAAACGGTGGCGCTGGTGACGCGGGTGCCGCCAACGCGGGCGCTGGTGACGCGGGCGCTGGTGACGCGGGTGCCGCCAACGCGGGCGCTGGTGACGCGGGTGCTGCCAACGCGGGCGCTGGTGACGCGGGTGCTGCCAACGCGGGCGCTGGTGACGCCGGTGCTGGTGACGCGGGCGCTGGTGACGCCGGTGCTGGTGACGCGGGCGCTGGTGACGCGGGCAACGGTCACGCAGGCGCTGGTGACGCGGGTGCTGCCAATGCGGGCGCCGGTGACGCCGGTGCCGGTGGCAACGGCGGCGCGGCGGACGACGGCTTGGCTCATAACGCCGGCTGACACCGACACCCGAAGGAAGCGGCCCCGGGCATCGACCGATGCCCGGGGCCGGGCCGTCATCCGTCCTCTTCGCCGTCGGTCGCGCAGTCGGCGGCCGTGCCGTCGAGCTCGGCCGTGTCCAGGGTGGCGGTCAGCGCGTCGAGGCCCGCGCGCAGCTCGCGGATCCTGTCCAGTGACATACCGGTCGCCGCCGCGATCCTGCGCGGTACGTCCAGCGCCTTCTCGCGGAGCGCGGCGCCCGCCTCGGTGGGGCGGACCGTGACGGAGCGTTCGTCCTCGATGCTGCGCCTGCGCTCCACGTAACCTGCCGACTCCAGCCGCTTGAGCAGGGGTGACAGGGTGCCCGAGTCCAGGCGCAGATGCTCGCCGATCCGCTTGACCGGCAGTTCGCCGTGCTCCCAGAGCACCAGCATCACCAGATACTGCGGGTAGGTGAGGCCCAGGTCCTTGAGCGCGATCCGGTAGACGCCGTTGAAGGCCCGGGACGCGGCGTGCAGCGAGAAGCAGATCTGGTGGTCGAGGCGGAGGAAGTCCTCGTCCGGCACGGTTGTCAGCAGCGTCTTCTCCATGCGACCAGGGTATACCTCGCATCATTAAGTTGTGCACAACTAAATTGTGTGTCACCATCGTGTCAACGGTTCCCCACGGACGAAGAGGGATGCAACTCATGGACGCGCTCTACACCGCTGTCGCCACCGCCAACGGTCGCGAAGGCCGCGCCGTCAGCTCCGACGGCCACATCGACCTGCCGCTCGCCTTCCCCCAGGCGCTGGGTGGCAACGGACAGGGCACCAACCCCGAGCAGCTCTTCGCCGCCGGGTACGCCGCCTGCTTCGCCAGCGCCATGGGCGCCATCGGCCGCCAGGAGAAGATCGACGTCAAGGACGCCTCGGTGACCGCCGAGGTCAGCATCGGCAAGGACACCGACGGCGGCTTCGGCCTCTCGGTGATCATGCGGGTCGAGCTGCCCGACCACCTCCAGGGCGAGGCGGGTCGCGATCTGCTCGAGAAGACCCACGCCTACTGCCCGTACTCCAAGGCCACCCGCGGCAACCTGCCGTTCGAGCTCGTCATCGAGTAACGCAGGTCGGGCCGCGTCGAGCAGCAATGCCCGGCAATCCAGTGGGTCGGGGCACCGCCCAGCACAGTGCCGATGTTGCACGCGAGGCGGTGCCCCCGCACCGAGGGGTGTCCCGCAGACGTCCCGGTTCCTTGTCGCGGTGCCGCTCGCCCGGCTGCGTCAGACGTGTTCTCCTGCCAGCCACAGACGGGCACGTTCGTCGAACTCCACAGCTGCCCGGGACCCGCGGTGCGTGAAGGGCGCCAGGTCCTGACGCATGGTCTCCGCCGCCTGCAGAATGCGCACCGAACGCACGCCGCCCATCAGTTCCAGGGCCTTGTCCCATGTGGTGCACGCCTGCTCCACATGCCCTTGCCGGCACTGCATGGACCCGGCGTGCGCGAGGTCCAGGGCGGTGATGCGCTGGTACTCGGAGCCGGACTCGCTCCAGACGGCTTGCGCGAAATGACGCTCGGCGACGTCATACGCCCCCAGAAGCTCCGCGGCCAGGGCGGTGCAGCTGCCCACACAGGCACTGGCCGACCCCCACAGCGCTGCCCAGAACGGCATCTCCGTCTCGTCGGCACCGTCCACCAGTCGCGCCGCGCGGGCCGCTGCCGCCACCGCCGCCCGGCTTCTGCCGGCCAGGGCGAGGGCGCGGGCGCGGGTGACGACGTACAGCGCTTCGGAGGCCGGATCGGTGCGGCCCTGCACTCGCTGAAGGGCGGCGTCGATCAGGTCCAGAGCGTGCTCGCCGCGCCCGGTCTCCATACCGTGATGGGCGAGGACGCGCAGGATGAACGCCGTATGCAGATCGTTGCCGGCTTCCCGGGTGAGCTTGAAGGCCTGCAGGTAGTACCGCTGGGCCAGGCCCGCTTCGCCCGAGTCGTATGCCTTCCAGCCTGCCAGGTAGGCCACACATGCGGCCGCCGAGAGCATCTGCGGCTTCTGCGCCTCGGTGCGGAAGCGCGTACGGCACAGGGTGGCAACGTCGGAGACCAGGTACTGCACAACGGCCGACCGGCCGTGCCGGCCGCCGTGCCGCTGGTCGATGGCGGTCAACAGTGTGGCCATCTGCTGCACTGCCTGGATCTCTCTCTCGCCCGCGATGCCGCACGGACGGACGGTGGCAGAAGAGCGCGGCAGGCATACGGAACGGGCGGCCGCGGCGGCGGCATGAGCGGCGGCCGGGACGGAGTAGGCGGCCGAGCTGATCCAGCTGCGGCGTTCGATGTCGGCCCGCCCCAGCCTCGTCAGCGCGTCGACCGGGTCCTGTCCCATCTCGAGCCCGAGCGACTCATCCGCCGTATCAGGTATGCGTACCAGACCCAGCTGTTCGGCCGTGACCAGCCGCCCCAGCTTCCGGGACAGCGCCTCGGCCAGGATGCGGGCGGCCACCGCGTGGGGCTGGGTGCCGGCGATCCAGTGCGCGACGGCGGACGAGTTGGTCCGCAGCGTGGTCACCCCGCTCTCCGCGGCAACGGCCCTGACGTTCCTGGCCAGTTCGCCGTATGAGTACCCGGACTCGTCGACGGCCAGTCTCAGCTGCTCGTTCCTTCTGGTCATGCGGCCCCGATTGGCTCTTCAGCGTGTTTAAGCGGCTTAAGCGAATCCATGAAGCCCGGACCCTACCCACGCCCCGCGGTACTTCGTTCACTTTCCGTCGATAGAACACACTCAGGGGTGAGGAGACGGTCCGTGCTGCAGCGAGGACGCCGACCGAGAGACACCGCGCCTACGACGGTCGAGCGCGAACTGGTCTGCCAACTCGTGCTGGAGGCCGGGCGAACCGTCCCCGTACCCACGCGGCTCGTCTACCGCACCGACGACCCGTACGCCGTCCATGTCGCTTTCCACACGGACACCGACACTCCCGTCGAGTGGTTCTTCGCCCGCGATCTGCTCATCGAAGGGGTCTTCCACCCGACGGGGCAGGGCGATGTGAAGATCTGGCCGGGGAGGACACCGCGCACCATGAACTTCGTCTATCTGCTCCTGTCCGCGCCCGACGAGCACGCTCTCCTCCAGGCACCCGCCGCCGCCGTCTCGGCCTGGACCGAGCGCACACTGCGCCTGGTCCCTCCGGGATCGGAGGAGTCCCGGCTCCCCTCCGATGTCAGCACTCTGCCTCCGCCGCTGCCGGGCGGCGCGGTTTAGCGGCATCGCACTGCCATGCCTCTGCGAAGGGCATGGCCGGACACCTTCGCCCGCCCGGGTCAGGGCGACCGGAGCAGCCGCTCGCGGCACTCCTCCACATCGAGATCGACTTTGGGGTACTGCGGATCCAGCGCCTCGAGGTGCTCGAGCAGCAGCTTGCTGATCGCCCAGTTGCGGTACCACTTACGGTCGGACGGCACGAGGTACCAAGGTGCCACCTTCGGCGAGCAGCGTTTCAGGGCGATCTCGTACGCCCTTTGGTAGTCCGGCCACAGCGCGCGCTCCTCGATGTCGCTGAGGTCGAACTTCCAGCGCTTCTTCGGGTTGTCGAGGCGTGCCAGAAGGCGGCGGCGCTGCTCCTCGTAGCTGATGTGCAGGAACACCTTCACGACGGTGGTTCCGTCCTCGGCGAGGACCTGCTCGAAAGTGTTGATCTCGCCGTAGCGGTGGTCGAGCATGGGGCGGGGGACCAGTTCGTGGACGCGGGCGATCAGCACATCCTCGTAGTGCGAGCGGTCGAAGATCCCGATCTGGCCCGGCTCCGGCGTGGCCCTGACGACGCGCCAGAGGAACGGGTGTTTCCGCTCTTCGGGAGTGGGGGCTTTGAATGCCGTGATCCGGCAGCCGGCCGGGTTGAAGAGACCGATGACATGCTTGACCGTGCCGCCCTTGCCGCTGGTGTCCATGCCTTGGAGCACGAGGAGCAGTCGGCGCCGGTCGCCCGCAGTGCTCGCCGCGTAGAGGCGCTCCTGAAGGTCGGCGAGACGTTCACCCATCTGGGCGGTCGCCGCCAGTCCGGCGGCCTTGTCGGCAGGGCCGGCCGGGGTGGCTGCGGGGTCGTACGAGGAGAGGTCGACGCGCTTGCCCCCACGGATGCGGAGCAGGTCACGGAGTTGCGCCGACTGATTCTGCTTCGTCCTGTCCTCCGCCGTGCGCTCCTTCGCGCCCTGCTCCGCGGTCTTCTTCTCGTCCTTCTTGGCCACCGCGTGCCCCTTCCGGCTCCGGTCCGTTCCCTCGATCGTGCGACGGAACCCCGGCTCCCGCGAACGCGGTGTGGTGGAAGAGCACGATGGGGCGGCATCACTACGCCGCGCCGGGGCGACCTGGGGCAGAGCCACAACCTGAGCGGGGCGGATGGGCTACGCACGTGGTGCGCCGCACCCGCCCCCGTCCGGGTGTTCTCAGAGGATCAGCACCACGGCCCGGTGACCGCGAACGTCGTCCCGGGCGTATAGCAGTTGACGTACATGGTCTCTCCGTCCGGCGAGAAGGTGACGCCCGCGAACTCGCCCCATTCCGGCACCTCGGGAGTGCCGATGTTCTGAGCGCCGCGCGCCATCGGGTAGACCTCGCCGCGCTTCGTCAGCCCGTACACATGCTGCGTGCCGCCGCCGTCCTCGCACACCATCAGCCCGCCGCCGGGCGCGAGGCAGATGTTGTCGGGGGATTCGCCGGGCAGCTGGATGTCCGTGCTCGGGCCGAAGACGATCACCAGCGTGAGCCGGCGCCGGTGCGGCTCGTACTTCCACACCTGCCCGAAGTGGTCGGCGGCTGAGCCCGCCTTGCTCTGGGCGAAGCTGGAGACGAAGTAGACCGAACTCCCGCCCCGGTAGCAGCCTTCCAGTTTCTGGGCGTGCGTGATGCCCTTCGGCCCGAAGTCCTGCAGCCGGACGGGGGTCTGCTTCGCCTGGCTGTCCGGTACGGGCACCCACTCGATCCGCTCGAAGCTCGTGCCGGTCTCCTGGATCGCGGACAGGTCGGGCACACCCGGCACCCGCATCGCCTCCAGCCTCCCGCCCGCGCGCAGCGAACCCGTGCCGCCGAGCGGTTTCCTCGGCAGGAAGCGGTAGAAGAGCCCGAACGGCCGGTCGAAGGCGTCCTCCGTCTCGTACACGATCCCGCTCTTCGGATCGACGGCGATCGCCTCGTGCTGGAACCGGCCCATCGCGGTGAGCGGTACGGCTCCGGTACGGCGCGGATCGGCACCGTCGACCTCGAAGATGAAGCCGTGGTCCTTGGTGTAGCCGTTGGTGCCGGCTCTGTCCTCGGTCTCCTCGCAGGTGAGCCAGGTGCCCCACGGAGTGGGTCCGCCCGCGCAGTTCACGGCAGTGCCCGCGATGGCTACGCGCTCGGACAGCACATTGTTGCGGCTGTCCAGCTCAAGGGCCGTACAGCCGCCCTTGCCCATCGGGTCGTAGGTGAGGCCCTCGACGGCCGGGACAGCGATCTTTGCGGTGACGCGGTTCTCGTGGTTGCGGACCAGATGGACGCGGCCGCGGCGGCCGGCGAAGGCCGACATGCCGTCGTGGTTGCTGGGCACCTTGCCCTCGCCCGAGCGCAGTTGATCTCCCTCGCGGGAGAGGACCCGGTAGCGGAAACCTTTTGGCAGATCGAGCAGCCCGGCCGGGTCGGGGACGAGCGGGCCGTACCCGCTGTGCCCGCGGGCGGCAGCGGTGCCCGCGAAGAGTTCGGAGAAGGCACCGGTGAAGGCGATCCCGGCGCTCAACGCACCGGTACGTGCCAGGACTTGACGTCGTGTTGCGGACATGAGGCAACTCCCTGTGGGGGCACCGCCCATGCCGAAGGCCATGGGGGAGGAACAGGAGACGTGACCCGCACGTGTGTATCACGCAGTCCGGTGGGACGAGAACCGTGCGGGCCACTATGCCTTTGTGCGTCGCTGTGCTTGTCGCCGTGCCCCGGCGGGGTCAGGCGGGGTCAGGCGAGGGAAGCGCTGAGCGTGATCGCCGTACCTGTGAGGGCCTGGCTCACCGGGCAGTTCTTCTTGGCGTCCTCGGCGGCCGCGGCGAACCCGTCCGCGTCCAGCCCGGGGACCTCGCCCTGCACGGTGAGGTGGATGCCGGTGATGCCCTCACCGGGCTGGAAGGTCACATCTGCCTTGGTCTCCAGCCGGGTTGGCGGGGTGCCCGCGCCGGTCAGACCGTGCGAGAGGGCCATGGAGAAGCAGCTCGAGTGGGCGGCCGCGATGAGCTCCTCGGGACTGGTCCTGCCGTTGGCCTGCTCGGCGCGGGACGGCCAGTTGACCGGGTAGCTGCCAATGCCCGACGAGTCGAGGGTGACCGTGCCGGAGCCCTTGAGCAGCTCGCCTTCCCAGACCGTGTGCGCCGTACGCGTGGTGGCCATGATGGTTCCCTTCCGGTGGCTAGAGGGCTTTCGGGCCCCAAAGCCCCAAACCTACTGCCCCACAAGCCCCTTCGCGTCCCGAGCCAGCGCGGTGAGCCGCGAGATTGCCCGGAAGTACTTCTTTCGGTAGCCGCCGTTCAGCATCTCGTCGCTGAACAGCCGGTCGAAGGGCATGCCCGAGGCGAGCACCGGCACCTCCCGGTCGTACAGCCGGTCGGCGAGTACGACCAGGCGCAGCGCCGTCGACTGGTCGGGGATGGGCCGGACATCGGTGAGGCAGACCGCGCGCAGACCGTCGGTGAGCGCCCCGTACCGGCTCGGATGGACCTTCGCGAGGTGCTCGAGGAGATGCGGGAAGTCGTCGAGGGACGCGCCTTCGGTGGCGTACGCGGTCTTGGCGACCTGCTCGTCGGAGTAGGGGGGAGGCGCCTCGGGCAGCCCGCGGTGACGGTAGTCCTCGCCGTCGATCCGCAGCGGGCGGAAGTGTGCGGACAGCCCTTGGATCTCGCGGAGGAAGTCGGCGGCGGCGAACCGGCCCTCGCCGAGCTTGCCGGGCAGCGTGTTGGAGGTGGCCGCCAGCGCGACGCCCGCGTCGACGAGCTTCCCGAGCAGCGTCGACACGAGGACGGTGTCGCCCGGGTCGTCGAGTTCGAATTCGTCGATGCAGAGGAGCCGGTGCCCGCTCAGCGTCTGCACGGTCTGCTGGAAGCCGAGCGCGCCCACCAGGTTCGTCAGCTCGACAAAGGTGCCGAAAGCTTTGAGCGGGGCCTCCGCCGGGGTGGCGTGCCAGAGGGAGGCCAGCAGATGGGTCTTGCCGACGCCGTAGCCGCCGTCGAGATAGACGCCGCGCGGTCCGGTGGGGGCCGCGGGCTTCTTGCTGAACCACTTGCGTTTGGCGGCGCCGCTCGCGTGCGCCCCGCCGAGGCCCGCCGCGAAGGAGCCCAGCACCGAGACCGCCTCGGTCTGGCTGGGCTGGTTCGGGTCGGGGACGTAGGTGTCGAAGCGCACCGAGTCGAAGCGCGGCGGCGGCACCATCTCGGCGACCAGACGGTCGGCGGGTACGCGCGGCTCGCGGGCGCACAGGGACAGTGGGACTGCTTCGGTTATGGGGCTTGTCGACACAGTTCCCAACTGTAAGGGCCGTGCCAGACTGCACAGCATGCGACGCCTGTTCCCTGTGACCGATCAGACAGCCGCCGTGGATCGTGAGTGGTCCCTGGACGAGCTGGCCGACGCCTATGGGTACCCGGACGGGGGTGGACCCTGGCTGCGGGCGAACATGGTCTCCTCGCTGGACGGGGCGGCCCAGCACGAGGGCCGGTCGCAGCCGATCTCCTCCGACACGGACATGCGGATCTTCGGCACCCTGCGGGGTCTCGCCGACGCGGTCGTGGTCGGCGCGGAAACGGTACGCCTCGAGGGCTACCGGCCCGCCCGGGCCCGGGAAGCCTTCGCCGAGCGGCGGGCCGCTGCCGGACAGGGCCCCGCCCCCGCCATCGTCGTGGTCAGCGCCTCGCTCGACCTGGACTTCTCGCTTCCGCTGTTCGCCCGGCCGCTCGTTCCGACGCTCCTGCTGACGGGGGCCGCGGCGCCCCCGGACCGTATCCGTGCGGCGGAGAGGGCGGGCGCGGAGGTGGTGATCGCCGGGGACGGCCCCGGGGTGGAGCCGCCCAGGGCGGTACGGGCGCTCGCCGAGCGGGGACTGGTCCGGCTGCTCACCGAGGGCGGGCCACGGCTGCTGGGCCAGTTCGTGGCGGCCGGGGCGCTGGACGAGCTGTGTCTGACCCTGTCGCCGACGCTGACGGCGGGGGACGCGCAGCGGATCGCGGGCGGACCGGCGCTGGCCGTTCCGGAGAGGTTCGCCATGGCATCGGTACTGGAGGAGGCAGGGTTCCTTTTCACCCGCTACCGTCGCATCTGACAATCGGCGGAACTTACCGTTCCGGTTAGTTTCGGCGGGGCACACTTAGCCTCGCAGACCCCGTGCGGGCACGGGGAAGGATGGTTTCCGCAGAAGGGCTCCTGACGTGTTCACAAGCGTACTTATGATCGAGAAGCCTCTGACCCCCGAAGACGTTGAATTCGTCACCACTCTGCACGGAGAAGAGGACATCTCCTTCATTGTGCTGATGCAGCCCCGAGGCGATCAGGCCGATCTGCTGCTGCGCGCCATCGACGACGTGGCGCTCGGCGAGCTGAAGGAAGCCGTCCGCGAGGGCGACGAGCCCGAGGGCCAGGACGCCAAGGGCCCGGCCGAGCTCGCCCTGGAGCACTCGCTCGGGGCGCTGCGCGTGGCGGGCTGCGAGGCCGTCGGCCAGGTTGTCGAGGACCATCCGCTGGACAAGCTGAAGTCCGTGGTGGACGAATCGGGCGCCGATGAGGTGATCGTGCTGACCGCTCCGCACTACGTGGAGGAGTTCTTCCACCGGGACTGGGCCTCCCGGGCCCGCCACAAGGTCGGCGTCCCCGTGCTCAAGCTCTTCGCGCACAGCGAATAGGCTGGAGGCTCGCACATACCCCCGCAGCGGTACGTGCACATCTCTACTCGTACATCTTGGGGAGACACACGCATGGCACCCGCCGTCCCTAGCGCCCTGGAACGCCCGCACTTCATCGGCATCGGCGGCGCCGGAATGTCGGGCATCGCGAAGATTCTCGCCCAGCGCGGCGCGAAGGTCGCCGGCAGCGACGCGAGGGAGTCGGCCACGGCGGATGCCCTGCGCGCGCTCGGCGTCACCGTCCACATCGGGCACGCGACCGAGCACCTGGCGACCGACGCCAGCTGCGTCGTCGTCTCCAGCGCGATCCGCGCCGACAACCCGGAGCTGGCACGCGCGGCCGAGCTCTCCGTGCCGGTCGTCCACCGCTCCGACGCGCTGGCCTCGCTGATGACCGGCCTGCGCTCGATCGCCGTCGCCGGCACCCACGGCAAGACCACCACGACGTCCATGCTGGCCGTGGCCCTCACCGAGCTGGGGCTCGACCCCTCGTACGCGATCGGCGGCGACCTCGAAGGGCCGGGTACGAACTCCCGCCACGGCGCGGGCGACATCTTCGTCGCCGAGGCCGACGAGAGCGACCGCAGCTTCCAGAAGTACGACCCCGAGGTCGCGATCGTCCTCAATGTCGAGCTCGACCACCATGCGAACTACGCCTCGATGGACGAGATCTATGACTCCTTCGAGACCTTCGTCGGCAAGGTCGTCCCCGGCGGCACGCTGGTGATCTCCGCGGACCAGCCCGGCGCGGTCGAGCTCACCGCGCGTGTCCGCGACCTGTCCACGCTGAATGTCGTCACCTACGGCAAGGCCGACTCCGCCGACGTCCGCGTCCACAAGGTCACCCCGCGCGGCCTCACCAGCGAGGTCACGGTCCTGCTCGGGGGCCGGTTCCTCACCTTCACCGTCTCGGTGCCCGGCAGCCACTACGCGCACAACGCCGTGGCCGCCCTCGCCGCGGGCGTCGCTCTCGGCATCCCGGCGCACAACCTCGCCTCGGCGATCGGCAAGTACACCGGCGTCAAGCGCCGCCTCCAGCTCAAGGGCGAGGCCGCCGGCGTCCAGGTCATCGACTCGTACGCGCACCACCCGACCGAGATGACCGCCGACCTCGAGGCCATGCGCGGCGCGGTGACGGACGCCCGGCTGCTGGTCGTCTTCCAGCCGCACCTCTTCTCCCGTACGCAGGAACTCGGCGCGGAGATGGGCCAGGCGCTCGCGCTGTCGGACGCCTCGGTCGTCCTCGACATCTACCCGGCCCGTGAGGACCCGATCCCGGGCATCACCAGCACCCTGATCATCGACGCGGCCCGCGCGGCAGGCGCGGATGTCACGGCAGTCCACGACAAGGCGACCGTCCCCGACGTCATCGCGGGAATGGCGAAGCCCGGCGATCTTGTTCTCACCATGGGTGCGGGCGATGTCACGGACCTCGGTCCCGCGATCCTGGCCCGCCTGTCGAACTGAGGGAGCCATTTCATGTCGTACGACGTTGACAAGCCGGACGAGCAGTGGCGCGCGGAGCTGTCTCCCGCGGAGTACGCGGTACTGCGCCAGGCCGGCACCGAGCCCGCCTTCGTCGGTGAGTACACCGACACCAAGACCGCCGGCGTGTACTCCTGCCGGGCGTGCGGCGCAGAGCTGTTCCGCTCCGACACGAAATTCGAGTCGCACTGCGGCTGGCCGTCCTTCTACGACCCGAAGGACACCGACGCGGTCGAGCTGATCGAGGACCGCTCGCACGGGATGTCGCGCACGGAGGTGCGGTGCGCGCGGTGCGGGTCGCACCTTGGGCATGTGTTCGAGGGCGAGGGTTACGCGACGCCGACGGACCAGCGGTACTGCATCAACAGCATCTCGCTGCGGCTGGAGCCGGACGCGGGCTGATTCCGCGGACGGAAAATCGGCTGCGAGGGACCATCGGGCCCGCCCACACTGGGCGGGCCCGATCTTCTTCTCCGAGTTCGCCGAAGGAACACCACCGCGTGCAGGCCGCCGGTTCCTCGACGAGCTGAACGCCGCCGCTCCGGACGTCCAGAAGGCGTTCTACTCGCTGACACATGGTCCTGCTCGCCGCTGAACTGCTTCAGCTCGGCCTCGAAGTCTTGGCAGACCTCGCGCATGATCTCTTCGGTGCGAGTCAGCGTGGCGTCAGTGAATGCCTTACGTCGGTACTTGGTGACGAAAACCAAGTGGGCGTGCAGGTTGTAGACGACGTGACGGCCCGTGCGTACGTCCGGATTCGGATTCCAGCGCGGCGACATTAGCCAACGGTAATAGAGTGGTTGCCATGAGTGAGCACGACCTGGATAAGCGGCAGTTCGGGCATCGCGCCCGACTGGCACTGTCCCCTGCATGTGAGCTCAAGGCCGACGACCAGGCGCACGCTGCCCGCACGATGTGGAATCTCCTTCACGCGTGGTGGCAGATGATGCCGAAGGAAAAGCGGACGCTCGCGAGCGCGGATGCCGAGATCCGCCAGGCCCGTAAGGACATCGACTTCCTCGCAAGTCTGCCGGCCCAGGCCGCGCAAGCCGTGTTGAAGACGTACTTCCAGGCGTGGAAGAACTGCTGGGACGGCCGGGCGGATGCCCCGAACTTCAAGGGCCGCCTCCGGTCGGTGATGTCCGTGGACATCCCGCAGGGACGGGACCTGAACATCGTCCGTGTGCACCGCCGCTGGGGCATGGCCAACATCCCCAAGGTGGGCCGCGTCCGGTTCCGCTGGACCAAAGACCTCCCCGTGGGCAAGCACGCCAACAAAGAGAACCGCATCACTGGAGCGCGGCTGGTCAAGGACGCGCTCGGCTGGCACATCGCATTCCGCCTCCAGACCCTCGAAGCCAGGCCCGAGCCTCACCAGGGGCCTGAAGTCGGCATCGATGTCGGCGTCACCGTGCCCATCGCCCTGTCGGACGGCATCACCAAGAACCACGGCGAGTGGCTGACCAAGCAGGAGCAGTCCAAGCTCCTGCGACTGGAGCAGCGCGCCGCCCGACGCAAGCAGCACCGCAAGCCCGGTGAACGAACCAGCCGCCGTCTGCACCACACCTATGACCAGATCGCAGGACTGCGCGCGAAAGCCAAGCGTCGGGCCTTGGACTGGCAGCACCAGACGACCACCGCCATCGCCAAGCAGTACGGCACGATTGTGGTCGAAGCACTCACCATCACGAACATGGTCAAGTCCGCCAGGGGCACCGTCGAGTTGCCGGGGAAGAACGTCGCCCAGAAGTCGGGGCTGAACCGCTCCATCACCGGCGAAGCGTGGGGCCGTACGGTCACGATGCTGACGTACAAGACCGCCCAGTGCGGCGGCACCCTGCACAAGGTCCCGGCCCCCAAAACATCTCGGCGCTGTTCCGCGTGCGGCTTCATCACGCCCGGCAGCCGGGAGGACCAGGCCACGTTCGTATGCAAGAATCCGGACTGCGGATGGTCAGGCAACGCCGACCACAACGCAGCCCGGAACATCCTGCACCTTTACCGGATGGGCCTCGCGCTCATCCCGGCTGCCGGGAGGGCAGTCGTCAGGCGCGCGAAGCGCGTCAAGCCCGCTGCTGCAAGGTAAGCAGGAATCTCCCTGCTCCAGCCGGGAGAGCACTTCAAATCAACCCGCTGCGCACCTACCTTCACCGATGGGGAATGGCGGTTCATTCTCGCGCACGAGATGCTGCACGCGGCCCTGCGTCACGGTGAACGCTGCGGCGCCCGCGACCCGTTGTTGTTCAACGTCGCCGCCGACTTCGTCGTGAACGGTTGGCTCGTCGAGATGCGTGTCGGCGAGATGCCCGAAGGGCCGCTGTACGAGCCGGACCTCAAGGACCTGTCGGTGGAGGAGGTCTACGACCGCATCGCCACCGACCAGCGCCGCCGTCGCCGGCTCGCGACCCTGCGCGGCAAGGGCGCCGGTGACATCCTCGGCGAGCCGCTGCCGCATGCGGCCGCCCGCCCGCCCGTACGCCGACCTGGACGACTTCTACCGCCGCGGCCTGGTCCAGGGTTTCGACCTTCACCGGTACGGGGCACGCGGTCTGCTGCCCGCGGGGCTGATCCAGGAGATCAGGGCCCTGGCCCATCCGCCCGTGCCGTGGGACGCGCGACTGGCCCGCTGGTTCGACGAGTTCGTGCCCCGGCCCGAGCCCGTGCGGTCCTATGCCCGCCCGGCCAGGCGGCAGGCGTCCACCCCGGACATTCCCCGCGCCGGTCGGTACTTCCCCTCCGAGGAGACACCGCGCTGCACCTTCGGAGTCGTCCTCGACACCTCCGGCTCGATGAACAGCGCGCTGCTCGGCAAGGCGCTCGGCGCCATCGCCTCGTACGCCGATGCCCGCGACGTACCGGCGGCACGCGTCGTGTTCTGCGACGCCGCGGCGTACGACGCCGGGTATCTGCCACCGGCCGAGATCGCCGGACGGGTGCGGGACCGCGGACGCGGCGGGACCGAACTGCAGCCCGGGATCGACCTGGTGCAGCGGGCCGATGACTTCCCGTCCACTGCCCCGGTGCTCGTGATCACCGACGGCTGGTGCGACCCCCTGCGGATCCGGCGCGAGCACGCCTTCCTGATCCCGCAGGGGGGCTCCCTGCCGTTCACGCCTCGCGGACCGGTCTTCCGGCTGACCTGAACACGGACGTCAGAGCACACCGCCCGCCTCGTCGTGGAACACCTCCGGCCGGTAGCGGTAGTCGTCGGCGTTCTTCGCCGACAGGCAGGCGACCGGGTCGACCGAGGCGAGCACAGCGACCATGGTGTCGGCGAGCTGGTGGTAGAAGTCCTGCGTGAAGTCGTGCTCCTTCTCCATGTTCTGCTGACGGTTGTACATCCACACCGTGAACGCCAGCGTGGAGACGTCCGCGTTGACCGGCGTCGTCGTGCCTGCGCCGTACTCGTGGTACGAGAGGAGGCCCGTACGGCCGTCGATCACGACCTCGAAGTCGTGGACCAGACTGCCGAGGCTGATCAGCCTGTCCCCGTCGGCCGGTGTCTCACGCCTGACGCTCACCCTCAGCCCGGACACGCTCCGGATCGAGGTCTCCGACACCCGTACCGAGCAGCGACCGCCCCGCCCGGGAGACGTACCGCCGCTGCCACCCCTGGCCGAATCCGGCCGCGGCCGCGGCCTCGTTGAGGGCACTCGCCTGCCGGTGGGAGGTCCTGGAGCGCGGAGTGCTCGACAGGGAATGCGCCCGCAGGCTACTTGGGCTGCAGCAGGTCCCAGCGGTTGCCGTACAGGTCCTCGAAGACCGCGACCGAGCCGTACGTCTCGTGTCGCGGCTCCTCCAGGAAGCGCACGCCCGCCGCCGTCATCCGCGCGTGGTCGGCCGCGAAGTCCTCGGTGTGCAGGAAGAAGCCGACCCGCCCACCCGTCTGCGCGCCGACGCTCGCGCGCTGGACGTCGTCCTTGGCGCGGGCCAGCAGCAGTGCCGAGCCATGGCCGGTACCGCGCGGGCGGACCACCACCCAGCGGCTGCCGTCCCCGCGGTCGGTGTCCTCGACCAGTTCGAAGCCGAGGGCGTCCGTGTAGAAGGCGATGGCCTCGTCGTAGTCGCGGACGACGAGGGTGACCAGGGCGATGAACGACATGCGCTGCACGTTATACGTATGACTCACCCCGGATCAACGCGATGCGACAATGCGCACCATGCATGCGCCGCCGCCCCCGACGTACCCGCCACACATTCTGTTCCGCGCCCGAGCCCTGGCCGCCCAGGGGCGCCGCGTCGTCCTGGGCATCGCGGGGGCCCCGGGCGCCGGGAAGACGACCCTCGCCGCCCATCTCGTCGACTCCCTCGACGGCCTCGCCGTCCTCGTCCCCATGGACGGCTTCCACCTGGCCCAGGCCGAACTCCGGCGCCTCGGCCGCGCGGAGCGCAAGGGTGCGCCGGATACCTTCGACGCGGCGGGATACGCCGCCCTGCTCGCTCGGCTGCGCGCCCCCGCCCCGGGCGCGACGGTCTACGCCCCCGCCTTCGACCGAGCCCTGGAGGAAGCGGTGGCCGGCAGCATCCCGGTCGACCCTGACATCCCTCTCGTCGTCACCGAGGGCAACTATCTGCTCCACGACGAAGGCCCCTGGGCACAGGTGCGGCCGCTCCTCGACGAGGCCTGGTACCTGGAGATCGACGACGCCGTACGTGTACGCCGACTGGTCGACCGGCATGTGCGGTTCGGCAAGCCGCGGCCGTATGCCGAGCGCTGGGTCCGGGACTCGGACGAGCGCAACGCCCGGCTGGTCGCCCGCGGCCGCGACCGCGCCGACTTCGTGGTCACACAGTCGTGGTAGTCCCCCGACCCGCGCACACGGGCGCGCTGCGGGGCCCTGGCGAGAAGCCGGCGAAGTCAATGCGGAACGCGGTCTGGCCCCGCCGGACGCGGTCGGTACGCTCGAGGTCCTGGTACGCGATGCGGAAGGCGGTTGACGTGGGGTTGTTCCGGCGAGGGCCGAAGCGCGACGGACGCGATGCACCCCGGGACCCCGAGTTCTCCTTCTTCTCGGAAGAAGAGGGCGCACGCTTCCGCGCCCAGGTCCGGCAAGCCTTCGCCGAACAAGGCCTGGAAGTGACCGTGTACGCGGACGTGGTGTCGGACAGCGCCGGCCGCCAGTTCGGGCTCGGCAATCTCGCCGCCGTCTGCCACAACGACGACCGCGGGCCGCGCTCCTGGCCCGAACTGGTCCGGCAGCACGTCGGGATGGTGCTGCGCACCATGGAGGCGCCCTCCGCGCTGGACACCCTGCCGACCGAGCAGATCCGCGCCCAGCTCTACCCCCGCGTCGTCGGCGCCGACGGGTTCAATGCGCAGAACTTCGCCTACGCGCGCACCGTCGCACCCGGCCTGTTCGAGATCCTCGCGCTCGACCTCCCGGAGAGCGTCATGATGCTCACCGACGAGGCCCTGGAGCCGCTCGGCGACCTGCGGTACCTGCGCGACCAGGCGCTCTACAATCTCAGGGGACTACCCCTGGAGGGCCACGAGACCGTCAAGGACTCCGAGGGCATGCGCTTCGAGGTGGTCCTCGGCGACTCCTTCTACACCGCGAGCCGCGTCCTGGCGCTGGACAGCGTCGTACAGCAGGTCACCGGAGAGCAACTCACCGCCGACGGGGCCCTGGTGGCGATGCCCTTCCGGCATCAGCTCGCCTTCCATGCCATCCACGACACCGGCATGATCCCGGCCCTCAACGCCATGGCCTCCTTCGCGGCCGCCGGCTACGCCGACACGCCCGGCGCCATCAGCCCGTACGTCTACTGGTGGCGCGACGGCACCTTCACCCAGCTCAGCGACCGTGACGAGGAAGGAGAGCTGCGCATCGTGGTCGGCGACGAATTCCATGAGCTGCTGGAGCGGCTGGTGGCCAACGACCAGGATTGAGCTCGCGCACGCCACCACCCGCGGGCAATATGACCCCATGCCCACCATGCCCGCGCCCTTCACCACAGACGACTACCGAGCCCGGATGGCCCGCGCCGCGGCCGCCGCCGCCGAGGCGGGGCTCGCGGGAGTGCTCGTCGCGCCCGGCCCCGACCTCGTCCATCTGACCGGCTACCGGCCCGCGAGCACTGAGCGGCTCACCATGCTCGTCCTCGCCGCGGGCCGGGAACCCGTCCTCGTCGTTCCGACCCTGGAGGCGCCGGACGCCGAGGAGGCCGCCGGAGCGGCCGCGTTCACCGTGCGCGACTGGACCGACGGCAAGGACCCCTACGCCGTCACCGCTCCGCTGCTGGACGCCGACGGCCGCTTCGGAGTCAGCGACAACACCTGGGCGATGCATCTCCTCGGTCTGCAGCGGCAGCTGCCCGGGACCTCCTACACATCGCTGACCGAGGCCCTGCCCATGCTGCGGGCCGTGAAGGACGCGCACGAACTGGCCCTGATCGAGGCGGCGGGAGCCGCCGCCGACGAGACGTACCACGAAATCCTCAAGGTGCGCTTCGCCGGGCGCGGGGAGGCCGAGGTCGCGGCCGATCTCGCCGCGCTGCTCAGGCAGTTCGGACATTCGCAGGTCGACTTCACCGTCGTCGGCTCAGGACCGAACGGCGCCAATCCGCACCACGAGGCGGGCGACCGCACCATCCTCCACGGCGACATGGTCGTCCTCGACTTCGGCGGCCTCAAGCACGGCTACGGCTCCGACACCAGCCGTACCGTCCATGTCGGCGAGCCGACACCCGCCGAGCAGCACGTTCACGACGTCGTGCGGGAGGCCCAGCAGGCCGGCTTCGAGGCGGTACGGCCGGGGGTCGCCTGCCAGGAGATCGACCGGGCCGCCCGCGAGATCATCGAAGAGGCCGGGTACGGAGACCTGTTCATCCACCGCACCGGCCACGGGATCGGCGTCACCACGCACGAGCCGCCGTACATGATCGAGGGTGAGGAGCAGTCGCTGATCCCTGGCATGTGCTTCTCCGTCGAGCCGGGGATCTATCTCCCCGGCCGCTTCGGCGTCCGTATCGAGGACATCGTCACGGTCACCGAGGACGGCGGCCGCCGTTTCAACAACACCCCGCGCGAGATGGCGATCGTCGAGTAGCCGCAGCTCCGCCCCGGATCCAGCGCCTGGTCTCAGCCGTCGGCCAGGACGACACAGGACTGCGGCGGCAGGTGCAATACGCCGTCCGTGCCCGGTTCTTGGACAGTTCCCCAGGCGGCCAGCACCCGGCCGCCGCCGCCCAGCGGGATCGCGGCCGGCTCCTTGGCCAGATTGACCGCGATCCGCAGATCGCCGCGCCGGTACGCCAGCCAGCGAGCCTCCTCGTCGTACGCCACCTTCACCGCCGCCAGGTCCGGATCCGTCAGGTCCGGCTGTGCGCGGCGCAGCGCGATCAGCTCGCGGTGCCAGGCCAGCAGCCGGGCGTGCGGCTCCCGCTCCCGCTCGGACCTGTCCAGGCAGGAGCGCTCCCTGGTCGACGGCGCCTGCGGGTCGGGGATCTCGTCCTCCGCCCAGCCGTGCGCCGCGAACTCCCGCCGTCTGCCGCTGCGTACGGCCTCGGCCAGCTCCGGGTCGGTGTGGTCGGTGAAGAACTGCCAGGGCGTGCGGGCGCCCCACTCCTCGCCCATGAACAGCATCGGTGTGAACGGCCCGGTCAGTACCAGTACGGCCGCGCACGCCAGCAGCCCGGGGGAGAGGCCGGCCGAGAGCCGGTCGCCCAGTGCCCGGTTGCCGATCTGGTCGTGCGTCTGGGCATAGCCGAGGAAGCGGTGTGCGGCGGTTCGCGTCACGTCGACGGAGCGGCCGTGCGTACGACCCCGGAAGCTCGAGTACGTACCGTCGTGGAAGAAGCCGTGGGTGAGGGTCTTGCCGATCGCCGCCAGCGGAGCGACGGCGAAGTCGGCGTAGTAGCCCTGGGCCTCACCGGTCAGGGCAGTGTGCAGGGCGTGGTGGAAGTCGTCGTTCCACTGTGCGTGCAGTCCCAGGCCGCCCGCCTCGCGCGGCGCCGTCGTGCGCGGGTCGCACAGATCCGACTCGGCGACCAGGAAGAGCGGACGGCCGAGCTCGTCCGAGAGGGCATCGACGGCGGCGGAGAGCTCCTCGAGGAAGGTCAGCGCACGCGTGTCGGCGAGGGCGTGCACCGCATCGAGACGCAGTCCGTCGAGCCGGAAGTCGCGCAGCCACGCCAGCGCGCTGCCCAGCAGATACGCGCGGACCTCGTCGGAGCCCGGGGCATCGAGGTTGACCGCCGAGCCCCACGGGGTGTGGTGGGTGTCGGTGAAGTACGGGCCGAAGGACGGCAGGTGGTTGCCGGACGGGCCCAGATGGTTGTGGACCACGTCCAGCACCACCCCGAGACCACGGCCGTGCGCGGTGTCGACAAAGCGCTTCAGCGCCTCGGGGCCGCCGTACGGCTCGTGCACCGCCCACGGCGAGACACCCTCGTAGCCCCAGCCGTGCACGCCGGGAAAGGGACACAGCGGCATCAGCTCGATATGGGTGACCCCCAACTCGGCCAGCTCGCCGAGCCGTTCGGCCGCCGCGTCCAGGGTGCCCTCGCGGGTGTACGTACCGATGTGCAGCTCGTACAGGACCGCGCCGCCGAGCCCACGCCCCGCCCAGTCGTTCCGCCAGGCGTAGGCGCTCTGGTCGACCACGGCACTCATGGCGTCCGGGCCGTCCGGCTGGCGGCGAGAGCGCGGATCGGGCAGCACGGGCCCGCCGTCCAGCGCGAAGCCGTACCTGGCGCCTTCGCCCGCCTCGGCCTCGGCGCTCCACCAGCCCGCACGCCCTTCGGCGCGCCCCATCGGACGCTCCTCGCCCGCCAGCCACAGTACGACCCGGTCGGCCTGCGGCGCCCACACCTCGAACAGCACTGGAGGTCCCCTCGTCGTCGATGCGACCTCCATCCTGGCAAGATCGGGGTCTAGAAGAGGTGTCCTTGGGGCCATTAAGGTCACGAACCATGTCGACGCCGCTGCCGCCGCTGCCCGCCTTCCCGCCCGGTTTCCTCTGGGGCGCGTCCGCCTCCGCCTTCCAGACCGAAGGGGCCGCCGACGCCGACGGCAAGGGACCCTCGGGCTGGGACGCCTTCGCCGCCCAGGGCCGGATCAAGGACGGCGCCGATGCCTCGCGGGGCACCGGCTTCCACGCGCGCTATCGCGAGGACGTCGCCCTGCTCGCCGGCCTCGGCGCGGACGGCTTCCGCTTCTCGGTCAGCTGGCCGCGCGTCGTCCCCGGCGGCAGCGGACCTGTCAATGCCGCGGGGCTCGACTTCTACGACCGTCTCGTCGACGAACTGTGCGCTCACGGCATCACGCCCGCGCCCACCCTCTACCACTGGGACACCCCGCTCCCGCTCGATGAAGCGGGCGGCTGGCTGAACCGGGACACGGCGTTCCGCTTCGCCGAGTACGCCTCCGTCGTCGCCGAGCGGCTCGCCGACCGCGTACCGATGTGGATCACCATCAACGAACCGGCCGAGGTCACCCTGCTCGGCTACGCGCTCGGCGAGCACGCGCCCGGCAAGCAGCTCCTTTTCGACGCGCTGCCCGCCGCCCACCACCAGCTGCTCGCCCATGGCCTCGCGGTCCAGGCGCTGCGCGCGGCGGGCGCCGCGAACATCGGCCTCGCCGTTTCCCACTCGCCCGTACGGACCGCGGGGATCAGCGAGGAGGACCGGTTCGGCGCGGAGCTGTACGACACGATCACCAACTGGATGTTCGCCGACCCGATCCTCACCGGCAGCTATCCCGATGAGAATTTCGCCGCCCTGATGCCGGGCCCGGTCGCCGAAGACCTCGCCGTCATCGCCGCACCGCTGGACTGGTACGGCGTGAACTACTACCACCCGATGCTCGTCGGCGCGCCCGCCAAGGACGCGCTCGGTGACTTCGCCGGCGTCGGCATGCCCGCCGAACTCCCCTTCGGGCTACGGGACATCGAGTGCGAGCAGCGCACCGATTTCGGCTGGCCGGTCGTTCCCGACGGGCTGCGAGAGCTGCTCGTGCTCCTCAAGGACCGGTTCGGCGACAGGCTGCCGCCGCTGTTCATCACCGAGAACGGCTGCTCGTACGACGGTCTCGACGACCAGCGCCGTATCGACTTCCTCGACGCCCATCTCCGCTCACTGCACGAGGCGATCGACGCGGGAGTCGACGTACGCGGCTACTTCACCTGGTCGCTCACCGACAACATCGAATGGGTCCAGGGCGCGTCCCAGCACTTTGGTCTCGTCCACATCGACTACGAGACGCTGGAGCGCACACCGAAGGCCTCGTACGCCTGGTACCGGGAGGCCATCGCCGCGCAGAAGCCCGCCGCCCGGAAGGCGGGTTCAGGGCACTGAACGGATCTTCCACACCAGCACACCGCCGAGGACGGTGACCACGGTCGCCGTCAGATACAGCCCGGCGTACCCGCCCGCGTACGCCACGATCGGCGCGGCCAGCGCGGGGCCGAGGACCTGCGGCGCCGAATTGGCGATGTTGATGACGCCCAGATCCTTCGCCCGGTCACCGGCCTCCGGCAGCACCTGCGTGATCAGCGCCTGGTCGACGGCGATGTACACGCCGAAACCGAGCCCGAGCAGCGCCGCAGCACCCATCGCCACCGGCCAGGTGTGCCAGAACGTCAGCAGCAGCGAAGCCGTCGCCATCACCACCGAACCGACCGCGACCAGCGCCTTGCGCCGGCCCAGCCGGTCCGAGACAACCCCGCCGACCACCGCCGTCACCACCACGCCGGCCGTGTAGAGCAGCGTCAGAATCAGTACGCCCTCGTCCGGATCCGGGTAATGCACCGCGTCCTTGAGGAAATACAGCAGATACAGCGTGCCCATCGCGTTCCCGAGCATCACCAGAAAACGAGTGAGCCAGGCCCAGCCGAAATCCGGATACGCCCGCGGGCTGACCCAGAAGTCCTTCAGACGCACCGACTCCCTTGCGGGAAAAGGGACGTGAGGGTCGCGGGTCAGCAGTACGAAAGGCAGCGCGCAGAGCACCACGAGCGCCGCGAGCAGCAGATAGCCCGTCACGGTCCCGGTCACCACCGTGGTCACCAGCAGCGCCCCGACGACCAGCCCCAGCGTCTGGGGAATCCCGATGAACCCGGAGACCGCGGCCCGCTGACGCACCGGCACCTGGTCAGGCACGACAGCATTGGTCCCGGCCAGCATGGCGTTCAGACCGAGCTGCGCCAGGCACCAGCCGAGCGCCACTGAGATCACCGTCGTCTGCGCCGAGGTGACCGCGAGGCCCACCGCACCCAGCACGGCCCCGCCCAGGATCCACGGGCGACGGCGCCCGAAGCGCCCGCCCGTACGGTCCGACAGCGCACCCGCGAGCGGATTGACGACGACCGCGAACAGCGCCCCCACTCCGGTCGCCCAGCCCAGCGCGACCTCCTTGCCGGACGGGTCGAGCTGGTCGATCTGCTCGGCGAGCAGCACCTGGATCGGCGTGAGGAACGCCATGTACAGACCCAGGTTGGCCAGTACAAGACAGGATATCCAGGCGCTGCCGACGAGATTCCGCGGCTCGGAGTGCAGCTTTTGAGTCGTCATGGGCGGCTCGCCATCAGCTCGGGGGTGTCCGGAGCCTACGGACACCCCCGAGCTTGCTCAATGCTGCGAACCGGGAAGGAAGTGGATCCGTTCGTGGACGATCGGATGCCCCGCGTTCGCGAAGTTCGCCGCCATCGGGAAGTTGCCCTGATCGGTGGCCCCCGCGATGAACTCCGCGCCCCGCTCGGCCAGGAAGTGCGTGCACTCCACGAGCAGGTCGTACGCGTAGCCTCGGCCGCGGTGCTCCGGTACGACTCCGATGAAGCCGACGCACGGCCCCGACGGGTTGCGGGCCGGGACGTGGATACCGACCAGCTCACCGTCAGGTGTGTAGGCCAGCTGCCACCACTCGCGCGGCGACGGGCACCAGTGGAAGAAGTCCAGCTCCTCCTGCGCCGCCTTGTCGACGCCCGCCTCGGCGATGGCGTCCAGCGCATGCGCGTCGAGCGTCGAGGAGTGGACCCGGCGCAGCACCTCGAAGATCACTGCGTCGTCGGGCTCCGGCCTGAACTCCAGCCGGCGGGGCCGCTCCGGCAGTCCGCACTCCGGGGTCCAGCGGTACTGGTATCGCTCCACCAGCACCTTCATGCCGGCCGCCGTCGCGGCACGGATCCGGGCCTCACCGGCTGCCAGGGCCGCCGGATCCTCGCGCCAGCCGGCCGGCAGGATCAGTTCGTACTCGACCTGGAACGGCGAGGTCCGCAGCAGCTCGGTACCCGCCTCCTCCTCGCCATCGGCGAAGTCGAACCAGTTGATGTTGACGGGAGTTGCGTCGTCGGGGCCGCCCCACCAGGCGGCTCGCGCGACGACCACGCCGTCGCGCAGCGCGACCCGCTTCCAGTCGGGGCGGTGCGTGGCACGGGCCAGCGCGCGGCCCACACCGAGAAGGTCGGGCAGAGAGTCGAAGAGATGCGCGTCGCTGGGGGTGAGCGCGCGGATGACCAGTTCGGTCATGAGGAAGTCCTCCGGGAAGAGATGTGCGGTATGCGCTCCCGGTCAGACTGCGAACGCCGGGCGGACGGTGCGGGAGCGCGAGAGTCGTGTGGTGTGCATTGCTCTCGCCTCCTTCCGTCGGTCACGGGCGTCGCGATCACGCTAGACGGTTCCTGCCGGTGCCGTCCACCGTTTTCCCTGGGACCGGGCGCAGGAACAGCCCGAGTTCGGCAGGTCCGCGCAGGTCAGCAGTGACTCTTGGCGAACCGGAACTCCGGTTCTTCTGGACACCTGTGGCCATTCGGCCCGACAATCTGGATTGTGACGTCCTCCTTCGAGTTCCACACGTATCCCGCTCGGCTCTCGGATGCCGAGCGCGACCGTGTCCTCGGTGTGCTCAGAGAGGGCGCGGCGCAGGGCAAGCTGTCGCACGACACCTTCCTGCACCGTATGGAGCTGGCCCTCGCCGCTCGCCGCTCCGACGAACTGCGGGCGCTCACCGCCGACCTCGACACCGAGAGCCGTTGGTCACGGCGGCTGTACGGCGCGGTGGGCCGGATATCGGCGTTCTCGGTACGGCTGCGCAGGGCCTGGCAGGCCGAGAAACTGCCGCCACTGCTGCTGCCCGAACCTGGCCCGTACCCCCTGCGGATAGGCCGCGACCCGGCGAACGGGCTGCGGCTGAGCCATGACACGGTCTCGCGACTGCACGCCGAACTGAGCCACCAGGGCAGTCTGTGGATCCTGCGCGACCTCGGTTCGACCAACGGCACCACCGTCAACGGACGGCGGGTGACCGGCTCCGTCGTCGTGCACGACGGGGACATGGTGGGCTTCGGACGGATGAGTTTCCGCCTCGCCGCACGCTGACCAGGCCCGGCGGGCGAGCGGCCCCCCGGGTCTCGGTCGAGCGTGAGGACTACCGCCGCCGGTCTCAGTCGCGCGTCGTGGCTCCTTCTCCCGCCGCTCTCCGGCTGAGCAGCGCCACTGGACGTTCCGCGAACAGCTCGGCCAGCGGTACCGGTCGGCCGCCCGCGAACTCCCGTTCCGGCGCGAGCAGATCGGCCCATCGGCCCGCAGGCAGCGTCAGCTCCGTGCCCGCCCAGCCGCCGGCCCGATCCAGCCGCAGCGAGAGCCGGGTGACCGCCGTGACCACCTCGCCCGTCCGGCAGAAGGCCAGGCAATGCTCGGCGGCGGGGCCATCCGCCTGCAGCGGTGTGTACGTAGCCGATTCGCCGAAGGCTTCGGGGCGTTCCCGGCGCAGCCGCAGTGCCGCCGTTGTGACCGTCGTCTTCTCGTTCGGCGGCCCCTCGTGGAACGGCTGCCGGTTGTCCGGGTCCACCAGGGCGAGGAACTCCCGCTCCGTGCCCTGGTAGAGGTCCGGCACGCCTGGCATCGTCAGCTGCACCAGCGCCGCTCCCAGCACGTTGGCCCGTACATACGGATCCAGCTCACGGGCGAACAGCGCCACCGAGTACAGCGGCGGGCCCGCCGGGCCCGCGCCGGCGAAAGCGGTGACCGCTTCCTCGTACGCCGGATCCGGCTCCGTCCAGCTGGTCAGCAGCGCCGCCTCCCGCGCGCTCTTCAGCAGCGCCGTCGACAGTCTGTCCGCGGACGGGATGCCGAGCCCGAAAGCCGTCTGCCAGACCACCCACGCCAGATGCGGATCGGGTGCGCGTCCGCCCTCGAGCCGCGCCGCCTCCTCCGTGACGCGTCCGAGGAAGTCCGCCCACTCCTCGGGGCATTCGGACAGCACGGCGATCCTGGCCCGTACATCCGCGCTGCGCTTCGTGTCGTGCGTGGTCAGTACGGTGCCGGTGGCCGGCCAGTCGCGGGCAAGTCGTTCGCAGTACGCATGGAACAGTGCCGGGCCGATCGCCGGGCTTCCCGGGTCGCCCCCCACCTCGTTCGCCGAGATCAGTGGCACATACCGGTAGAAGGCGGTGTCCTCGACGGACTTGGCGCGCAGTGCCGACGAGGTCTGGGCGAATCGGGTACGGAACGCGTCATGGTCCTGGCCTTCGCCGAGCCGCCCGAGCGCCAGGTCCCGCACCACCTCGACGGCTTCGGCCTCCTCGGCGACCGCGAACGCGGCTTTCGCGCCGAGCGCCGCCGCCGGGGGCAGCGCCTCCTCGCCGCCGATGCGGTACGGACGGTAGACGGGGACCCGCACCAGCAGCTCCCGGACCGCCGCGCGCAGCGCCCAGGGCGCGTGGTCGCGCAGCGCCGGATCCGCGGCGCAGACGCGCTCGGCCAGGCGGGTGAGCGCCGCCGTCTCGGCGGCCAGTTCATGCGTGACCACCTTGTACGCGGCGCGGCGCACCGTCGCTTCCCAGTAGCCCCCGCGGTCGTCCGCCGGACCCGCGAACTCCCGGTACCGCCCGACCAGTTCGGCTTCGCCCGCCGGATCGGTGAACAGGCCGTCGATACGGCGCAGCGCGTCGTAGCCCGTCGTGCCGGCGACCGGCCAGCCGGCCGGCAGCCTTTCCTCCCCGGTGAGGATCTTCTCCACGACCGTCCAGCAGGCCCCGCCCGTCGCCTCGTTGAGCAGGCGCAGATATGTCTCGGGATCGGCGAGACCGTCCGGGTGGTCCACCCGCAGGCCCTCCACGACCCCGTCCCGTACCAGCTCAAGGATCTTCGCGTGGGTCGCGGCGAAGACCTCCGGGTCCTCCACCCGCACGCCGATCAGCTCCGAAATGGTGAAGAACCGGCGGTAGTTGAGCTCGGTGCGGGCCAGCCGCCACCAGCCGAGCCGGTACCACTGAGCGTCGAGCAGCTCGGGCAGCGGCAGCTTCCCGGTGGACTCGCGGAGCGGGAAGCGCTGCTCCCCGTAGTGCAGTACGTCCCCTTCGACGCGCATTCCGCCCAGCTCGTCGCCGATCCGGCCCGCCAGCACCGGCAGCAGTACCTTCCCGCCGCCCGCCTTCCAGTCGATGTCGAACCAGCGGGCGTACGGGGACAGCGGCCCCTCGCGCAGCACCTCCCACAGCGCCCCGTTGTGCCGCGGCACCGCGGCCATATGGTTCGGGACGATGTCCAGGACGAGTCCGAGACCGTGTTCGCGCGCCGTACGGGCCAGCTGCCGCAGACCCTCCTCGCCGCCCAGCTCGTCCCGTACCCGGGCGGGGTCGACGACGTCATAGCCGTGGGTCGACCCCGGTACGGCCTCCAGCACCGGCGACAGATGCAGATGCGAGACGCCGAGCCCGGCGATGTACGGGACCGCTGCCGCGGCGGCCGAGAACGGGAAGTCCGGCTGGAGCTGCAGCCGGTATGTGGCGGTGGGGGTCATACGAACGTACGTACCCACCTTGAGGGCTTATGTGTCACCGGCCCACGCACGGGTACCGGCCGTTCGGACTACCGGCCGGGCGGACCCTGCCGTTCGGGTGGCGCTGACCGGCACGGCCGGCGGGGTGTCGTCCCGGCGGCCGCGCTCGCCGGGCGCGTGGGTCCATGGACCGTACGGGCGACGGACCTCGCGCCCGGCCGCCGGGCCCGTGCGCCCGGCCCCGTCCGCCCGGTGACGGTTACGCAGGCCGCCGCAGCACCGTCAGGCTCCGCCCCAGGAGACGCACCCGGTCACCGGCGGCCACCTTCGGGCCCCCGCCCGGCGGGACCCCCTCCTTGCGTGCGGTGTCCACGACCACCTGCCACTGCCGGCCGTGGTTCACCGGCACCGCGAATTCCAGTTCGTCCGCGCTCGCGTTGAACATCAGCAGGAAGGAGTCGTCGGCGATCCGCTCGCCCCGCGGCCCCGGCTCCGAGATCGCGTGGCCGTTGAGGAACACCGACAGCGCCTTCGCGGACGCCGACTGCCAGTCCCGCTGGACCATCTCCTCGCCCTCCGGAGTGAACCAGGCGATGTCGGAGAGCTCGTCGTGCGTCCCCTCCACCGGCCGGCCGTGGAAGAAGCGCCGCCGCCGGAAGACCGGATGGTCGCGGCGCAGCCACACCATCGCCCGGGTGAACGCCAGCAGTGTGCCGTCCGCGTCCTCGCCCGGCTCCGGCCAGCGCACCCAGGAGACCTCGTTGTCCTGGCAGTACGCGTTGTTGTTGCCGCTCTGCGTGCGCGCGAACTCGTCGCCGTGGCTGAGCATCGGCACACCCTGCGAGAGCATCAGCGTGGCGATGAAGTTGCGCATCTGCCGGTCCCGCAGATCGAGCACCTCGGGGTCGGTCGTCTCGCCCTCCGCGCCGCAGTTCCAGGACCGGTTGTGGTTCTCGCCGTCGCGGTTGCCCTCGCCGTTCGCCTCGTTCTGCTTGTCGTTGTACGAGACCAGGTCGTGCAGCGTGAAGCCGTCGTGGCAGGTGGTGAAGTTGATGGAGGCGAGCGGCCGCCGCCCGTCGTCCTGGTACAGGTCGGACGAGCCGGTCAGCCGGGACGCGAACTCCGCCAGCGTGCGAGGCTCGCCCCGCCACAGGTCCCGCACGGTGTCCCTGTACTTGCCGTTCCACTCGGTCCACAGCGGCGGGAAGTTCCCCACCTGATAGCCGCCCTCGCCCACGTCCCACGGCTCGGCGATCAGCTTCACCTGGCTGACCACCGGGTCCTGCTGTACCAGGTCGAAGAACGACGACAGCCGGTCCACCTCGTGGAACTGCCTGGCCAGCGTGGCCGCCAGGTCGAAGCGGAAACCGTCGACATGCATCTCGGTCACCCAGTACCGCAGCGAGTCCATGATCAGCTGCAGTACATGGGGGCTGCGCATCAGCAGTGAGTTTCCGGTGCCTGTCGTGTCCGTGTAGTAGCGCGGGTCGTCGGACAGCCGGTAGTACGAGGCGTTGTCGAGGCCCCGGAAGGAGAGCGTCGGCCCCAGATGGTTGCCCTCCGCCGTGTGGTTGTAGACCACATCGAGGATGACCTCGATGCCCGCCTTGTGCAGCGCCCGTACGGCCTGCTTGAACTCCAGCACCTGCTCGCCCCGGTCGCCCCAGGACGCGTAGGAATTGTGCGGCGCGAAGAACCCGATGGTGTTGTAGCCCCAGTAGTTGTTCAGCCCCGCGTCCACCAGCCGGTGGTCGTTGACGAACTGATGCACCGGCATCAACTCGAGCGTTGTGACGCCCAGTTCGGTCAGATGCGAGATGACGGCGGGATGCGCGAGGCCCGCGTACGTACCGCGCAGCTCCTTCGGCAGCTCCGGATGCAGCATCGTGAGGCCCTTCACATGGGCCTCGTAGATCACCGTGCGGTGGTAGTCGATGCGCGGCGGCCGGTCGTCACCCCAGTCGAAGTACGGGTTGACCACGACCGAGCTCATTGTGTGCGGCGCCGAGTCCAGGTCGTTGCGCGAGTCCGGCTTGCCGAAGTGGTAGCCGTACACCGTCTCGCCCCAGTCGATGCTGCCGCTGATCGCACGGGCGTACGGATCGAGGAGCAGCTTGGCGGAGTTGCAGCGCTGCCCGCGGTCCGGGGCGTACGGACCGTGGACGCGGAATCCGTACCGCTGACCCGGCATCACGCCCGGCAGATACGCGTGCCGCACGAAGGCATCGGTCTCCCGCAGCTCGACGTCGGTCTCCGAACCGTCGTCATGCAGCAGGCACAGCTCGATTCGTCGGGCGGCTTCGGAGTACACCGCGAAGTTGGTGCCGGCGCCGTCGTACGTGGCACCGAATGGATACGCCTGTCCCGGCCAGACCTGCATAGATATGACTCTTCCACTTCTGATCCGGGTGCTGGGGGGCACTTGGCCCAGATCCTCCCCGGAAGTATCCCCGGTGAGGTGCCTCCGCAGGGGAGGACGACGCGGTCAACATCGGGTTCCTCGCACGACCCGGTGACGCAACCGCTATGAATCCGCTCACTCCGGCAGATCTCGCCAGGCAGAAGGGCCGGATATGGAAAGGGAGTTGGGAAAGGACACTGCCGTTCCGGCTGCATCGTGTCCCACAGGCGGAGTAGTCTTCCTTGATCGTTGAAGGGGGAAGGAAGAGGGGTGCGCGGGTGAGCTCGGGAGGGCTGGAGCTACCCCCAGGTGACGCTGGTCATGAGGGGGACTCCGCCGACGCGCCGCCCGGAGCGGTTTCCCTCGCACGGCCGATGGAGATCGGGGCGGAACTGGACTGGGGCGCGGACGCCTGGAGCGAGGTGCGTACGCGCGCCCAGCGCGCCGGGCGGGCCTACATTTGGCTGAACCTGGTGGAGCAGCGCCTGCGGGCCGTGGTGGCGGCGGTGCTGCGCCCCATCTATGAACCGGTACACGGCGACGACTGGGTGGTGGCCGCGGCGGGGCCCGCGGGGCAGGAGTGGGTGCAGCGCGCGGTCGCCGTACGCGAGGTCTCGCGCCGCAAGGGCTATCTGCTGGATCCGGCGGACGACAATGTCCTGTCCTTCCTGACCCTCCCGCAGCTGCGCGAGCTGATGGTCCAGCACTGGCCGTGCTTCGAGCCGTACTTCGACGACCGGCGCGATGTCGAGCTGGCGCTGGACGAACTGGAGGTCGCGCGGAATGTCGTCTCCCGCAACCGCGCGCTGAACGAGGCGGTGCTCGCCCAGGCCGAGCGTGCCTCCGCCCGGCTCCTGGAGATACTCGGCAGCGGCGCGGGCGTGCCCTCGGCCGACCGTCTCCCGGTCGACGCGGTCGAGGAACTCGTCGGCGACCGTTACGCGGATGTGGTCTCCGTCCACCCGGACCGGGTCCGGCTGCAGCGCCAGCTC
Organism: Streptomyces sp. NBC_01750; assembly: GCF_035918095.1. Taxonomy (NCBI): domain Bacteria; kingdom Bacillati; phylum Actinomycetota; class Actinomycetes; order Kitasatosporales; family Streptomycetaceae; genus Streptomyces; species Streptomyces sp. NBC_01750. The sequence continues at coordinate 6,970,216 of NZ_CP109137.1, forward strand.
CCCGCCGAAGACCTCTTCGGCGGTGCGCGCCGCCTCGACGCGATCGGCATAGGCCTGAACCTCCTGGTCCAGAACTTCTCCGGCCGCCGGCTGGTCCGCCTCGCCGAATCCGGCTGCCGGGTCCGGCTCCTCTTCCTGAACCCGGCGAGCAGTGCGGTCAAGCGCCGCGAACGCGAACTGGGTCTGAAGAAAGGTGAGTTGAGTCGCACGGTGGAGATGAACATTCTCCATATGCGCCGAGTACGCTCGCGCCTCCGCGACCCGGGAGCTTTCGAGATCCAGGTCTTCGACGAGACGCCGCGCTTCACCGCCTACCTGGTCGACGGCGATGGCCCGGACGGCCTGGCCGTCATCCAGTCCTATCTGCGCCGGGCACGGGGGATGGAGGCGCCGGTGCTGGTGCTGCGGGGCGGCGGGCGCGCGGTGCTCCGCGCCGGACATGACGGCGAGAACGGCCTTTTCCAGACATACCGCGAGGAGTTCGAGTCCGTATGGGCGGATTCGCGTCCCGTCTCCTGAGTTGTCAGTGGCACGTGGGAGGGTGAAAACCCACCGGGGGAGAACGCACCACCGCACGACGAAGGAGGGCCAGGATGGCTTGGCACGGGGAACCGCTGGTCGGCTTCGATCTGGAGACGACGGGTACGGAGCCGCTGGAGGCACGGATCGTGACGGCGGCGATCGTCGGTGTCCGGCCGGGGGAGCCGGTCCGGCGGCGGGGCTGGCTGGCGGATCCGGGCATCCGCATCCCGGCGCAGGCGTCGGCGATCCACGGCATCAGCAGTGAGCGGGCCACGGCGGAGGGCCGCCCGGCACGCGAGGTGGCGGACGAGATCGCACAGACCCTGACGGGGTACTGGGCGCAGGGGGTGCCGGTCGTCGCGTACAACGCGGCATTCGACCTGACGCTGCTGACGGCGGAGTTGCGGCGCCACGATCTCCCTTCCCTGACGGACCGTCTTTCGGGCCGCCCGATCGGACCGGTGATCGACCCGTACACCATCGACCGGGCGGTCGACCGCTACCGCAAGGGCAAGCGCACTCTGGAGGCGGTCTGCGTCGAGTACGGCGTGGTCCTGGACGCGGCCCACGATGCGTCCGCGGACGCACTCGCAGCGGTGCGAGTGGCCCGCGCGATAGCCGAACGGCACGGCCCGGTGGCGGCGCTGACTCCGGCGGAGCTGCATGAGCGCCAGATCGGGTGGTACGCGGAGTGGGCGACGGACTTCCAGCGCTTCCTGCGGGAGAAGGGCAGCGCGGACGCGGTGGTGGACGCGTCCTGGCCCCTGCGGGAACTGGCACCGACGGCGGGCTGAGCCAGGGGTCTTTGTCCCTTGCCCGCCCCTTCGCGTAACCGGGGCTCCGCCCCGGACCCCGCGCTTCAATCGCCGACGAGGCTTGAAAATCAAGCCCGTCCGGCGATTGAGGACACGCGCGAAGCACGTTCGGGGTCCAGGGGGCCGAGCTCCTCGGTTACGGGAAGGACAGGGAACAAGCCCCGCCGCAGGCGTCCGCCCTCGCACCGTCAGAACGTGTGCCAGCGGACCCTCTCCGCCCCCTCACGCAGTGAAGCGATCCGGCAGGCGAACTCCTCCCGCGCCGCCGGGTTCGTCGGCGCGTGCTGCGCCACCCAGGCGCAGCTTGCCGTTTCGCGGGCGCCGCGCAGGACCGCGCAGCCGGGCCACTCGCGGACGTCCCAGCCATATGTCTCGGTGAACGACGTATACGCCTCGGGCGCCAGTCCGTAGCGGTCGCGGGACAACGCCATGACCACCAGATCATGCTCGCGGAGGTCCGAGGAAAACGTCTCCAGGTCCACCAGGACCGGGCCGTCCGGGCCCACATGGACGTTGCGGGGGAGTGCGTCGCCGTGGATCGGGCCCGGCGGCAGATGTGGGGTGAGCCCGGACGCCGCCTCGGCGAAACCGTCGCGGCGCTCGCGCAGATAGGCCGCGTCGGCCGGGTCGATCGCCTCGCCCGCGAGACGCAGCCAGCGCTCGACGCCCCCGAGCAGGTCCCGCCGCGGAAGGGAGAAGGACGGCGAGTCGAGCGCGTGGATCCGGCGCAGCAGATCCGCCAGATCCGCCGGCTCCGCCGGGCGTACGGCATCCGGCAGCCGGTGCCACACCGTCACCGGATGGCCCGTCACCAGCCGCGGCTTGGGCTCGGCCGCCCGCACGGCAGGCACCCCCGCCTCCGACAGCCAGGCGGCGATGGACAGTTCACGCTCCGCCCGCGCCAGCAGCTCCGCGTCCCGGCCAACCTTGACGACCACCTCGCCCGCCCCGAACACCGCGTTCTCGCCGAGCGCGAGCAGCGTCGCATCGGCAGGAAGTCCCGCAGCCGCCAGCACGGCGCGTGCTCGTGTCTCGTCCATGTCTCTCCCACCGCTTGCGCGAATCCGCCAAAGTCTCGCATCCACGCAGGTGGGGTTGACGAACCGACGGACCGTCAGCACGATGACGGAGGCCGCCTGGGCGGCCGGACCGGGATGGGCCGCCCGAAGGAGCCGAATCCGTGACATTGGCGACCGCAACCTCGCGGCCCGGCAAGGCACGGTCCGAGCATCCGTGGTCCGGGAAGCAGCCGGACCACGGGGTCTGGTTCCTCGTACTGCCTGCCCTGATCCCGATTCTGGTGCTGAGCGTCGGGCCGCTGCTCTACGGCATATCGCTCGCCTTCACCGATTCCCAGGCGGGCCGCACCCAGCCCACCGAGTGGATCGGGACGCTGAACTTCCAGGACCTGCTCCACGACACGCTCTTCTGGGACTCGTTCAGGATCGGCCTGCTCTGGGCGATCGGCGTGACGCTCCCGCAGTTCCTGCTCGCGCTCGGCCTCGCTCTCCTGCTCAACCAGAACCTCCGCTTCCGCTGGCTGGCGCGCGCCATCGCGATCATTCCCTGGGCCATGCCCGAGGTCGTCGTCGGCATCATGTGGCGGCTCGTCTACAACCCCGACGCGGGCATCCTGAACGAGACCATCCGTGACCTCGGACTCGGAGACGGACGCGACTGGCTGACCGGACTCGCCACCGCCCTTCCCGCCGTGATCGTCGTCGGGATCTGGGCAGGCATGCCGCAGACCACCGTCGCGCTTCTCGCCGGACTCCAGAACACCCCGCACGAGCTCCACGAGGCCGCCGCGCTCGACGGCGCCGGCGCCTGGCGCCGGTTCCGCACCGTCGCCTGGCCTGCTCTCAAGCCCGTCGCGCTCGCCATCACGGCGCTCAATTTCATCTGGAACTTCAATTCCTTCGCACTGGTGTACGTCCTCACCAACGGCGGCCCCGGCGGCCGCACCCGCCTCCCCATGCTCTTCGCCTACGAAGAGGCCTTCCGCTACGGCCAGTTCGGCTACGCCGCCGCCATGGGCTGCGTCATGGTCGCGGTGATATCGGTGATGCTCGCGTTCTACCTCGTAGGACGGCTCAAGGGAGGGGAGGGGCAGTGACGACGCCACGCACCAGCAGATCCGGCCGAGCAGGCCAGTACGTGGCGCTCCTCTGCTACCTCGTCTTCCTCGCGTTCCCCTTCCTCTGGCTGATCTCCACCGCCTTCAAACCGCCGCGCGAACTGGGCTCGCTGCACCCCACCTGGATTCCGGACGATCCCACCCTCGACAACTTCCGGCAGGCCTTCGACGAGCAGCCGCTCCTCCGGGCCGCCGGCAACAGCCTGATCGCGGCCCTGTCCGCCGCGCTCATCGCCGTCGTGATCGCGACGCCCATGGCTTACGTCATGGCCCGCAACCGCAACAAGCTCTCCGCCGCGGCCACCGGCTGGGTCGTGGTCAGCCAGGCGTTCCCGTTCGTACTGGTGATCATTCCGCTGTTCCTGATCCTGAAGAACCTGCATCTGATCAACACGCTGTCCGGTCTGATCATGGTGTACGTCGTCTGGTCGCTGCCGTTCGCGCTCTGGATGCTGGGCGGATATGTACGGGCCGTGCCCCGCGAACTGGAGGAGGCGGCGTCGGTCGACGGCGCGGGCAGGCTCCGCACGCTTGTCTCGGTCACCGCCCCGCTGCTCGCTCCCGGCATCGTGGCCACCGCGCTGTTCGCCTTCATCACCGCGTGGAACGAGTTCTTCTTCGCGCTCGTCCTGCTCAAGACCCCGCAGACACAGACCTTGCCGGTCGTCCTCACGCATTTCCTCGGCGCTGAGGGCGTCGCTGATCTCGGGCCGCTGGCCGCTGCCGCGTTCCTCGCGACGATTCCCTCGCTCGTCATCTTCGCGATCATCCAGAAGCGGATCACGGGCGGGATGCTGACAGGGGCGGTGAAGAGCTGATGCGGAGACTCGCGGCCGCTGCCGCCGTATGTGCGCTGCTGCTGACCGGCTGCTCGGCCGACGGGGGCGGAGCCGACAGCGGAAGGATCACGCTCCGTTTCCAGTCCCTGGCCTGGCAGCAGGAGTCCGTGGACGCCAACAAGGAGCTGGTGAAGGAGTGGAACACGAGCCACCCCGACATCCGGGTCGAGTATGTCCAGGGCAGCTGGGACAGCGTCCATGACCAGCTGCTGACCTCCTTCGAGGGTGGCGAGGCGCCGGACATCATCCATGACGCCTCCGACGACCTCGCCGACTTCGCGTACGGCGGCTACCTCGCCGATCTGAGTGGGCTGCTGCCGGAACGCCTCACGGCGGACATCCCGCGGCAGAGCTGGGAGTCGGCGACCTTCGGCAAGGGGGTCTACGGCGTGCCATTCCTCCAGGAGCCGCGCGTTCTCATCGCCAACAAGAAAATCCTCGACTCCTCGGGGGTGCGTATTCCGACGGCCGGGAAGCCGTGGAGCTGGGAGGAGTTCCGCCAGGTCACCAAGACGCTCACGGAGGAGATGGGGGAGGGAAAGTACGGTGTCGCCTGGCCGCTCAAGGAGCCGGTCTCCGTCACCCTCAACCTCGGTCTGTCCGCGGGCGGGCAGCTCTTCCACCGCGGCGACGACGGGAAGGTCACGATCAAGTTCACCGATGGCGACGGCGTGGTGCCCGGCACCGTGCACGATCAGGTCAACACCGACAAGAGCGCCTCCCGCACCACGCTCGGCATGGGCGGCTCGGACACGCTGCCCGGCTTCTTCGGCGGCAAGTACGCGATGGTCCCGCTGGGCTTCTCGTACCGTCAGCAGATTGTCCAGCAGGCGCCCAAGGGTTTCGAGTGGACGGTGCTCCCCGCCCCGGCGGGCCCCGGGGGCCCGGCCCAGGGCGTGAGCCCGCAGACTCTCTCCGTCGCGGAGGACACCCCTCACAAGAAGGAAGCTGCGCGGTTCATCGACTTCATGCTCCAGCCGCGGAACATGGTGCGGCTGGCGAAGGGCGACTGGATGCTGCCGACGGGTTCGAAGGCGCTGGCGGACCCGGCCCTGCACACCGATGAGGCGGGCTGGTCGACAGGCGCCGCACTCGCGCGGGATCTGCGCTCGGCGCCGGCCCAGTCGGTGCGCGGCTACCCGGAGTGGAAGGACAAGGTGGCGACTCCGGCGCTGCAGGAGTACTACAGCGGCGCGATCGATGCGCCGGAGCTGGAGAAACGCCTGGTCAATGACGGCAACCTGGTTCTCTCCCGCTATCAGCGCTGACGCCCGGGGCGCGGGCACCCGAGGGCCCGGCCTTGCCCCCTGGCAGGGGGACGCGCAGGGGTCGCGTCCGGGACGTAAAGCGTCGCAACTCGCGCGAAGCGCGGTGAGGAAAGCAGTCCCGGACACGAGCCCCGGAGCGGCCCAAGACCGGGCACGCCCAAGACCGGGCACGCCCAAGCACCCAAGACCCGCACCCCGCAAGGGACCCGCAAGGCACCCGCACCCCCGAGACCAGGGTCCGCCCACGCACCCCAACCCCCGCGGCCCGGGAGCGCATGGCTCCCGGGCCGCGGGGACATCAACCCGTCTCAGACCCGGGCCGCGGGGACATCAACCCGCTTCAGACCCGGGCCGGTTCCGGTCGGCCGTCGTCGTCGTGGCGCGGCGCCCTCACCCGCGCCTCCGCCACCGTCGACTCGTCGTGCGTCAGATCCGGCAGCCACCGCAGCCACTTCGGGAAGTACCAGTTCCGCTCGCCCAACAGCGCCATGATCGCCGGAAGCAGCACCCCGCGGATGATCGTCGCGTCGATCAGCACCGCCGCCGCAAGGCCCACACCCATCTGCTTCATCGACTGCATCGACAGGGTGCCGAAGATCGCGAACACCGCCACCATGATGACCGCCGCACTCGTCACCACCCCCGCCGTCGTCACGACGCCATGCGTAATCGCGTCCCGCGTCTCGCGTCCCTGCACCTTCGCCTCACGGATCCGCGACACCACGAACACGTGGTAGTCCATCGAGAGTCCGAACAGGATCACGAAGAGGAACAGCGGCAGCCAGGCGATGATCGCGCCCACGCCCTCCGCGCCGACCAGCCCCGCGCCCCAGCCGTGCTGGAAGACGGCCGTCAGGATGCCGTACGCCGCGCCCACCGACAGCAGGTTGAGGACGATTGAGGTGATCGCGATCGTCAGCGACCTGAACGACAACAGCATCAGCACGAAGGCGAACACCACGACGAAGGCGAAGACGGGTGCCACCGCCCCGGTGAGCTGATCGTTGAAGTCCTTCGAGCCCGCGACCTGGCCGCTGATCGGCGCCTGGAGGCCGTCGACCTTGCCGAGCGTGGCCGGCCGGACCGTGTCCCGCAGGATGCCCAGGCTCTTCTCCGCCTTGTCCTGGTCGGAGCCGCCCACCAGCGGTACGTATACGAACGCGAGGTTCTGGGCATCGTGCGTCACAACCGTGACCGGGCCCTCGGAGGCGCCCGAAGCGACCGCGCTCCTACGGAAGTCGGCGATCGCGTTGCGCACAGGGGCGGCGTTGATGTCGTCCGCCTTGACGATGACCTCCGCCGGGTCCGCCCCGCCCGGGAACGCTTCGTTGATCCGCTCGTACGTCCCGACGATCGGCACCGAGTTGCCGAACTCCTGGTCCAGCGTGAAGTTCTGGGTCTTCATACCCATGGCGGGCAGGGCGATCGCGACCAGCGCGCCCGCCGCCACGAGCAGCGACACCAGGGGCCGCTTCAGGACGCCCCCGAGCACCCGGCCCCACACCCGGCTCTCCGCGCCACCCGCTCCGTTCGCGCCGCGCTTCCCGCGGTTCAGGAAGGGCACGCGCCCCTTCTCCACCCGCTCGCCGAGCAGCGACAGCAGCGCCGGCAGCACCGTCACCGAACCGACCATCGCCACAGCAACCACGATCAGAGAGGAGAGCCCCATCGACTCGAACTCGCCGATCCCGGTGAAGAGCATGCCGGCCATGGCCACACAGACCGTCACACCGGAGACGATGACGGCCCGTCCGCTGGTCGCCGCCGCGATCTGCATCGCCGTGGCAGCGTCGCGCCCGGCTGCCCGCTCCTCGCGCTCGCGCCGCAGATAGAAGAGGCAGTAGTCGACGCCGACCGCCAGACCCACCAGCAGCATCACGGAGTTCGCGGAATCGCTCATCGGCTGGAAATGGCTGGCGACTCCCATCAGCCCCATCGTCGCCATGATCGCGGTGATGGCCAGAGCTACCGGCAGCAGAGCGGCCACCAGAGCGCCGAAGGCGATCAGCAGAATGCCGAGCGCGACCGGCACCGCCGAGAGCTCCGCCTGCTGGAAGTCGTCGCCGAAGGCCTCGTCGAAGGTCTTGCGCATACTCGCGCCGCCGATCTCCTCGATCCGCAGCTCCTTGTGGGAGGCCTGGACCTTGGCGACGGCATTGAGGACCGGCTCGATCCGGTCGCTCGCGGTTTCCGGGTCGCCGCGCACATCGAACTGCACGAGCGCGCTGCGCCCGTCCTTCGAAATGCTCTTGGTGTCGTACGGCGACGTCACCCCGGTCACTTCACCCGTGCCGCCGACCGCCTTGATCACCGCGGCGACGGCTGTACGGAACTCGGGGTCGGTCGCCCTCGCCGCCGTGTCCTTCGCCTGGACGAGCACGGTCTCACCGGCCGGCTCTTCGACTCCCGCGTCCTCCGCGATCCGGGCCGCCTGGGTGGTCTCGCCCTTCAGCTGATCGCTGTCCTTGAGTTCGACCGTGCCCGCGGCCGAGCCGGCCGCCATGGCGAGGACGACGAACAGCACCCAGATTCCCACTGCTGCCCAGCGGTGTCGCGCGCTCCAGCCGCCGGCTCGCGCGGCGATTCCGCGCGGACCTCTTTCTGCTTTCCCCATGACGGTCCTGCCCCCCTCGAAATGACGTCGGCGCCGCGCCGTTGTCTCCGCTTAGAAGCTATGGGCACATTCAGGCCGTCTCCTCCTGCTCGCCGGTGACACGGCGGGGTGGCTCTCTCCTCCTTGCGGACCGGTCGGATCCCCGACAAGGAGGATCGAAGCCCCTTACACGTAAAGGCGGTTGGGGGTGAAGTCCGACTTGTTCGGCCCTGGCCGATTCATTATTACGAAACCTTGTTGAGTAAGTCACAGCTGTATGAAGGTCTTGATCTGCGCGCGTCAATCGGTCAGGGTTTCGAGGCAGCCCCCGGAGATTTTCCGTCCGGCGGGCAATCCCCCCACAAATGCTGACGAGGAGATCCCTCTTCATGGCAACTCACAAGCGCGCGAGCAGGATCAAGCTCACCGCGGCGATAACCGCCGTGGCTGCCGCAGCCGGAGTGACCGTACTCAACACCTCATTCGCCGGAGCGGCGCCCTCCCCACAGGGCACCATCTACGGTGCGAATGCCGCAGGCGCGATCGATGGCAGCTACATCGTGATGCTGGACAAGAAGGCCGACAAGCAGGACCTGGCCAACGAGTACGGCGGCAAGCTGCAGCGTAACTACAGCTCCGCCATCAACGGCTTCTCCGCGAGCGGTCTTACGGAGACCGAGGCCAAGCGCCTCGCCGCCGACCCGTCCGTCGCCAAGGTCGTCCAGAACAAGAAGTTCTCGATCAACGCGACCCAGGACAATCCGCCGTCCTGGGGCCTCGACCGGATCGACCAGGCCGACACGGCCGGCGACAAGAAGTACACCTACCCCGACAGCGCGGGCGAGGGCGTGACGGCGTACGTCGTCGACACCGGAGTCCGTATCACCCACAAGGACTTCGGCGGTCGTGCCACCCACGGCTTCGACGCCGTGGACAACGACGACTCCGCCGACGACGGCAACGGCCACGGCACCCATGTCGCCGGCACCATCGCCGGCGCCACGTACGGTGTCGCCAAGAAGGCGAAGATCGTCGCCGTCCGTGTCCTCGACGACAACGGCTCCGGTACGACGGAGCAGGTCGTCGCGGGTATCGACTGGGTCACCAAGAACCACAAGGGCCCGTCCGTCGCCAACATGAGCCTCGGCGGCGGCGTCGACGAGGCGCTCGACGAGGCTGTCCGCAAGGCGATCGCCTCCGGCGTCACCTTCGCCGTCGCGGCCGGCAACGAGTCCACCGACGCGAGCCAGGGATCCCCGGCGCGCGTCAAGGAAGCGATCACCGTCGCCTCCTCCACCAAGGAGGACAAGCAGTCGGAGTTCTCCAACTTCGGTGGCAGCGTGGACATCTACGCCCCGGGCTCGGACATCACCTCTGCGTGGAACGACAGCGACGAGGGTACGAAGACCATCTCCGGCACCTCGATGGCGACCCCGCACGTGGTCGGCGCCGCGGCGGTCTACCTCGGCGGTCACCAGGACGCCACCCCGGAGCAGGTCGCCAAGGCCCTGACCGACGGCGCCACGCCCGACAAGATCTCCAACCCCAGCGCAGGCACGCCCAACAAGCTGCTGAAGGTCGTCGAGTAGCCGACGGACTCCAACGCTGAACCGGCGGTCGCCGTGCCCTCCCCCACGGGGTGCGGCGGCCGTCTTATGGTGTGGCGATGACGAGGTATGCGGCCCTGCTGCGCGGGATCAATGTGGGCGGGCACAAGAGGGTGCCCATGGCGGATCTGCGTGAACTGCTCGCGGAGCTGGGTCACGGTGACGTCGCCACGTATCTGCAGAGCGGCAACGCCGTCTTCACCAGCGACTCGGACGACGAGAAGGCGCTGGGCGCCTCACTGGAGCGAGCCATCGAGAAGCGCTTCGGTTTCGGCGTCGACTGCCTGGTGCGCAGCGGTAGGTATCTGAAGGAGGTCGCCGACGCGTGCCCCTTCCCCGCGGCCTCGCTCGAGGGCAAGCAACTGCATGCCACCTACTTCTCGGAGCGCGTCGGCCCCGAGCGGCTCGCCTCGATCGATGTTGCGGCCCATCTGCCGGAGGAGTTCCGGCTCGGCGACCGGGTGCTCTATCTGTACGTGCCGAACGGCCTCGGCCGCTCCAAGCTGGCCGAAGTGCTCGCGAGGCCGAGCCTGTTCAAGGGCATCGTCGCCACCAGCCGTAACTGGAACACCGTCGTCAAACTGGTGGAGCTGACCCGTGACTGATCCCACCGAGGCCGTCAATGGCGCCATGGAGGCGGAATTGCGCCTTCTCGACCCGATCGTGCGTTCCTCGCCCCAGCTGCTCGCCGAGCTGTTCCACCCGGATTACCAGGAGTTCGGCACTTCGGGCCGGCTCTGGGACCGGGCGTCGATCCTCGCCACCCTCATGGCGCGGGACGTGCCGGCGCCGCGGCCCATCACCACCTCGCAGATGAAAGGTGTGCAGCTCGCGCCGGACGTGGTGCATCTGACGTTCACCACCCAGTCGGGCGCTCACCGCGCCCACCGAAGTTCGCTGTGGCGCCTGACCAGTGGCAAGTGGCTGCTCTACTTCCACCAGGGCACGCGAGTTCAGTGAGGACGCGACCACCGTCGTAGGCCGAAGCCGCCCGACCGGTGACCGAAGAGCCGGTCAGTGCAGCGCCGGTCAGCGAAGTGCCAACAGATCCGCCTCCGTGAGCCGGATGGCGGACGCGTCAAGGTTCTCCTCCAGGTGCGCGAGGGATCCGGTACCCGGCGTCGGACACAGCACCGGGGAGCGGTGCAGCAGCCAGGCGAGCGCGATTTGGCCTTTGCTCGCGCCATGGCGCGCGGCGACCGTGTCGAGCGCGGCGGCGGCCGCGCCGGTCAGGGCTCCATTGGCGAGTGGGAACCACGGCAGGAAAGCGAGGCCGTTCGCCTCGCACACCTCGAGTACCGCCTCCGACTCCCGGTCGATGAGATTGAAGCGGTTCTGCACCGAGGCGATCGGCGCGATGTGCAGCGCTCTTGTCAGCTGACCGGCGGTGACCGTGTCCAGACCGATGTGCCTGATCTTGCCCTCACGCCTCAACTCCCCGAGCGTGCCGAGCTGTTCGTCGAGGGGAACCTCGGGGTCGAGCCGGTGCAGCTGGTACAGGCCGATCGTCTCCGTACGCAGCCTGCGCAGGCTCGCCTCGCACATGGCCCGCAACTGCTCGGGCCGTCCCGCGATGTGCCAGGCACTGTCGCTCGTACGCACCACCCCGCCCTTTGTCGCGACGACCAGGTCGGCCGGATACGGGTACAGGGCCTCGGCGACCAACTCCTCGGCAAGGTGCGGGCCGTAGTTGTCGGCGGTGTCGATGAGCGTGACGCCCCGTTCGACCGCCCGCCGCAGCACCGCGAGGGCATCCGCGCGCTCACCGCGCGGCCCCCAGTACCCCCGGCCGGCGAGCTGTGCGGTGCCGTAGCCGAGCCGGCGTACGGTCAGCTTTCCGCCGAGCCGGAAAGTCTCCAAGATCATGGCTGGACCGTACCCAACTGTGCGAGTCTCGTGCGTATGCGCTACATCATCATCGGGGCAGGGGCGATAGGCGGCACTGTCGGCGGGCGGCTGGCCGAGGCGGGGCACGAGGTGGTCCTCGTCGCACGCGGCACGCACTTCGAGGCGCTGCGCGCGAAGGGACTGCGGCTCACCACGGCGGACGGGACCAGCACGCACCCGCTGCCGGTCGTGGACCGGCCGGACGCCCTCGAACTGCGCCCGGACGACGTCCTGTTCCTCGCGGTGAAGACGCAGGACAGCACCGCCGCCCTGGAGGACTGGGCCGCGCAGCCCGTCGCCGGCGGTGGTACGGCAGGCGAACTGCTGCCGCTGGTCTGCGCGCAGAACGGCGTGGAGAGCGAGCGTCTCGCGCTGCGCCGCTTCCGCCGTGTGTACGGCATGTGCGTCTACCTTCCCGCCACCTACCTCGAGCCGGGTTCTGTCTCGGCCACCTGTGCTCCCATGACCGGCATCCTGCACCTGGGCCGCTATCCGTCAGGAACCGACGAGACCGCACTGCGCATCTCCGCCGACCTGGAGAAGTCCAGGCTGCTCGCACCGGTCGTCCCGGACGTCATGCGCTGGAAGTACGCGAAGCTCACCAACAATGTCGCCAATGCTGTGGAGGCCGCCACCGGAGTGATCGCCGGCGAGGACGGCGTGCGGCTCGCCGAGCGTGCGACGGCGGAGGCCCGCGCGGTGATCGCGGCCGCGGGTATCGAGGTGGTGAGCGAGGCGGAGCAGAAGGAGTTCAGGGGCGACAAGATCCGTTTCGACCCGCTGGACGGCTCCAAGCGTGGAGGCGGCTCGTCCTGGCAGAGCCTCAACCGCGGTACGGGCACGATCGAGGCCGACTACCTCAACGGTGAGATCGCCCTGGTCGGCCGTGTCCATGGCGTACCCACGCCGGTGAACGACGTGCTGCAGCGCGTCGCCAACAGCTTCGCCCGCGAAGGCAGGGCCGCCGGATCGATGTCCGTCGCGGAGCTGACCGCGATCGTCGACGCCGAAGTGGCCGAGTGATTTCAAGCAGCGAGCGAGGTGTGGAGTCTCTCACACAGCGTGGGCCGCCTGGCGGCTTTTGTCCCGATATATGGAGTCGGATGCTTCAGTGGGTCGACGGTCCGTTTCATGCCGTGACGGCCCCTATGAGCTGACGCTTCCTCGGTTCGCACCCCCTTGATAGACACGACGGGTTCGGCCATCGACCCGGCGAGAGAAGCACAGCATGATCAACGACCAGGATCCGGACCACTACGCGTTCGAGATGGACCTGACCGTCCAGGAGGTCACGCGGCGCGCCGCGGTGCTGGCGGCGCTCGGAGACGACTGGGACCCGGTGGCCGTTCTGGAGGGCGAGCAGGAGGCGTACCGCCTGCTGTACTCGAACCTCGACGACGAGCAGCAGAAGATATACGCCGAGCTTGTGGCGGCCGGTGTCCTTCCGGGAGGGGGGAGCGATGGCCATGCTGCCGCTTGATCCGACGGCTGACGCCGGACGCCGCGCCTGGACGCGTTGCCCGGCATGCGCCGACCACCAGGACTGCGCCGTCTGCCTGGCCGGACGCACCTGCCCCCACCACTGGCGCTATCTGCTGTCCAACGAGGGCAGCCTGCTGCATCTGCAGTGTTCCAACTGCACCCATGTGTGGGCCCATGAGACCGGATTCGGCGCCGGATCGCGCGGTTCGTGCGGCCCGTCGTAGGAACGTTCAGCAGCAAGCAGCAAGCAGCAAGCAGCAAGCAGCAAGCAGCAAGCAGCAAGCAGCAGGCAGCAAGCAGTCCGCAGGTGAGCCCGAGTGCTCGGCCGAAGGCGTCAGGCGGCGACCGCGGGTGAGCGGTCGACCCGCGCAGCGTCACACCGGCCGAGCGGCTGCGGCGCCGGCTCCGGGGGCGTCGTGTTTTTTCAAGACCCCGCCCCGCACGCCGACCTAGCGTGCGGGGCATGGACAAGAACACCGTGTACCCGCACCTGACGGAATGCGCCGCCGAAGCCGCCCGGATCGCCCGTGGCGTCAGCGCCGACCAGCTGTCCGCACCCACGCCCTGCAAGGAGTGGGACGTCCGCGGACTCGTCAACCATCTCGTCCTCTACTCCTCCCACGGCCTCGAGCACCGCGCCCTGCGCAAGCAGCTCCCCGAGGAGCTCACCGGCCGCGACTTCACCACCGATGCCGACTGGGCGGAGCAGTACGCCGCTCAGCTGGACCGCGCCGTCGCCGCCTGGTCCGATCCGGCCGTCTGGGAGGGCGAGGTGGACCTCGGTTCCGCCGCGATGCCCGCGCCCGTGATCGCCTCCCTGATCACCAAGGAACTGGCCGTCCACGGCTGGGACCTGGCCCGCGCGACCGGGCAGGACTACCGGATCTCGGACGCTGCCGCGGCGCTGATCCTGACCGTCGTCGACGAGCACGCCGAGATCTACCGCCAGTACGACGGCTTCGCCGACGCGGTGCCGCTGCCGGACGGGGCACCGGCCTTCGACCGGGCCCTGGCCGACAGCGGACGGGACCCGCGGTGGGCTTGATGTCCAACAGGTCCGGCGGTCGGGGGCCGGGGCGGCACGCTCAGGCGGTGTTCGCCAGCGGCCGGTCGACCCGCGCCTCGTCGCAGCGCAGGAGCAACAGCCTCGCCAGCTCCGGCGCGGCGCCCAGGACATCGGCGATCACGTCCGCCTCCTCGGCCCCGCGGGCGATGCGGTCCGGGAGAAAGCCCGGAGCGATGACGTACGGAGCCACCGCCACCCGCCGTACGCCCTCGTCCCGGAGCGCCCGTACCGCCTCCTCGGTGCGCGGAAGGGATGCGGAGGCGAACGCAGGCCGCACGGCGCACCAACCGGTGTGCCGCAGCTCCCGCGCTATGTCTGCGATCACTGCGATCGCCTCCGGGTCTGTGGAGCCCGCCGAGGCCAGGACCAGCCCCGTCGAGCTTTTCCGGGACGGGTCGAGCCCGGCCTCGTACAACCGCTTTTCGAGGGCGGAGAGCAGCAGCGGCGACGGACCGAGCACCTCGGCCTGACGGATCCGCAGCCGCGGCAGCCGCGCCGAGGCCTCGTGCAGTACGGCGGGGATGTCGGCCTTGGCGTGGAAGGCGCGCGTCAGCAGCAGCGGAAGCGCGACCACGTCCTCCACGCCGTCCGCGGCAAACCGCTCCAGCACCCGTGGCACGGAAGGGGCGTTGAAGTCCAGGAAGCCCGTCTCCACGCGCAGCCCCGGCCGCAGCGACCTGGCACGCTCCACCAGGGCGTGCACGGTCGCCGCATGCCGCGGGTCGCGGCTGCCGTGGGCGATGACGAGGAGGACGGGGCTGCGCATCGGGACTCAGTTCCTGACGAGGAGACCGCGGCTGCGCAGCACGCGACGCTCCAGAGGGGCGAAAAGGAGCAGTTCGATACCGATACCGACGACGAGGATCAGCAGGATCGCGCTGAGGACCCAGGACATGTCCTGAAGCTCGCGGCCCTGTTCCAGCAACTGACCGAGGCCCACGCCCAGATCGGCGGCGTTGACGATGAGTTCGGCCGCCATCAGCGAGCGCCAGGAGAACGCCCAGCCCTGCTTGAGGCCGGCGATGTACCCGGGCAGCGCGGCGGGCAGCAGCACATGGCGTACGCCCTGCAGCCCGGTCGCACCGATGACGCGTCCCGCCCGGAGGTACAGCGGCGGGATCTGGTCGACGCCCGAGACCAGGCCGTTGGCGATCGACGGCACGGCGCCGAGCAGAACGACGGCGTAGATGGTGGCGTCGGTCAGGCCGAACCAGATGATCGCGGCAGGCACCCAGGCTACGGACGGGAGTGACTGCAGTCCGGACAGGATCGGTCCGATCGCGGCGCGTACGACCTTCACCCGGGCCACGATCAGCCCCAGCGGTGTGCCGACCGCGACAGAGATGAGGAAGCCGAGCGCGCCGCGCGAGAGGCTCGTCCACACAAAGCCGAGGAGCGTGCCGTCGAGCCACTTGTCCTGGAGCGTGCGGCCCACGTCCGCCGGGCTCGGGAGCAGGTAGTGCTCCTTCACCTCGAAGTGGTAGGCGAGCTGCCAGGCCATCAGCACGATCGCGATGGCCGCGATCGGCGGTACGGCCTTGGCCAGCAGTGTCTTGCCCAACGGCACACGCTGTGCGGTCCGGGTGTCCAGGGCGTCGAGCCCCGCCTCCAGACCGGCGAGCTGGTCGGGTCCGGTATCGGTCGGCTGTTGCTTGATGTCAGTGCTGGCCATGTCGGCGGATCTCCCCCCGGAGCTGTTCAGTGATCTCGACGGAGAGGTCGGCGACCGCCGAATCCTCGATCCGGCGGGGATGCGGGATGCCGACCTCCCACTCGCGGGCGATGCGGCCCGGGCGGGACGAGAGCAGGACGACCCGCTCCGCGAGCCGGACGGCCTCCCGCACGTTGTGGGTGACAAAGAGGACGGACAGGTTCGTCTCCCGCCAGATGCGGGTCAGTTCGTCATGCAGAACGTCGCGGGTGATGGCGTCCAGCGCCGCGAACGGTTCGTCCATCAGCAGCAGCTGGCTGGCCTGCGCGATGGCGCGGGCCATGGCCACGCGCTGGCGCATGCCGCCGGAGAGCTCGTGCACCCGCTTGCCGTACGCACCCTTGAGGCGTACGAGCTCCAGCAGCCGTTCGGCCTCGGTCCGTCGCTCGGGCTTCTGCAGACCGCGCATCTTCAGCGCGAGCTCGATGTTCTTCCCCGCGGTGAGCCAGGGGAACAGCGCATGCTCCTGGAACATCAGGGCCGGACGGCCGCCGGGGACGTCGATCTCCCCGGCGGACGGCCGGTCGAGCCCCGCGACGAGATTGAGCAGAGTCGACTTTCCGCAACCGGAAGCCCCCAGGAGGGTGACGAACTCGCCCGGCGCGACATCGATGCTGATGTCGTCAAGAACGAGCTGCTGGGCGCCCGGACGGCCGAAGGACTTGGAGACATGGGCGATACGCGCTGCGTATGACACCGCGGTTTCTTCGTCGGCGGCCTTGGTGAGCGTGCTGGACATGAGCGTCACCTCCTGAGAGCGATCCGTTGCTTGCTTACTTGGCGCCGAGACCGGCGTCGGCGACCTCGGGCTGTCCGGCAGCCTTCAGCACCTTGTTGAGCAGGCGCAGGTCGTAGATGCTGTCGAGGGCCGGTTCCTTGAGCAGCCCGGCCTTGACCGCGTGGTCGGCCTCGGTGCGCAGCGTGGACGCGAGCGGGTCGTTGAGGATGTCGACGTTCTTGAACGCGGGGTCGATGACCTCGGGCGGCAGCGCCTTGCCCGTCTCCTTCTCCAGCGCGGCGTTGACAGCCTTCTTGGCGTCCTCGGGGTTCGCCTTGATCCACGCGTTGGTGTTCACCGAGCCGCGCAGCACGGCCTCGACGACGTCCGGGTGCTCCGTGAGGAATTTCTGGGAGACGATCACGTTCGTGATGACGAACTTCTTGTCCGGCCAGAGTGTCTTCTCGTCGAGCAGGACCTTGCCGCCCTCGGCAACCAGCTTGGAAGCGGTGGGCTCGGGGACCCAGGCGCCGTCGATGTCGCCCGACTTGAAGGCGACCGGGGTCACCTTGTTGTCCGTACGCGAGACGGACACGTCGCCCTTGCCGGACGTCGCGTCGACCTTGTAGCCCTTCTCGGCCAGGTAGTTGAGGAGCGCCACGTCCTGGGTGTTGCCGAGCTGCGGCGTCGCGATCTTCTTGCCCTTGAGATCGTCCAGAGACTTGATCTTCTTCGGGTTGACGACGAGCGAGACACCACCGGAGGCGGAGCCGGAGATGATACGCAGGCTCTTGCCCTTGGACTTGGTGTAGCCGTTGATCGACGGCGACGGACCGATCCAGCCGATGTCGATGGCACCGGAGTTGAGCGCCTCGATCTCGGCGGGACCGGCGTTGAAGACGGAGGGCTTGACGGTCGTGCCGCCGAGCTCCTTCTGGATCAGGCCGTTCCTGCCCAGACCGACCAGGGCCGTGGCGTGAGTGACGTTGGCGAAGTAGCCGATCTTCACTTCGTCGGCGGAGAGCTTCTTGCCTTCGGCCTTCGCGGCCGGGGCCGCGTCGTCGTCCTTCTTGGCCTCGGAGCCGTAACCGCATGCGGTGAGCGCCACGGCCAGCAGCGGGAGGGCGGCGGCAGCGGCGAGGCTGCGGCGCAGGGTGGTACGGGTGGCAGGCACGGGAGGTGGTCCTCTCGGAGGCCCGGTTCTTACGTCACGTGGGACGCGGCCGGGATGTCGGCGGTCTTCGGCGGTGCGGGGTGCGGGGGGTGAGGGCGCGCAGGCAGTGCGCGTACGTCATCGCGCACATCGCGCCACCCCGCCCGTTCCCGCGCCGAGGGCGCCGCTGCCGACGCGGCCGCCCTCCTTCGCGAACGTCGCGTAGAAGTCGCTGGTCATCAGAAGTCCCACCCCTCGTCGTCGGCCTCGTGCGCGACCTCGGCGCCGGTGGCGAAAGCGTCGCCCGCCATGCCGGCCGCCAGCGTGGTGCCGTCCGCGGGGTCGATCAGCAGGAACGACCCCGTGCGGCGGGAGTCCGCGTACGAGTCGAGCGCGAGCGGCTCGGCGGTACGGACCTTGACCTGACCGATGTCATTGGCGACCAGTTGACCGGGGTTCGGGTGCTGTGAGAGGTCTTCGAGGGTCAGCCGCGAGGGGATCTCCTTGACGATCGCCTTGACCGTTCGGGTGGTGTGCTTGAGCAGCACCCGCTGGCCGACGGTGAGCGGCTGGTCCGCGACATGGCAGACCGTCGCCTCGATGTCCTGCGTGGTCGCGGGCGCGTCACCGGTCGGCACGATCAGATCGCCGCGCGAGACGTCGATGTCGTCCTCCAGCAGGAGGGTGACGGAGTGCGGGGTCCAGGCGATGTCCACCGATTCGCCGAGCAGATCGATCCCGGCGATCTTCGAGGTGCGGCCCGACGGCAGCACGGTCACCTGCTCGCCGACCCGGAACGTGCCGGCGGCGATCTGGCCCGCGTAACCCCGGTAGTCGGGGTGCTCGGCGGTCTGCGGACGGATCACGTACTGCACCGGGAGCCGGGCGTGGCAGCTGGTCAGATCGTGGCTGACCGGGACCGTCTCCAGGTGTTCCAGGACGGTCGGACCGCCGTACCAGTCCATGTTGGCGCTGGGCTCCACGACGTTGTCGCCCGTGAGCGCCGAGATCGGGATCGCGGTGATCTCGGGTACGCCGAGGGACGCGGCGTACGAGGTGAACTCCTCGGCGATCGCGGCGAAGACGGGCTCGGCGTAGTCGACGAGGTCCATCTTGTTGACGGCGAGGACGACATGCGGGACGCGCAGCAGGGCGGCGACGGCGGCATGGCGGCGGGTCTGCTCGACGACTCCGTTGCGCGCGTCGACCAGTACCACCGCGAGCTCGGCCGTGGACGCGCCGGTGACCATGTTCCGGGTGTACTGCACATGCCCGGGAGTGTCGGCGAGGATGAACCGCCGCCGCGCCGTGGCGAAGTAGCGGTAGGCGACATCGATGGTGATGCCCTGCTCCCGCTCGGCCCGCAGACCGTCGGTGAGCAGCGCCAGGTCGGGCGCCTCCTGGCCGCGCGAACGCGAAGCGTGCTCGACGGCCTCCAGCTGGTCGGTGAGAACCGACTTGGAGTCGTGCAGCAGCCGCCCCACCAGGGTCGACTTGCCGTCGTCGACGGACCCGGCGGTGGCGAAGCGCAGCAGGGTGGTGGCTGAGATCCCGGCGAGTTGCCCGGTCGTGGTGGTCATGGTTAGAAGTACCCCTCGCGCTTGCGGTCTTCCATCGCGGCCTCGGACATCTTGTCGTCGGCGCGGGTCGCGCCCCGCTCGGTGAGCCGGGATGCGGCGATCTCGGCGATCACGTCGTCCAGCGTGATGGCGTCGGAGTCGACGGCACCGGTGCAGGACATGTCGCCGACGGTGCGGTAGCGGACGAGACGCGTCTCGACGCTCTCGCTCTCCTTGGGGCCGCCCCACTCACCGGCGGTCAGCCACATGCCGGAGCGCTTGAAGACCTCACGCTCGTGCGCGAAGTAGATCTCGGGCAGTTCGATCTTCTCGCGCTCGATGTACTGCCAGACGTCCAGCTCGGTCCAGTTGGAGAGCGGGAACACCCGGACGTGCTCGCCCGGCGCGTGGCGGCCGTTGTAGAGCTGCCACAGCTCGGGCCGCTGGCGTCGTGGGTCCCACTGGGAGAACTCGTCGCGCAGCGAGAAGACCCGCTCCTTCGCGCGCGCCTTCTCCTCGTCCCGGCGGCCGCCGCCGAACACCGCGTCGAAGCGGTGCTGCTGGATGGCCTCGGTCAGCGGGACGGTCTGCAGGGGATTGCGCGTCCCGTCGGGGCGCTCCCGCAGCTTCCCGGCGTCGATGTACTCCTGTACGGAGGCGACATGCAGCCGCAGCCCGTGCTCGGCGACCGTGCGGTCGCGGTACTCCAGGACCTCGGGGAAGTTGTGCCCGGTGTCCACGTGCAGCAGGGTGAACGGCACCGGCGCCGGCGCGAACGCCTTCAGCGCCAGATGCAGCATGACGATCGAGTCCTTGCCGCCGGAGAAGAGAATCACCGGCCGCTCGAACTCACCCGCCACCTCGCGGAAGATGTGCACCGCCTCCGACTCCAGGGCGTCCAGGTGCGACAGGGCGTACGGGCTGTCGGTGCCCTCGTTGAGAACCGTCGCGCTCGCGGTCATGCCAGACCCCTCTCGGTGAGCAGCGCATGAAGCGCGGCTGCGGACTCCTGCACGGTCTGCTGGTGCGACTCGATCCGCAGGTCCGGGCTCTGTGGCTGTTCGTACGGGTCGTCGACGCCGGTCAGCCCGGAAATCTCGCCGGCCGCCTGCTTGGCGTAGAGGCCCTTCACATCGCGTACGGAGCACACCTCCACCGGAGTGGCGACATGCACCTCCAGATACGCGGTGCCCTCGCTCTGGTGGCGCTTGCGGACGGCCTCGCGGCTGTCCTCGTACGGCGCGATGACCGGAACCAGCGCCTTGATGCCGTTGGACGCCAGCAGCTCCGCGACGAAGCCGATCCGCTGGACATTGGTGTGCCGGTCCTCCCGGCTGAAGCCGAGACCGGCCGAGAGGAACTCGCGGATCTCGTCGCCGTCGAGCACCTCGGTCCGGTGGCCCTCGGCGCGCAGCCGGTCCGCCAGCTCGTAGGCAATCGTGGTCTTGCCCGCGCTCGGCAGACCGGTCAGCCAGATGGTGGCCCCAGTCACGTTCTTCTCCCGCTGCTTCTCGTCATGGTTCATCAGCCGTGCAGCCCGCACTCGGTCTTGCCCCGGCCGGCCCAGCGACCGGCGCGTGCGTCCTCGCCCTCCAGCACCCGGCGGGTGCAGGGCGCGCAGCCGACGGAGGCGTAACCGTCCATCAGCAGCGGGTTGGTGAGTACGCCGTGCTCGGCGACATAGGTGTCCACGTCGTCCTGCGTCCAGCGTGCGATCGGCGAGACCTTGACCTTCTGCCGCTTCTCGTCCCAGCCGACGACCGGGGTGTTCGCCCGGGTCGGGGACTCGTCCCGGCGCAGGCCCGTCGCCCACGCGTCGTACGCGGTCAGACCCTCTTCAAGGGGCTTGACCTTGCGCAGCGCGCAGCACAGGTCGGGGTCGCGGTCGTGCAGCTTCGGGCCGTACTCGGCGTCCTGCTCGGCCACGGACTGGCGCGGGGTGAGCGTGATGACATTGACGTCCATCACGGCCTCCACCGCGTCCCGGGTCCCGATGGTCTCCGGGAAGTGGTAGCCGGTGTCGAGGAAGACGACGTCCACGCCGGGGAAGGCACGGGAGGCGAGATGAGCGACCACCGCGTCCTCCATGGACGAGGTCACGCAGAAGCGCGGCCCGAAGGTCTCGGCCGCCCACGTCAGGATCTCGAGCGGTGATGCCTCTTCGAGCTCGCGCCCCGCCCGCTCGGCGAGTGCCTTCAGATCTTCCTTGGCCTGAACCGTCGTCATATCCCGTCCCCTCCACCGTCGTTGCGCTGAAGTCCCCGGGTCAGCAGACCGAGGAACTTCAACTGGAAGGCTCGATTGCACGCTGCGCATTCCCAGGCGCCGTGGCCCTGCTCGTTCGGACGCAGGTCCTCGTCGCCGCAGTACGGGCAGTAGAAGGGCGCGGCACGCTCGCTCATGGCCCCTCCGTCCGCTGCCGTTCGCCGGCGCTCACGACAGTGCCTCCTCGGACGCACGTGCCGTCCAGGTCGCGAAGCGCTCGCCGTCCTCGCGCTCCGCCTGGAAGCGCTTGAGGACCCGCTCCACGTAGTCGGGCAGCTCGGCCGACGTGACCTTCAGGCCACGGACCTTGCGGCCGAAGCCGGCCTCGAGGCCCAGCGCGCCGCCGAGGTGCACCTGGAAGCCCTCGACCTGGTTGCCGTCCTTGTCCAGCATCAGCTGGCCCTTGAGACCGATGTCGGCGACCTGGATACGGGCGCAGGCGTTGGGGCAGCCGTTGAGGTTGATGGTGATCGGCTCGTCGAACTCGGGGACACGGCGCTCGAGTTCGTCGATCAGTGACGCACCGCGCGCCTTGGTCTCGACGATCGCCAGCTTGCAGAACTCGATGCCGGTGCAGGCCATCGTGCCCCGCCGGAAGGGGGAGGCGTTGACCCGCAGGTCCAGGGCCTCGAGGCCCGTGACGAGCGACTCGACCTGGTCCTCGGTCACATCGAGCACGATCATTTTCTGCTCGGTGGTGGTACGCAGCCGTCCGGAGCCGTGTGCCGCGGCGAGCTCGGCGATCTTCGTCAGGGTCGTTCCGTCGACCCGTCCGACGCGCGGGGCGAAGCCGATGTAGAAGCGGCCGTCCTTCTGCCGGTGCACGCCTAGGTGGTCACGCCACTTCTCGGCCGGCTCCTCGGGCGCGGGACCGTCGACGAGCTGGTACTTGAGGTATTCGTCCTCCAGGACCTGGCGGAACTTCTCCGGACCCCAGTCGGCGAGCAGGAACTTCAGACGGGCACGGGTGCGCAGCCGCCGGTAGCCGTAGTCGCGGAAGATGCCGATGACGCCGCCGAACACGTCCGGCACCTCGTCGAGCGGCACCCAGGCGCCGAGACGGACGCCGAGCCTGGGGTTGGTGGAGAGGCCGCCGCCGACCCACAGGTCGAAACCGGGTCCGTGTTCGGGGTGGTTGACGCCGACAAAGGCGATGTCGTTGATCTCGTGCGCGACATCGAGCTGCGGGGAGCCGGAGATCGCCGTCTTGAACTTGCGCGGCAGGTTCGAGTAGGCGGGGTTGCCGATGAAGCGGCGGTGGATCTCGTCGATGGCGGACGAGCCGTCGATGATCTCGTTCTCGGCGACGCCTGCCACGGGCGAGCCGAGGATCGTGCGGGGTGTGTCACCGCAGGCCTCGGTCGTGGACAGTCCCACGGCCTCCAGCCGCTTCCAGATCTCCGGGACGTCCTCGATCCGGATCCAGTGGTACTGGACGTTCTGCCGGTCGGTGATGTCGGCGGTGCCGCGCGCGAACTCCTGCGAGATCTCGCCGATGACCCGCAACTGCTCGGTGGTCAGCCGGCCGCCGTCGATACGGACGCGCATCATGAAGTACTTGTCGTCCAGCTCCTCCGGCTCGAGGATCGCGGTCTTGCCGCCGTCGATGCCGGGCTTGCGCTGGGTGTACAGCCCCCACCAGCGCATACGTCCGCGAAGATCGGCCCCGTCGATCGAGTCGAAGCCGCGATGGGCGTAGATCGTCTCAATGCGTGTCCGCACATTGAGACCGTCGTCGTCCTTCTTCGTCTGCTCGTTTGCGTTGAGCGGCGTCATATGGCCAACAGCCCACTGACCCTCGCCGCGGTGGCGTCCGGCCTTGCGGCGCGGCGCGGCGGGTGCGGGCTTTTCGGGGGTGGCGGCCATGGCAAATACGTCCTTCGAGACTGCAGGAGGGCGGCTCTGAGCTGCACACTCGCGCGAGGGCGCGGCAATGCGCAGGAGGGGAACAGGGGGTGGGGAGTGCTCGGCTGTGCTGGTCTTTCAGCAGACCGGACAGATGGCGCTGGACATGCGGCCGAGGTCGACGTGCCGCCGACTCACCAAGGCAATTCCAGCTCGAGACATGACGGAAGCGTGTCACGGCGATCCAACGGCAGTCCACCGTTATCCACAATGTGGACAACACTGTCCCGCATCGCAAGACAGTGTGTTGCCGGTCACTCAGCCGTGGGCACCTGGCCAGGGGCCGGGCACCGCCACCTCGGGCTCTTTCTCCGTCTTGGTGTCGAAGAGAGTGAAGCCGCGCCGCAGATAGTTGTCCATGGCATGCGGGCCGTCCTTGGAGCAGGTGTGCAGCCAGACCCGCTTCGTCGGCGTCAGCCCCGGCCACCGCTCGGCGAGGTCCCAGGCCCTCGCGACACCGTAGGAGAGGAGATGGCCGCCGATCCGCCGGCCCCGAAACGCCGGGATCAGCCCGAAGTAGGCGATCTCGACCGAGCCCTCGTCCTGCGCCTCCAGCTCCACATAGCCGGCCGGTGTCCCCTTGTCGTACGCCACCCAGGTTTCGGTGCCCGGCCTGGCGAGCATCTCCTCCCACTGCGCGTACGTCATGCCCAGCCGGTCCGTCCAGCGGATGTCACCGCCGACGGCCGTATACAGAAAGCGGCTGAACTCGGGCGAAGGCACCTCGCCCCGTACGATCCGCAGATCCCCCTCGGGCGCGGCGGCCGGCCGCAGATCTGCCGGCGAGGTCTGCTCCAGGGACCAGGTGGTCACAGTGATGCTCATGAGCGCCAGGGAACCACGAGGTCCTGATCCGGCCAAAGCCGCGTCCTCTCCGAGCGGCCCCGGAGCCGCCCGCCGCGCCCCGCCGCGCCCCTTGGCGGCCCGCCGCCGCCCTGAGCTGCCCGCGTCCTCCCCGAGCCGCAGCGACCGTCCACGGCCACACGGTCAGTCCGGCGGTCGGCGCGCGCTCACCACCGCCGGGGCCGTCGACTGCGGCAGCAGATCGGCCGGATCGTCCGGCTGGACCAGTTCCACCTCGACCTCCTCGACGAAGCGGTACGGGCGGTGCGCCAGCACCTGCGCCAGATTCCGCCGCAGCCGCGACATCTCGGCCCGCACCGTCACCGTGCGCGTCGCATCATCGAAGATCGCCTGCGCCAGCTGCGCCGCGCTCCGTCCGTCCGGGTTCAGCGCCAGCACGTACAGCAGCTCGGCATGGCGCGGGCTGAGCTCCTGCACCCAGCTGCCGGCGGCCCCGGCGAGGGTGACCGAAGGCTGCCGTGGCCTGCTCAGATCCAGCACCACCCGGCCCGGCGTCGCGGCGGAGCTCCTCTCGTCGACCCGTATCAGCCAGCCGCCGGGCAGCGGCTCGACCGCGCACATGCCGAGCGAGGGCAGCCAGAGCCGGCCGCAGCCGACGGACTTCGGCAGCGACAGCCGACCGGTGGGCGGCATGCCGGTGACCGCGGCCGGCCAGCCGTTGATGTCCACGGCCAGTGCCCGGCCGCTCAGGCGGGCCAGCAGCGGCGACGCCACGCTGCGCAGCCGGTCCAGCGCCGCGAAGTGCCGGTTGCGCAGTTCGGCCTCGGCGAGCCGGGTGACCGAGGTGACCAGGGACAGCGTCGCCGGATGCATCGTGGACAGGGGTCCGCTGATGTCGACGACGCCGATCAGCTTGCCGTCGCGCGGATCCGTGACCGGTGCGCCCGCGCAGGTCCAGGTGTGGTGGGTGGAGACGAAGTGCTCGGCGGAGTGCACCTGGACCGGCCGCCGGGAGATCAGCGGAGTGCCGATTCCGTTCGTACCGACGAGCCTCTCGCTCCAGTCGGCGCCCAGGACGAAGCCGTGCGAGTCGCCCTTGCGCAGCACGGTCGCCTTGCCCTCGCGCCAGAGCATCCGTCCCTCCGTGTCCGCGACGACCATGATGTGCTGGGCCGCCTCGGCGATCGACACCAGACCGTCCCGCAGCACCGGCAGCACCTCGCGAAGCGGCGAGGCGAGCCGGCGGCGTTCCAGCTCCTCCAACGGCAGCAGCCCGGCCCTGTGGTCCCGGTCGGGATCCACGCCGCCGCGCAGCATCCGCTGCCACGACTCCTTGATGTCCGCCCGTGGGCCGACCCGCGAGCGGCGGCCGTTGAGCGTGGCGTCCCGCACGCCTTTCAACAGCCTGGCTGCCTCCGCGGTGTCCATGGCGGCGAGCCTGGCCAGGTCGAGTGATGTGCTCTGCACCGGGGGACCTCCTGGGCGACGCCGGCGTCCGATGCGGGGGGCTGGCTCAATCGTGCTCCTCCCGGCGGCGATGCGTGGCGGTTTGAGCCACGGGACTGCAACTCTTTGCAACCCTCGCGAACAGGCGTGCACATATATCAAGGTGGTGGAACACCGGTTCGCCGGTCGTCATGCACCCTCCTGCCCAGCACTGCGGGGCGCATGACAGCGCGCGGGGTGGTGCCGTGTCGGCGCAGCACCACCCCGACAGTCCTCAGCGGCGCGAGTTTCCCGGAACACCGGTCTGCAGCGGCGCGAGCTCCCGGGCCACCGGTCTGCAGCGGCGCGAGCTCTCAGACCACGGCTCGCGCCCGCTCGACGACCGACGCCAGATCGAGCGTGTGCGGCAGCGTGCCGAAGGCCGTGCCCCAGTCCCCGCCGAGCCGTGAGGCGCAGAACGCGTCCGCCACCTCCGGCGGTGCCCACCGCACCAGCAGCGATCCTTGCAGCACCAGGGCCATCCGCTCCACCAGCCGCCGCGCCCTCGCCTCGATCCCGTTCAGATCGGCCAGCTCGGTCAGCAGGTCCTTGATCGCCCCGTCCAGCCGGTGGTCGGCGCCGCGTGCCTTGCCGACCTCCTGCAGGAAGGCGTTGAGGGCCTGCGGCTCCCTCCCCCTACGCCCTGCGGCGTGGGGGGACCCCCCGAGCGCCCGCAGGACATCCAGCGCCTGTACGTTGCCCGAGCCCTCCCAGATCGAGTTCAGCGGCGACTCCCGCAGCAGCCGCGGCAGCCCCGACTCCTCGACGTAGCCATTGCCGCCCAGGCACTCGAGCGCCTCCGCCACCGTCGGCGTGCAGCGCTTGGTCACCCAGTACTTGGCGGCGGGAACCGCGAGCCGCAGGAAGGCCCGTTCCTCGTCCGTATCGGCGTCGTAGGCGGCGGCGAGCCGCAGCGCCAGCGTCGTCGCGGCCTCCGACTCCAGCGCCAGATCCGCCAGTACGTTGCGCATCAGGGGCTTGTCGATGAGCAGCCCGCCGAACGCGCTGCGGTACGCGGAGTGGTGGATCGCCTGTGCCACCGACTGCCGCATCAGCGCGGCCGACCCGATGACACAGTCGAGCCGGGTCGCCGCCACCATCTCGATGATGGTGCGCACCCCGCGCCCCTCGTCGCCGACCCGGCGCGCCCATGTCCCGTCGAACTCGACCTCGCTCGACGCGTTGGACTTGTTGCCGAGCTTGTCCTTGAGGCGCTGGATCCGGAAGACGTTCCGGGTCCCGTCGTCCAGCACCCGGGGCACCAGGAAGCAGGTCAAACCCCCTGCTGCCTGGGCGAGTACCAGAAAACCGTCACACATAGGAGCGGAGCAGAACCATTTGTGACCGGTGAGCAGATACTCCCCGTCACCGGCCAGCGGCTCGGCCCTCGTTGTGTTCGCCCTGACGTCGCTGCCGCCCTGCTTCTCGGTCATTCCCATGCCGAAAAGGGCCCCGGCCTTGAGCGAGGCGGGCCGCAGCCCTTCCTCGTACACCTGCGAGGTCAGCCGCGGCTCCCACTCGGCGGCCAGCGCCGGGTCCGTACGCAGCGCGGGCACCGTCGCATGCGTCATCGACACCGGACAGCCGTGCCCGGCCTCCGCCTGGGTCCACACCAGGAACCCGGCCGCGCGCCGCACATGCCCGGCCGGCCGGCCCCAGGCGTTGGTCAGCCCGGCCGAGACGGCCTTGCCGAGGAGCCGGTGCCAGGCGGGATGGAACTCGACCTCGTCGATCCGGTTCCCGTACCGGTCGTGGGTGCGCAGTTTCGGTGGGTTCTCATTGGCCTGCACCCCCCACTCCTGGGCCTGCGCGGAGCCGGCGGTGCGGCCGAGCGTCTCGAGCTCCTCCCTGGCCTCGTCGAGGAATTCGGGCGCGACATGTCGCTCCACGCCCTCCGTGAGCGCCGGGTCGGCGCTGAATACGTCGTACTCGACCAGGGGCGGAGCCTGGTTGGTCACTGTGTGGGTGGTAGCTGCCATGCCGATACGGTAAGGAGGTGCAGGCAGCAAATGAAACACCCGAGCGGCCATCGGGCCGACTCCACCGGGCCCGAGTCCTCTACCGCAACGTCTCCAAGCGGAAGATGGCATGGTTGCTGCTGAAAGACACGGTCAACTCGTGCATCGAGTACCGCATCCTGGGTCTCGCGGCCGAGGCGGCGTTCTTCACGCTGCTGTCCCTGCCGCCGCTGCTGCTCGGTCTGATCGGTCTCCTCGGTTATGTGGACGACTGGACCGATACCACCACCGTCGCCTCCATCGAGAAGAACATCCTGAGCGCGGCCGGCACGGTACTGTCGGACCGGGGCGTCAACCAGATCGCCAAGCCCCTGCTGGAGGACGTCACCCACGGCGGCCGGCCCGACATCATCTCCATCGGCTTCGCCATCGCACTCTGGTCCGGTTCGCGGGCGGTCAATGTCTTCATCGACACGATCACCGTGATGTACGGCCTCGACGGTCAGCGCGGCATCGTCGCCACCCGGCTGCTGGCCTTCCTGCTCTACATCGTGGCCCTGCTGATCGGCGCGGTGGTACTGCCGCTGGCGGTGGTCGGCCCCGACCGGGTGGTGGAGTTCATTCCGTGGGGCACGGAAGTCGTCAGCGTCCTGTACTGGCCGGTGGTCAGCCTGCTCTCGATCGCCTTCCTCACCACGCTCTACCACGTGTCCGTCCCGGTGCGCTCACCGTGGATCGAGGACGTCCCGGGCGCGCTGGTGGCGCTCGGGATGTGGGTGCTGGGCTCCTTCCTGCTGCGTATCTACCTCACCAGCACGGTCGAGGGCCCGACGATCTACGGCTCACTTGCCGCGCCCATCGCCGTCCTGCTGTGGATCGGCCTGACCGCCTTCGCGGTCCTGGTGGGCGCCGCGGTCAACGCCGCCATCGACCGGGTCTGGCCGTCGGTCGCCACGGCCGCGGCCCGCGCGGCCAACGAGCGCATGCGCGCGGTCAACGCCGCGGAGCTGCTCGCCCGGGCGGAGGCGGCCCAGATCTACGTGGAGGGCGAGAGCGAGGACGAGGACGACGGAGCCATGCCATCGGAATTCCCGGAGCGGTGGTCGCGGTTCCTGCCGCTGGACGATGTGAAGTCGCGGCTGCACACGACCCGGGACAACGGCCGTGAAAGCCGCGAGAGCAGCCGCGACAAGAAAACCGGGGAGCAGCGGAAGCCCTGAGAAGCCCCCGCCGTCCGCGGGGTGAATTCCATGAGCGCGCTCATAACAGCCCTCGGCATCAGCGGTGTTGAACCGAGGGGGCCGTTCTCAACCGCGCGGGCCGCTGCGGGATAGCCTGGTAAGGGTGTACGAGGAATGGGCGTCGCGGCTCGAAGGAGCCGTCGTCTGGACGCGGACCGTGGAGCCCGGCGCCGGTGCGGTCCACCCCGTGCTCCCAGACGGCTGCATGGACCTGCTCTGGTTCGAGGGCCGGCTCCTCGTAGCCGGACCCGACACCCACGCCCACACCCCCAGGAGCGGCCTGGGCACCCGGTGCGCGGGGGTGCGCTTCGCGCCGGGGACCGCGCCCGCGTTCTTCGGCGTACCGGCGTACGAGCTGCGCGACCGGCGGGTGGCCCTCGCCGATGTGTGGGGCGGGGCCGAGGCGCGCCGGCTCACCGCGCGGGTCGACGCGGCCGCGGACCCGGTGGCCGAGCTGGAGGCCGTGGCGCTGCGGCGGGCGGACGGCGCCCTGTCGCCGGACCCGCTGCTGGGCGAGGTGGTGCGCCGCCTGGAGGCGGGCGGCACGGTTGCCGGGGCGGCGGACGCGGTAGGTCTGGGTGCCCGGCAGCTCCACCGTCGCTCGCTGGACGCCTTCGGATACGGGCCCAAGACACTGGCCCGGGTGCTGCGGCTGCAGCGGGCGCTGACGTTCGTACGGGAGGGCGTGCCGTACGCCGAGGCGGCACTCGGCGCGGGCTGTGCCGACCAGGCGCACCTCGCACGCGAGATGCGCGACCTGGCCGGAATCACCCTCGGCGCCTATTCGGCGCTGGCGAACAGCGAGACACCGCAGCCGTCGGGGTCGAGGATCACCGCGTAACGCTGCCCCCAGAAGGCATCCCAGGGCTTGAGGTGCCCCTGATAACCCGCC
Organism: Streptomyces sp. NBC_01750; assembly: GCF_035918095.1. Lineage (NCBI taxonomy): Bacteria > Bacillati > Actinomycetota > Actinomycetes > Kitasatosporales > Streptomycetaceae > Streptomyces > Streptomyces sp. NBC_01750. The sequence continues at coordinate 7,000,123 of NZ_CP109137.1, forward strand.
TCGATCAGCTCGGCGTGGACAGCGTCCACCTCGGCGGGGCTCCGGCAGGCGAAGGCGAGCCCGAGCCGTTCGCCGCCGCCCTGCGGCCGGGTCCACTCGGGGTCGAAGGAACGGATGGTCTCCTCGGTGTCCCAGAGCACGCGCAGCCCGCTGGGCAGCGTCGCCTCGGCGTGGGGCGCGGTGTCGGCGTCGGCGGGGATGTCCAGGCCGAGGCGGCGGTAGAAGGCGAGCGAGGCGGCCATGTCGGAGGTGACGAGGCCGATCGCGTCGAGTCGTGGAGTCATGACCTCAACGTAGGCGGGCCCGGGACGGGAAGTCTTGAACGAATCGGACGTCCCTCCGGCGCGGGACCACCATCCGCGCGGAACGTCATCCGCGCGGGTCGTCATCCGGGCCGGCCGTCATAGTTCCGTAAGGCGCCACGGGTGATCGACCGCTCTCCTTCGGAGGACACTGACCGTATGCACAACATTCTTGTCGTCGACGACGATCCGACCGTCGCCGAGGTCGTCAGCGGCTATCTGGAGCGCGCGGGCTTCACCGTGGACCGGGCCGCCGACGGGCCGCAGGCGCTGCGGCTTGCCGCCGGACGGCGGCCGGACCTGGTGGTCCTCGATCTGATGCTGCCGGGTATGGACGGGCTGGAGGTGTGCCGCCGGCTGCGGGCCGGTGAGTCGGCCGCCGTACCCGTGATCATGCTGACGGCGCGCGGCGACGAGGACGACCGGATCCTGGGGCTCGAGATAGGGGCGGACGACTATGTGACCAAGCCGTTCAGCCCGCGCGAGCTGGTGTTGCGGGTGGAGTCCGTACTCCGCAGAGGCGCCGCGGCGGGGGAGCGGCGGGCCGGGCCGGGGCCGGCGGCCGCGGGCATCGTCCTCGACCCGGCCGCCCGCAGAGCCACCAAGGACGGCCACGAACTGGCGCTGACCCTGCGGGAGTTCGACCTGCTCGCGCATCTGATGCGGCACCCGGGAGAGGCGATCGGCCGGGAACGGCTGATGCAGGACGTGTGGGGCTGGGAGTTCGGCGATCTGTCCACTGTCACGGTTCATGTGCGCCGGCTGCGCGGCAAGATCGAGGACGATCCCGCCAGGCCGCGTCTGATCCAGACGGTGTGGGGAGTGGGCTACCGCTTCGATGTGCCGGGTGACGGGGACGTATCGAAGGACGTACCGCCGTATGGGCCGCCGGACGGACCGCCTTCTCAGCTGCCACGGGAAGAGGCCTGATCGTCGTGCGGGACATGCTCCTGATCGCTCTCTTCGCCTTCCTCGGGGCCGCTGCCGTCGGCGTGCTCGGAGCCGTGGCCCTGCGTGCGCTGCGCCACCGGTCCGTCGCCGTCTCCCTCACGGTCGTCGCCGCAGTCGCGGTCACCGCGATGCTCGCCGGGACCCTCGCCGTCGCCCAGGCGATGTTCCTGTCCGCGCACGACCTCACCGTCGTTACCACGGTCGTCGCGATGGCGGCGGTCGTCTCGCTCGCCACCGCGCTGCTGCTCGGCCGCTGGGTCGTCGCCCGCAGCCGCGAACTCGCCCTGGCGGCACGCTCGTTCGGCGATGGAGGCTCCTTCGCCGCACCTGACGGCGCCTCCACCGCGGAACTGGCCGCACTGAGCCGGGAACTCGCTGCCACCAGCGACCGGCTCGCCGCATCCCGCGAGCGTGAACGCGCCCTGGAAACCTCCCGCCGCGAGCTCGTCGCCTGGATCTCCCACGACCTGCGCACCCCGCTGGCCGGGCTGCGCGCCATGTCCGAAGCGCTGGAGGACGGTGTCGTACAGGATCCGGAGCGCTACTTCCGCCAGATCCGTACCGAGGTCGACCGGCTCAACTCCATGGTCGGCGACCTCTTCGAGCTGTCCCGTATCCACGCGGGCACGCTGGCCCTCACCCCCACCAGGATGTCGGTGTACGACCTGATCGGCGAAGCGCTCGCCGGCGCGGACCCGCTCGCGCGCGAGCACGGCGTACGTCTCGTCGGCGACGGTGTCGAGTCCGTCCCGGTCGAGGTGGACGGTAAGGAGATGACCCGCGTACTGGCGAACCTCCTGGTCAACGCGATCCGCCGGACCCCTGCCGACGGCACGGTCGCCGTCGCTGCCGAACGCAGGGAGGCGTGGGTGGTCCTCTCCGTCACGGACGGCTGCGGCGGCATTCCCGAGGAGGACCTCCCGCGCGTCTTCGACACCGGCTGGCGCGGCACCCAGGCCCGTACGCCCCCGGCCGGTGCCGGTCTCGGCCTCGCGATCGTCCGCGGGATCGTCGAGGCGCACGCCGGCCACGCCGACGTACGCAATGTGACGGGCGGCTGCCGCTTCGAGGTGACGCTGCCCGCCGCCGCGGCCCCGCTCGGTTGAAACAGCCAGTGGTTGAAACAGCGAGCGTCTGTATGCGTGACCACGGGGACTGACGGGCAGTCAAACGTCGATGGCCTCGGGGGGCATCGCGATCTGTTACCGGCAGAAGTCAGGGGTGGGACGTATGGCGCGACAGACGGATTGGGAATTCCTGGACGATCGCGGCCGCTCGGCGACGGCGGCGCGAACGCCGACGAGGCTGGTCGCCTACATCCAGGCCGGAGCGACACTGTTCGACCACGGCATACGGCCGGTGGGCCTCTTCGGATCCCACCACGACGGCGAAACCGCCGACCCGGCGAAGGCCGGCACGCTGCCGCTCGAGGACATCGCCTACCTCGGATCGGGCACCCGCGTCGGCGCGGAGGCGGTCCTGGACGCGGAGCCCGACCTGGTGGTCGGCGTCGGCTACGGCTCCGACCAGCTCTACGGCCTGGATCCGGACACGGCGAAGCACATCGAGGAACAGGTGCCCGTGGTGGTGTGCGACGTCGGCCAGGGGCGTTCGCTGGCTGATGTACGGGACCGGTTCACGGCGCTCGCCCGGTCGCTCGGAGCAGAGCGGAACCCGTCGGGGGCGGCGGAACTCGACCGAGCGGAAGGCCGGCTGCGCGCGCTGGCGGCCGATACCGCTCACTTGACGATCCTGGCTCTGTCGCCCGGCACGCCGGAGAGCGTCCATCTCGCCAGGCCACGGGCGTGGCCGGATCTCCGGACGCTGGTGGAGTGCGGCATCGGCCTGGTGGAGCCCGAGCGGGGCCCGGGGGCCAACTGGTCCACCGTCGACTGGACGGTGGCCGCGTCACTGGAGCCGGACATCGTCCTGGCGGACGTACGGGCCAATGCCCTGCCGGTCGGTGAACTCGGGGGTATCGAGGAGTGGCAGGCAGGCGCGGGCAGGGCCCGGATCGTGCCGTGGAACCCTGAGGCTCCCTGCAGCCATCGGGCGCACGCGCGCTTCATCGACACCGTGGCGGAGGCGGTGCGGGCGTCCGCCGCGTCCGGCAGCTGAACGTCCGCCGCGGCGACCCCGGAACCGCGGCAACGCCAGAACCCGCCGGGGAGTCCCCGGCGGGTTCTGATGGCGCTGATACGTCGCGTCAGCCCGCGGCGGAGGCTGTCCGCGAGGCCGTGCTGCTTCCCGTGGCCGTCGCCCGGTCCGCACTCGGCACCAGGAGGCGCTCCGCGAGGTGACCGAAGACCAGCCCGAACAACGTCCAGAGGGTGACCTGGATGGCGAGCGTGGCCAGTCGGAACTCCCACACCACCGTGGCCGGGAAGTCCTTGGGCACCTCGTTGAACGAGGGCAGGAAGGCGAATGCGAGCCCGGCAGCCACGACGAAGGCGGCCGAGGCGGCGACGGTCGCGTTCCAGTTGCCCAGCCGGGGAGCGAGCCGCTTCCCGAGGATCACCGCCGCGACAGCGAGCAGCACGCTGAGCACGATCATCAGGAAGTACACCGTGGTGCGTTTGCCGATCGTTTCGGGGTCACCGACGGCCGGCGGGTTCGGCGGGTACTTGAGAAACGGCACGACGTACACGGCCAGCAGCGCGCCCAGGGAGACCAGGGCGGCCGTGGCACGCGGGCCGAACCGGCCGATGCGGCCGAGCGCGATACAGAAGGCGAGGGCGGCGATGCCGCCGATCGCAATGCCGAAGATCAGCACACCGGTGGCGAGGCCGCCCGTCGACTGCATGGCGCGGCTGACGAGTTCCTCGCCGCCGTGCTCATGACTGTGTGCTTCCTCGAACGCAATGGCGGAGTCCACCGGGGACTCACCGAGCAGATAGGCCACGACCAGGGCGAAGACACCGGCAATGAGGCCGGCGAGCATGCCGCGGACGAGCAGAGCTCTGACAGAGATGGAGTTCATGAGTGCGTGTTCCCCTGGTTTCTCAGTGGCAGGGGAAGCCGAGCAGATGGCGTCCGTCGTGGACCCACTCATGCACGTTTTCACCGGAGATGAGTGAGGTGGCGCCCTGTTCGGCGCCGACGAAGTAGAGCAGGACGAGCATCAGAACGCCGAAGAAGAGCGCCCACGGGGCGATTTCCTTCAGTGATATGGGGGTGATGGCCGGTGCGGCGGCGGGCGCAGCAGACTGTGCCATGGCAGAACCTCCTGGGGGAACACGCGTCCCGATCGTGGTGCCTGAGACGAAGGTGCTGGGTCTGACTTCCCGCAGAGGTACGGGTTCACAGTGGCGCGACCGTGCCGGATTCTCACCGGGCTTCCGTCACACCGTCGTCATGTCCACGAGACCGTACCGCCTGGCGGCCCGTACCGCTACGGCGCAGGGGCGCATGCCGGGGCGCTTCAACGCCCGTGATGTGCTTGAACCATGGGTCGTCGGGCGGAGAGGAACGTGCGGGATGACGGTACGGGTGATGTTGGTCTCACCGGCGACGAGTGCCGCACTGCGCGGAGCGCGCTTCGACGGGGACGTACCCCTGGACGAGGCCGGTGTCCGCGCCGCCCGTGCCGCCGCCGGTGCGCTGCCGGGCGCCGGCCGGCGGGTGAGCGGCCCGTCCGCGCGCTGCCGTGAGACGGCCGAGGCGCTGGGTCTGCGGGCCGAGCCAGAACTGCGGCTCGGGGACTGGGACATGGGCCGCTGGCGCGGACGCACGCTGGAGGAAGTGAGCGTGAGCGAGCCGGAGGCGGTGTCGGCGTGGCTGACCGATCCTTCGGCCGCCCCGCACGGGGGCGAGTCGCTGCTGGCTCTGTGCGCCCGGGTCGGCGGCTGGCTCGAGTCGCTGTCGGCCGACGGGCGCGTGCTGGCGGTCACCGAGCCCGCGGTGGCGCGTGCGGCGATCGTGCACGCGCTGGCGCTGCCGGCGGAGGCGTTCTGGCGGCTGGACGTCGCGCCGCTCACCCTGACCGAGCTCAGCGGACGGGCCGGGCGCTGGAATCTGCGCTGCGGACGGCCCTTGGCGGCGCACGCGGGCTGACCTTCGGCGGTAGTACGGAGAAATCCGCAGGTTGGGAGCATCCGCGGGCCTCCGGTCGTGGATGATGGGCCCGGCATGCCGCAGACCCTCCGTCCTCCGTCTCGCAGCGCGCCGCGCGCTCGGTGGAGTGTGCGGGGCGCTCGGGCGGGTGTGTTCGCCCTGGCGAGCGCGGGCCTGGCCGGCGTCGGACACCATGTCTCGTCCGGGGAACCGGTCACCTGGCGGCTGCTGTTGGCCGCGGCCGGCGCCGCCTTCCTCGGGGCGCTGCCCTGGGCCGGACGGCAGCGTCAGCTCACGGTGGTGGTGACCGGGACCTGCGCCGCGCAGCTCGTTCTCCACCAGTTGCTGGCGACGGCCTGGTCCGGGCGGCACGGCACACCGCACACCGCCGCCCACCCGATGGCCGGTGATCACGGCCTGCATCCGGGCGCGGCCGTGATGCTCCTCGCGCACACGCTTGCCGCCCTGGGCGTGGCGGTGCTCCTGCACCGGACGGACGACCAACTGTCCGCGCTCCCAAGGCTTGTGGGCCTTCTCGCCACCACGGTCCGCGAGAGGGTGGCGCGCCGGCTCGGCCGGTGGAGTACGTACGCGTTCCGCTGCCCGGATGCCGCTCCCGCCGCCGCCGGATCGCGGGCGCTCGCAGGAGTGCCGGTGTGCGTTGTCCTCGCGCACATCGTGGTACGCCGGGGGCCTCCGGGTCATGGACCGTCACCGTTCTGTCCATGACCGACCAGCGGGCTCGCGCACAGTCGGGGGCTGCGCTGCTTTCGAGTTCCGAGGAGAACCCCCACACCATGAGTACCTTCCCCCTGCCTTCCGCAGTCCGGCGGACGGCGCTTGTCGCCGCCGTGGCCTTCGGCGCGGTGCTCGCCGTGGCCGGTCCGGCCGCCGCCCACGTCGAAGTGACCGCCTCCGACGACCGGGCCCTGGCGAAGGACGTGACGCTGACGTTCGCGTCCGAGGCGGAATCGGACACCGCAGGCATCGCGAAACTGCAGATCGTCCTGCCCGAAGGCATCGCGCCGGATGCTGTGAAGCTGAAGAAGGCGCCCGACGGCTGGAAGCTCACGCCGGGCGAAGGCGGCTACACCATCGGCGGCAAGGCGCTGGCCACCGGCACGGACGTGGTCCACAGCATCACGGTGACACAGCTGCCGGACGTGAAGTCACTGGTGTTCAAGACCGTGGAGACGTACGGCGACGGAAAGGTCGACCGCTGGATCGAAGTGCCCAAGGGCGGCCAGGAGCCGGAGAATCCGGCGCCGATGCTCAACCTGAAGCCGGCCGCGCCGGGCTCGACCCCGATCGCTGCGGGCCCGGGTCCCACTCCCAGCACCCTGCCGGGCACGGCCTCGCCCTCACCGTCGGTCTCAGAGCAGCAGCAACCGACGGCGAAGAAGAAGGACGACGGCGGAGGCGGCGGGCTCGTCGTCGCGGTCGCCGCCGTCGTGGTGGTGATCGCCGCGGGCGCCGGCCTGTGGTGGTTCAAGCGCCGCCCGGGCGCCGCAGCCGCCTGAGCCGGGTGCCGGGGCGCGGCAGGTCCTGCCGTGCCCCGGCATGTGCCCGGGCGGTACCACTGCCTACGCCGCGCTGTGCCCGGGGCCGGGACCGGCGCGGGACATCTCGGCGGGCGGCTGACGCGCCGACTGTTCGCGCGCCGACTGTTCGCGCGCCGACCGTTCACAGGCCGTGTGTCAGGTCCGGCGGCCCGTCGGTCTGCAGTGGCTGTTCCGCCCAGATGACCTTGCCGTCGGCGGTGTACCGCGTGCCCCAGCGCTCCGAGAACTGAGCCACGAGGAACAGCCCCCGGCCTCCCTCGTCCGTGGTCGCCGCCTGCCTCAGGTGCGGTGAGGTGCTGCTGTGGTCGGAGACCTCGCAGATCAGGCTGCGGTCGCGGATCAGCCGTACGCGGATCGGGCCGGAGGCGTACCGAATGGCATTGGTGACCAGTTCGCTCAGGATCAGCTCGGTGGTGAACGCCTCCTCCGCCAGTCCCCACTCCTCCAGCTTGCCGGCCACACCCGCTCGTACGCGTGACACCTCCGCGGGGTCGGGCGGAACTTCCCAGTCCGCCACTCTCCCGGAGTCCAGCACGCGCGTACGGCCGATGAGCAGTGCCACATCGTCGCGCGGGCTCTCGGGCAGCAGCGCTTGCAGTGCCGCCTCGCAGGCTTCCTCCGGTGTCCGGGCCGCGTGGCCGGTGAGCGTACGGCGCAGGAGTGCCAGACCGTCGTCGATGTCCCGGTGCCGGTCCTCGACGAGCCCGTCCGTGTACAGCACCAGTCCGCTGTCCTTGGGCAGCCAGATGTCCAGGGTTTCGAAGGGCAGACCGCCCAGCCCGAGTGGCGGGCCGCCCGGTACGTCGGCGAATTCCGCGCTGCCGTCCGGCCGCAGAAGCAGGGGCTGGAGGTGGCCGGCCCGCGCCATGCTGCAGTGGCCGGAGACCGGGTCGTAGATCGCGTACAGACAGGTGGCTCCGGTGACTGCCGCATCGGAGCCGTCGATACCGTCGAGGACCTCGTCCTGGTCGATACGGGTGACCAGCTCGTCGAGGTGCCACAGGAGCTCGTCGGGCGGCAGGTCCAGGGCGGAGAAGTTGTGGACAGCCGTGCGCAGCCGGCCCATGGTGGCCGCGGCGTGCAGCCCATGACCCACGACGTCGCCGACCACGAGCGCCACCCGGGCGCCGGGCAGCGGGATGATGTCGAACCAGTCACCGCCGACTCCGCCCACGCCGCCGAGCCCGGCCTGTGCGGGCCGGTACCGGTAGGCGACGTCGATGGCGTTCTGCTCCGGCAGGCCCCGCGGCAGCAGGCTGCGCTGCAGGGTCACCGCCATGGCGTGCTCCCGCGTGTAGCGCCGGGCGTTGTCGACGCTCACCGCGGCGCGGGCGACCAGCTCCTCGGCGAGCGACAGATCCTCGTCCTCGAACGCCTCGGGCTTCTCCGAGCGCCAGAACATCGCCACGCCCAGAACGACGCCGCGGGCCCGCAGCGGAACGGCGATCATCGAGTGGATTCCGTACTCGACGACAAGCCTGTGGGCTCGTTCCGGATCCTGTTCCTGCCAGCCGTGGAAGGCCGCCAGATCCGCCTCGAGGACCGGCTCTCCCGCGCCGATGCCGGAACCCAGCCGTGTGGAGGGTACGAAGTGGATCAGCTGGCCGAGCGGGTAGAGCGCCGTGTCGTCCCGGAGGCCCTTGAAAGCTGTACGACGCATCATCTCCGGGGTGGCTCCGGCCGGCTCCTCGCCGCGCAGCACGGCCTCCACCACATCGACGGTGGCGAAGTCGGCGAAGCGGTCCGCGGCGAACTCCGCCAGTTCCTCGCACGTCCGCACCATGTCGAGCGTGGTGCCGATCTCCGTACCGGCGTCGTACAGGAGCTTCAGGCGCCCGCGGGCCATGTCGGCCTTGCCGGAGAGCGCCTGCAGCTCGGTTGTGTCGCGCAGCGTCGCCACGCTGCCGGGCGGCCCGCCGGCCTGGTCCGTCGAGCGCTGGTTGATGGCGAGCAGCCGCTCCCCGACCAGGTACACCTCGTCGTTGGCGATCCTGCCCGAGACCAGCAGCCGGGCGGTGATCGGATCCAGCCCGAGCTCGGTGACCGGGGCCCCTTCCACGTCCGCGGGCAGCTCGAGCAGCCGGCGCGCCTCGTCGTTGGCGAGGAGCAGCCGTCCGTCGCCGCCGACGATGAGCACTCCCTCGCGTACGGCATGCAGAACCGCGTCGTGGTGCTCGTACATCCGGGTCATCTCGGCAGGGCCCAGACCGCGGGTCTGGCGCCGCAGCCGCCTGCTGACGAGCGCCGTTCCGCCCGCGGTCACGACGAGCAGCGCGGCGGCCGCGCCGAACAGAAGCGGGAACTGATCTTGGACGACACTGCTGACATGCGAGATCGTGATCCCGGCCGAGACCAGACCGACGACCTTGCCGTGGCTGTCCTTGACGGGCACCACGGCCTGCACCAGAGGTCCGATGGTTCCGACGATCTTCTCGGTGACGACGCCGCCGGCCAGCGCAGGCTGTACGTTGCCGACGAACTTCTTCCCGATCCGGTCGGGCAGTGGGTGCGTGTAGCGGATTCCGTCGGTGCTCAGTACGACGATGAAGTCGACGCCGGACCGTTTGCGCGCCTGTTCGGCCAGGGGCTGCAGTACCGCGGTCGGGTTGGGACTCTCCAGGGCTGCCACGACGCCCGGTGAATGCGCGAATGTCTGGGCCACGGCGACGGACCGGTTGCGGGCCTCGCGTTCACTGTCGGACCGGGACTGCAGCACGAGCGCCGCCATGGCGGCGGCGACGAGCAACACCACGATCGCCACCTGCAGGAGAAAGACCTGACCGGCGACAGTTCGCATTCTGAGAACCGAGCGCGGGCGGCCGTAGCGTCCGGCCATGTGCTATTTCTACACCTCCGGCATGTGCTGGGCGATCCGCACACCGTAGATCGCAGGGGTCGCACACGCGAGACTCCTGCCGCAATCAGCGGCTCGGGGCCGGGTTCCGGGTCGGGCGGATCATGACTCGGCAAGGTCGGCCGGAGCGCGGGCGGGCAGCGACTCCTGGGCCGCGTCCGCGGCGTCCGCCACCGCAATTCCTCTGCTGCTGACGGGAGTCGGTCGATGCCGGATGCGCCGCATCCGGCATCGACCGTCCGGACCGGCTGCGCACCGTCCTCGCCCGGAGCCCCGGAGCCCCGGAGCCCGTCTGCGGGACATGTACATCACCTCGGCCCGCATCGGCCTCACCCGCCCGCACCCGGTTGCCGGGGCGGTGCTGGTGCTGCCGGATACGGGCCGAGGTCCGGTATGGCCGGTGCGGCTTTCGGCGGGACGCTCAGTCCCGGCACAGCAACTTCGTCATGACCTCGCGGACAGTGGCCTCCGGATCAGGCACCGCGTCCACCGACCGCCAGGCGACGAAGCCGTCCGGACGTACGAGCAGCGCACCTTCCGTCGTCGTACCGTGTGTCCCAGCCCAGTCGGACCTGCTGTCGGGCGTCAGGTCGGCGTCCGGTCCTGTACCGATCGTGTACGCGTCCAGCCGCACGGACAGCAGGTCGGCGACCTTCCTGGCCGCCGCCCGCCACGCCGTGCCCTCCGAGCTGAGCAGCACGAACGCCCGCTCGTAGAGGTCCAGCGTGGACAGCCGCTCACCGGATCTGACGACCCACATGTGCGGGGACCGGGTGCCGGGCTCGCCCGTCAGCTGCATCCGCTCGGGCACCACCGGCCGTTCGGGGTCGGCACCCAGGACGGCGCCTCGGGGATAGCCGTAGCCCATGGCGACGTTGAGGATCCCGCCCTGCCGCCCGCCGCCCGGGGTGCCGGTGGGCGCGTAACCGGGGTGGCTGTGTTCGGCGGAACGGGCAGAAGCGCGCTCGCTCGTCGCGCGCGCCACCGGCAGCCGCTCGGCCTCGTACGTCGAGAGCAGTTCGGGCCCCGCCGCACCCTCCAGCACCGCCGCGAGCTTCCAGGCGAGGTTGTGCGCGTCCTGGATTCCGGTGTTGGAGCCGAAAGCTCCGGTCGGGGACATCTCGTGGGCCGAGTCGCCGGCGAGAAAGACCCGGCCGCAGGAGTACCTCTCGGCGACCCTTTCCGCGGCGTGCCACGGCGCCATACCGGTGATCTCAACATCCATACCCGATACGTCCGTTGCCCGGCGGATGTGCTCGATGCACCGCTCGTCGGTGAAGTCCTCGAGCGTCTCGCCCTGGTCCGGGTGCCACGGCGCGTGGAACACCCACTGCTCCTTGTTGTCCACCGGAAGCAGAGCGCCGCCCGTTTCGGGGTTGGTGAGGTAGCAGCAGATGAAGCGCCGGTCGCCCAGCGCTTCGGCGAGCCGCCGGGAACGGAAGGTGATGCTCACGTTGTGGAACAGGTCGCCGTGGCCCGTCTGGCCGATTCGGAGCTGCTCCCTGATGGGGCTGCGCGGCCCGTCGGCCGCGACGAGATAGTCGGCGCGCACGGTCGTGTGCTCGCCGGTCTCCCGGTTCTTCACCACCGCGCTCACGCCCGCCGCGTCCTGGTCGAACGTCATCAGTTCGGTGGAGAACCGCAGATCGCCGCCCTCCCTGCGGGCGCACGACAGCAGCACAGGTTCGAGGTCGTTCTGACTGCACAGGCACCAGCTGCTCGGGCTGAAGCGCCCGAGCGCGCCACCCGGGTCGATCTCCTTGAACAGCCACTCCTGGTCGTCGCCCGTCAGCGATCCCGCTTGCAGAATGCCGTGGTTCTCCGCGAGAACCGATGCGGCCTGCCGGATCTCCGGCTCCGCCTCGGCACCGCGGAACAGCTCCATCGTCCTTACGTTGTTCCCGCGGCCGCGCGGGTGCTTCGAGGTTCCTGAGTGCTTCTCGATCAGCAGGTGACTGATGCCGAGGCGACCCAGGAACAGTGAAGTGGACAGGCCCACCAGAGACCCGCCCACGATCAGGACCGGCACGCGGTGGTCGACGTTCTCTTCCATTTCCATCAGTTGCTCCAGCTCCTGCCGCCCTAGGGGGATGGAACTTTCATGCCCTTTACCGGAGCCGTTTGCTCGCCCATTCACCCGCATGGTTCTCAGCTCTCGCGCCAGTCGTAGTACCGGACCACGATCAGTTGCGGGAGCGCCCCCCAACGCGTGGGGGGCGGACCGTCCGTATCCGCAGGGTGGTTGACCCGGCGGATTCCACCGACGACGGACGAGGTCCACGCGAAGTGGCGGCCACGCTGTCGCAAAGGAGAGTGAAAGATGACAACCCTGTCGGAACGGACTTCACAGTCCGCCTTCGACGGCTCCAGGCTTCGGGTCGTCCTGCTGTTGGACCTTCATGACGGTGCCCAGAACCAGTTCCTGGAGGCGTACGAGCACCTGCGCAACCAGGTGGCGTCGATCCCGGGTCACATCAGCGACCAGCTCTGCCAGTCGATCGAGAACCCGTCGCAGTGGCTCATCACCAGTGAATGGGAGAGCGCACCGCCCTTCCTGGCCTGGGTGAACAGTGAGGAGCACGTCGCGACTGTCCAGCCGCTGCACAACTGCGTGCGTGACACGCGGTCGCTGCGGTTCAGCATTCTGCGGGAGACCGAAGGGATGGCCGGCGGTGCCCCTGAGCAGCTCAGGGGCGGGCTCCAGGCCTCGCCCAGGCTCGGGGACGGCGTGGTCCGCCACGCGCTGACCTTCACCGTCAAGCCGGGCAGCGAGAAGGAAGTCGCGAAGATCCTCGCCGGCTACACCTCCCCGGCCGCCCAGGTCGACGAGAACACCCGGCTGCGCCGTACCTCGCTCTTCATGCACGGCAACCGCGTCGTGCGTGCCATCGAGGTGCAGGGAGACCTTCTCGCGGCACTGCGCTACGTGGCCCGCCAGCCCGAGGTGAGGAAGGTGGAGGAGGAAATCAACCCGTATCTGGAGCAGGACCGGGACCTGGACGATCAGGACTCCGCCCGGATGTTCTTCACCCGGGCGGCCCTCCCGGCGGTCCACCACGTGGCAGCCGACGGGCCCGCGCCCGCCGACGTGCAACGGCACGCGCTGTTCTACCAGGCCAAGGAGGGCTGCGGGATGACCCTGGCCCGGATGCTTGCCAAGCAGGCCGAGGCGGCGGCCGACGACCCCACGACCCCCATCGCGAGCAGCACCATTTTCCAGCGCGACGACGTCGTGGTCCGGCTCATCGACATGAGCGGCGCGCTCGACGCGCGGCCCGATCTGGCGCTCGGCATCAGTGGCGCCCGGAAGGCAGCCACGCTCACCCGTCTGCTCGCCACCGGAGACGACGGCGTACCGACCACCGACGAGGAGTTCTCCCGCTTCCTCGCCCGCTCCGACATGCGCCTGATCACGGACCGGTGCGCCTCGTCGGAAGAATCCTGACCCGATTGTCCGGCCCATCCAGCCACGCGGCCAAGGCCGTCGGGGGCAACGCACCTGGAGGAAGCAGTCATGACCACGCACCGCCCACGCATCGTGGACCTCAGCGAGACCCAGCCCAACCGCAGGCGCGGAGGCGACCTGCGCGCCATGCTCACCCCGACCGCGGTGGGTGCCACCAGCGGCTTCATGGGGCTGGCCATCGTGCAGCCCGGTGAGCGCATCGGGGAGCACTACCACCCGTACTCCGAGGAGTTCGTCTACGTCGTCAGCGGGCTCCTCGAGGTGGACCTGGACGGGGAGACGCATGAGATGCGGCCCGATCAGGGCCTCATGATCCCGCTGAACGTGCGCCACCGGTTCCGCAACGTCGGCCGCGAGGAGGCCCGCATGGTCTTCCACCTCGGTCCGCTCGCCCCGAGCCCGGAGCTCGGGCATGTCGACACCGAGGTCACCGAAGACGCCGAGCAGGGCCTGCCGCCGGAACGGACTGGGGCGGTGTCATGAACCGGCGGGTGGCGGTCACCGGGGTCGGTATCGTCGCCCCCGGCGGAGTCGGCGCCACGGCGTTCTGGGACCTGCTCTCGAACGGCCGTACCGCGACGCGGGGCATCACCCTCTTCAACCCGGAGGGCTTCCGCTCCCGTATCGCCGCCGAGGTCGACTTCGACCCGGCGGCCCATGGTCTCGACGAGGACCAGGTGGCGCGCTCCGACCGGTACATCCAGTTCGCGCTGGTGGCCGCCCGGGAGGCCGTACGCGACGCCGGTCTCGACCCCGAGAAGGAGGACCCCTGGCGCATCGGGGTGTCGCTGGGCACCGCGGTCGGCGGCACCACACGTCTCGAGCACGACTACGTCGCCGTCAGCGAGAGCGGCACCTACTGGGACGTGGACCACCACCCGGCCGGACCTCATCTGCAGCGCGCGTTCTCGCCCAGCTCACTCGCCTCCGCGGTGGCCGAGCAGGTCGGTGCCCATGGCCCGGTGCAGACCGTCTCGACGGGCTGTACCTCCGGACTCGACGCCATCGGCTACGCCTTCCACGCCATCGAGGAGGGCAGGCTCGACGTCTGCATAGCCGGTGCGTCGGACTCACCCATCTCGCCCATCACCGTGGCGTGCTTCGACGCGATCAAGGCCACCTCGCCGAACAACGACGACCCGGCCCACGCCTCCCGGCCGTTCGACGCCAACCGGGACGGGTTTGTCATGGGCGAGGGCGGCGCCGTTCTCGTCCTGGAGGACCTGGAGCACGCTCGCGCCCGCGGCGCCACGGTGTACTGCGAGATCGGGGGCTACGCCACCTTCGGCAACGCCTACCACATGACCGGGCTGACCCCCGAGGGACTGGAGATGGCCCAGGCCATCAACACGGCCCTCGACCACGCCCGTATCGACCGCGCGCAGATCGACTACGTCAACGCACACGGCTCCGGCACCAAACAGAACGACCGGCACGAGACGGCCGCGGTGAAGCGCTCACTGGGCGACCACGCCTTCAAAACACCCATGAGCTCCATCAAATCCATGGTGGGCCACTCGCTGGGCGCCATCGGCGCGATCGAACTCGTCGCCTGCGTCCTGGCCATGTCCCACCAGGTGGTGCCGCCGACGGCGAACTACGAGACCCCAGACCCCGAGTGCGACCTGGACTATGTGCCGCTCACCGCCCGCCCACGGAAGCTGCACAGCGTGCTTTCGGTGGGCAGCGGGTTCGGCGGATTCCAGTCCGCGGTCGTCATGACCAGACCAAGTGGGAGGACGCTATGAGCTCCCGGCAGGATCGGCACACGGTCGTCACCGGCATCGGTGTCATAGCCCCCAACGGGGCCGGCACCGAGGCCTTCTGGAAGTCGACCCAGGAGGGCATCAGCGTCCTCGACCGCGTCACCCGCGAGGGCTGCGAGCATTTGCCGCTCCGAGTCGCCGGCGAGGTCCGCGACTTCGACCCGGCCGCGCTGATAGAGGAGCGCTACCTCGTTCAGACGGACCGGTTCACGCACTTCGCGATGGCTGCGGCCGATCTCGCCATGGAAGACGCCCGGCTCGGCCGCGGCGACTACGAAGGCTCGCCCTTCGCCGTCGGTGTGGTGACCGCGGCGGGCTCCGGCGGTGGCGAGTTCGGACAGCGCGAACTGCAGCGGTTGTGGGGACAGGGTTCCCGCTTCGTCGGTCCGTACCAGTCCATCGCCTGGTTCTACGCCGCCAGCACCGGCCAGATATCGATCCGGGGCGGCTTCAAGGGACCGTGCGGCGTCGTGGCCAGCGACGAGGCGGGCGGGCTCGACGCGCTCGCGCACGCCGCCGGTGCCATCCGCCGCGGCACCGACGCCGTCGTGGTCGGTGCCGCGGAGGCCCCGCTGGCGCCCTACTCGGTCGTCTGCCAGCTGGGGTACCAGGATCTGAGCACCGGTGAGGAACCGGACCGCGCCTACCGGCCGTTCACCTCCGACGCCTGTGGCTTCGTGCCCGCCGAAGGCGGCGCGATGCTCGTGGTCGAGGAGGAGACGGCGGCCCGCCGCCGAGGGGCCCGGGTCCGCGCCCGGGTGGCCGGGCATGCCGCGACCTTCACCGGACCGTCGCGGTGGGCGGAGTCCCGGGAGGGGCTGGCTCAGGCGATCCGTGGCGCCCTGCGGGAAGCCGAGTGTGCGCCGGAGGAGATCGATGTGGTCTTCGCGGACGCGCTCGGCGTACCGGAAGCCGACCGTGCCGAGGCGATGGCGATAGCCGACGCGCTCGGCGCACACGGCAGCAAGGTGCCGGTGACGGCACCCAAGACCGGTACCGGCCGGGCCTACTGCGGCGGACCCGTGCTCGACACGGCCGCCGCCGTGCTGGCCATGGAGCGCGACCTCATACCTCCCACGCCCAATGTCTTCGACGTGTGCCACGACCTCGATGTCGTGACCGGCCGGGCACGACCCGCTCAGCTGCGGACTGCGCTGGTGCTGAGCCGCGGGCTCATGGGCTCGAACGCGGCGCTGGTGCTGCGGCACGCCACCGAAAACCCCTCATGAGAAGGAGAGTCACTCATGTCCGCTCTGACCATCGAAGAACTGGCCGCACTGATGAAGAAGGGCGCCGGCGTCACCGTCGACCCCATGGACCTGGCAAGCCGGTCCAACACCCGCTTCGACGAGTTCGGCCTCGACTCGCTGGGCCTGCTCGGCATCGTCGGCGAACTGGAGAACCGGCACGGCCGTCCCCTGCCCGCCGACGCGGACCGGTGCAAGACCCCGCAGGAGTTCCTCGACCTCGTCAACAACACCCTCATGACTGGAGCCTGACGTGCCCGGACACACCGAGAACGAAATCACCGTCGCCGCCCCCCTGGACCTCGTCTGGGACATGACCAACGACCTCGAGAACTGGCCTCAGCTGTTCAGCGAGTACGCGTCGGTGGAGGTCCTGTCCCGGGAGGGCGACACGACGACCTTCCGGCTGACCATGCACCCCGACGAGAACGACAAGGTCTGGAGCTGGGTCTCGGAACGGACGATCGACCGCAAGGGCCTGAAGGTACGGGCCCGCCGCGTCGAGACCGGTCCCTTCGAGCGTATGGACATCCGGTGGGAGTACGCGGAGGTGCCCGGCGGCACCCGGATGCACTGGACCCAGGACTTCGCGATGAAGCCGGAAGCCCCGGTCGACGACGCCTGGATGACCGACAACATCAACCGCAACTCCCGGGTCCAGATGGAGCTCATCCGGGACAAGATCGAGCAGCGCGACCGCGACAGCCGTACCGCCGCCGTCACCCCCAACTGAGCCCGGGCAAGGAAAGGGAGCCTCCCGATGCACCAAGCTCTGATCGTCGCCCGTATGGCGCCGGATTCGGCCCCGGACATCGCCAAGCTGTTCGCGGCCTCCGACGCCGGCGAACTTCCGCACCTCGTCGGCGTCAGCCGCCGCAGCCTGTTCCAGTTCGGCGATGTGTACATGCACCTGATCGAGTCCGAGAAGCCGCCCGGACCCGAGATCGCGAAGGTGACTGACCACCCGGCCTTCCAGGACATCAGCGACCGGCTCATGGCCTTCGTCAGCCCGTACGACCCTGAGACCTGGCGGACCCCGAAGGACGCGATGGCCCACCAGTTCTACCGGTGGGAGCGCGACAGCACCACATGAGGACATGCGAACGCCCCGAGTCCGGGCCGAGAGGCCGGGCTCGGGGCGCTGTTGCGGATGTTCGTCGTTACGGGTGCCGAGGTGCGTGGAGCGAGACCGGTCACCCGGGGACGGTGCACTCGAACGCGTGGAGATACGGGTTGACCGGGCGGATCTCGCCGATGAGCAGGCCCGCCTTCGTCACTCTGTGCACCAGGCTCTCCTTGGTGTGCTTCGCGCCGCCGACGTTGAGCAGCAGAAGCAGATCCATGGCGGTGGTGAACTTCATCGAGGGAGTGTCGTCCACGAGGTTCTCGATGACCACGACCCGTGCCCCCGGCCGCGCCGCCGCGACGATGTTCCCCAGAGTTCTGCGGGTGCTCTCGTCGTCCCACTCCAGGATGTTCTTGATGATGTAGAGATCGGCCTCGACCGGGATGTCCTGGCGGCAGTCCCCTGGGACAATACGGACCCGGTCCGCGAGCGCACCCCCTTCACGCAGCCGGGGATCCGCCTTCGCGACCACGTCGGGCAGATCGAGCAGCGTGCCCCGGACGGCCGGATGCTTCTCCAGCAGACTCGCGAGCACATGCCCCTGGCCGCCGCCGATGTCCGCGACGACGGAGATCCCGGTCAGGTCGAGGAGCTCGGCGACTTCCAGTGCCGACTGCCTGCTGGACGTGGTCATGGCCCGGTTGAAGACATGGGCCGACTCGTGCGCGTCCTGGTGCAGGTACTCGAAGAACCCCTTGCCGTACAGCTCGTGGAAGACGCTTCCGCCGGAACGCACGGCCTCGTCGAGCCGGGGCCAGGCGTCCCAGGTCCACGGCTCTGTGCACCACAGGGCGATGTACCGCAGGCTGTTCGGATCGTCGTCGCGCAGCATCAGCGACATGTCCGTGTGGGCGAACGTCCCGTCCTCGGTCTCGACGAAGATGCCGTAGCAGGACAGGGTGCGCAGCAGCCGGCGCAGCGACCTGGCATCGGAGTCCACCGCGGTCGCGAGCTGCTCCGCGGTGGCGGGCGCATCGCCGAGCGCGTCGGCCACCCCCAGCCGGGCGGCCGCGCGTACGGCGGCGGCGCACGCCGCCCCGAAGACAAGCTCCCGCAGCCGCATGGCGGGCGGGGGAGTGGACACGAAAGTGTCGGTGGTGACGGGGTTGGGACTTACGGTGGTCATACCGCCTCGATTCTCCTGGGGAGGGGGAACACTCAGCACATCCCGGCGGGTTCGGAAGCCAGGCACACATTGCGGACGAACTCATTGCCCGTTCCGCCGCCCCGGTTGGCCAGGTCAGCGGGCTTGTTGCCCTGCACCCAGTTGTCCTTGACGACATTGCCGGTGTTGACGGCGCCCACGAAGCTCTGGAACAGCACGACTCCGCCGGAGAGCGGCGAGGAGCCGGCGTTCTCCAGGATCAGGTTCGCGCGGACGACGGTGGACTCGCTGCCGGTGAGGACGATGCCGGATCCCTGAATGGCGGGGAGGCGGGTGGTGGCGGGGCAGAACTTGTTGTTCTTGTAGATCCTGTTGGCGGCAACGGTCATCGCCCCGGCCGCGGGCTTCGACTCGTCGCCCACGATGAACAGGCCGGCGCAGTTTCCGGTCATGTCGTTGGCGCTGACGGTGAGGTTCCTGACCCGCCTGACCGTGACTCCGATCCGGTTGCCCGTCAGCCGGTTGCCCGTGATCACCGTGTTGTTGGTGTCGGTCGCCCCGCCCTCGTGGTCGACCGTATTGGCGATGAAGATGCCGGCGTCTCCGCTGTCCCGGACTGTGTTGTTACGGAACACCGCCCGGGTGGACATCTCCTGGCCGATGCCCCAGGTGCCGTTCTGCTCGGTCGTCACCTGCTCGACGGACAGCCGGTCGGTGCGGGTGGCCCAGATGGCGCTCTTCCTGAAGCCCGAAAGGGTCAGTGAGCGGATGCTGACGCCGCCTACGTTCGTGTTCGCCGTACCCGTCACACAGATGCCGTTGCCGCCCTGAGCGCAGGTGTTCGTGGCCGGCGTGGTCGCCGGCCCCGGCTTGATCACGGTAGCCGGGCCCATCCCGCGCAGGGTCAGGTTCGGTTTCGTGACAAGGACGCTTTCGCGGTAGGTGCCGGGCCAGATGACAATGGTGTCTCCCGGTTCGGCGGCGTTCACCGCTTCCTGGATCGATTCGCCCGGATACACCGTGTGGTTGGCCGCGACGGCGGACGGAGCGGCTGCGCCCAGTCCGGAGACCATGATGACCGCGGTGCATGCGAGGCAGGTGAGCTGTCGTTTCGTCATGAGCCGAAGTTATGGGCGATCATGCCGGCTCGCCACACGGGGTGAGCGTATGGATACATCCCGTGGGCGAGTGGGTGTTTTTCGGCGGTCACGCGGCCCGGACACGGCCCTTCCCGACGGCCCGGGCTCCCCATCGCCGGCGCCGCCCGAGCGTCATTGGGCGGCGCGCCGCGCCGAGAAGGTGACGGCGTAACCGCCCAGTCTGCGACGGACCTCGGGGGCGTGTAAGGGCAGTTCGCCCATGACGCGGCTCAGGCCGTCCAGGGAGGCCAGGCGTACCTGCGCTCCCTCCGCACGATGAAAGGAGCGGGCCGGGCCTGTGTCGAGGAGGTCGTAGCCGATGAGGAGGCCGCCGGGGCGCAGTACACGCGCGGCCTCGGCCAGTGCGCTCTCCCAGGCCACGACGTGGTGAAGCATCAGGAAGGACACCACGGCGTCGAAGGTGCCGTCGGCGAAGGGAAGCTCGGTGGCATCCCCCGTCCGCGCGGATGCGCGATCGCCGAAGGGCGCCAGTCGGCGCGCGCTCGCGGAAACCATGGCCGGGTCCGGGTCCACGGCCGTCAGCGTGATGCCGGGGTGCGTGGTGAGGAGCTGCGCGGTCATGGTGCCGCCGCCGGAACCGATTTCCAGCACTCGCCCCTCGAGGGTGGCTCCGGCCAGGGCCCAGGGCAGGACAACGCGCCCGGCGAACACACCCCAGGGTGCGCTTCGGCAGAACACTCGTTCCAGCGTCGGCATCACCGGCATGTCATCTCCTTCGACGGTTGCTCACTGCGGGGTGCGGGCGACGGACGTACCGAAGACGCGGTCCCAGTAGGGGGCACTGATGCCGAAGCCGCGGCGGTCGTCGAGGAAGTGATGGCGCATGTGGTACGTGCGCAGGGTGCGCAGGATCCTGCTCTTCGGCCTGCCTCGGTGGAGGTAGCAGTGGAGCAGGTCGTACGCCAGGTACCCGGCCACGTATCCGGCACCGAACACCGGCGGCAGGCCGAGCACTCCGGAGGAGAGCCAGAAGGTCAGCGCGATCATGGGAATGCTCAGGACGGGGCTGAGGATCGAGCGGCGCGCGTCCTGGGGATAGTCGTGGTGCACTCCATGCAGGATGTAGTGAATCCGGGCGCCGATGCCGCGTTCGGGCTCGAAGTGCAGCAGGAGGCGGTGGCCCCAGTACTCCGACAGCGTCCAGGCCAGATAGCCGGCGAATGCCCAGCCGGCCAGCGCGGGCGGTCCTGACCGGCCGAGGGAGAGCAGCACACCGGCTACGGTCACCGGCACGTACAGGATCGTGCTCGTCATCGGGCTTATGTGCACCAGGTGGTCCAGCAGCGGCCGGTCGACAACGGCGGGCGCGGTGCCGCGGTGCAGGGCGCCCTTGGTGGTGCGTGGGGGTGTACCGGCGGTCATCGGTCGGTTCCCTGGGCAGCGGACACGTTCAGCCGCGCCTCGTAGCCGGTGCGGGCCTGGAAGTCGGTGGTGCGCAACAGTTGGTCGGCCTTGAGCAGCCGGCCCACGGCGTCACGCCAGGGCTGGGGTAGCAGGAACAACGAGCGGGTGACCGGGTTGGTCCAGGCCGGTACGAAGACGTTGTAGCGGGGGCGCCGGGCGGTGCGAAGGACCGCGTCGGCGATGTTCCGCGGGGTCAGGAGAGGGACGAAGCGGCCCTTGCCGACGCCCGAGGTGAGCTCGGTACGGGCGGGGATCGGCAGCACGATGGACAGGTCGACCCCACTGCCGCGGAGTTCGGCACGTACGGCTTCGGACAGACCGACGACACCGTGCTTCGCCGCGGAGTACGTGGCACAGCCGGGCAGACCGACCATACCGACGGCGGAGGCCATGTTGATGATGTGGCCCCGGCCGCGGGCCCGCATGGGGCCGATGGCCGCCTTCATGCCGTTGATGGTGCCGAGGAGGTTGACTCCCACCTGGTGTGCGGTGTTGTCGTCGGTCTCGTCCTCGAAGCTGCCGACGATCATTTCCCCGGCGTTGTTGACGAAGATGTCGATCTCGCCGCACTCGGCTTCCACCCGGTCGCAGAACTGCTGGGTGCTCGCGGGGTCGGTGACGTCCAGCGGGTAGGCGAGTGCGCCGATCTCGGCGGCGACGCACGCGGCGTGGTCGAGGTCACGGGCGCCGATGACGACCTTGGCACCCTCGCGAATGAACGCTTCGGCGGTGGCGCGTCCGATACCGCGGCTGCCGCCGGTGATGGCCACAACCTTGTTCTTGATCGCTTGGGGCATGAGTCCTCCTCATGACGTGATGGATGGAGCGTTGTGCCCGCCGAGCAGGCCGCGGAGGATTGAGGTGATGGATTCGGTCAGGGCCCGGGTGGCGATCGGGTCGATGATCGCGGCGAGACTGGGAATCCCCAGGTCGAAGGCGGCGGCGAAGCGTACGGTGACGGACTCGTCGTCCTGGCGGACACACCAGCTGCCCTCGAAACGGTCGAAGTCCCCGTCCGACTGGGCGAAGTCGATGGTCAGCGCCGCGGCGTCGATCCGGTCCCGTTCGGACCAGCACAGCACACCGTTACGGAAGTTCACCGACCAGTCCGAGTGAACGGTGTCCGCGTCCACACCGGTGACGACCACCTGCCGCACCGCGTCGGTGTAGCGGGGGTAGGAGGCGAAGTCCCGCAGCCGTTCGAAAACGGCCGCTGCGGAGGTACCGGTCACGAGGGCATCGACAGTGACCTCTGGCATGTCGGCTCATCCCCTTCCGGGAAGTGACGAAGCGGAGCGGAGCAGGGCCGCGGCAGCCGTGGTGAGGGCCGCGCCGATCCGCTCCAGGTCGGCGTCGCGGAGCACGGCCGGGGGCGTCAGCCGGACCACGCGCTGAGCATTGAGGGAGTGATTGGTCAGCAGCCCGGCGTCCAGCAGGTGCAACACCAGCTCGCCGGCCGTCTGCGCGTCGCACATCTCAATGCCGATCAGCAGGCCGCGGCCGCGGATGTCTGCCACGATGTCCCCCCGCAGCGGCGCCAGGGCGGCTTCGACGCGGGCCAGGATGTCATGGCCGAGGACCCTGGCGCGCTCGACGAGACGTTCGCCGGCGATGGCTCGTACCGCCGCGGCGGCGGCAGCCATCGCCACGGGCGACGCGGCGAAGGTGGAGGTGTGCAGAAACGGGTCCCGGTCGAACGGCGCGTAGGCCGCGGCGGTGGACACCGCCGCGGCGACCGGAATGACGCCGCCACTGAGGCCCTTGCCGACCAGCAGGACATCCGGGCGGATGTCCTCGGGGTCGGCGCCCCACCATGTGCCCAGTCGGCCCAGACCTGTCTGGATCTCGTCCAGTACGAAGAAGGCGCCGTGCTCGGCACAGAGCCGCTGGACCTGTGCCAGGTAGCCCGGCGGCGGGATGACGACGCCGCCTTCGCCCTGCACGGGTTCGAGAACGAGGCAGGCCGGACCGCCGTGGCCGAGGGCCTCCGCCAGCTTGCCGAGATCACCGAACGGCACGTGCTCGGCCGGCAGCAGGGGCCGGAACGGCTCCTGGTACAGCGGCTGGGAGGTGAGGGCCAGCGCTCCTGTGGTCTTTCCGTGGTATCCGCCGACGGCCGAGATCAGCCGGGTCTTCCCCTGTGCCCTGGCCAGTTTGATCGCGGTCTCGACCGCCTCGGCCCCGGAGTTGACGAAGTGCACATGGTCCAGCCCGGGCGGGGTGACCCCGGCCAGCTCCGAGGCGGCGGTGGCGGCCACCGGCTCCAGCAGCAGCCGGGTGGCCATCGGGTGGCGGCGTACCTGCGCGGTAACCGCCTCGACCACCTGCGGATGGCAGTGCCCGAGCAGGAAGACTCCGTATCCGCCGCAGTCCAGATACTCCTTGCCGTCGGCGTCCCACACATACGCGCCTCGGGAGGTGACTTCCATCGCCGCACCCGTCATGGACGCCAACCGGGCCCGGCCCCGGCTGAGATGGCGCCGGTACACGTCCAGCACCTCGACGGCCGTGGCGGGCGTCGTCGGGCTGCTCACGCCGTGACCAGTGCTGGAGCCGGGCGGTTCATGCCCTTCGTGCGTACGAGTTGCGACAGCGCGGCGTGCAGCGCGGATTCCGCCCGGTCCGCCCCCATCGCCGCCGGCAGGCCGGGCTTCCCCAGATCGGTGGGGAACGGCTGGTGGGCGGTGAACAGCGCGGTCATTGCGAGCAGATCATCGAGGCGACGACGGGTAGCGGGAGGCAGGTCCGCCATGAACACCGGCCGGATCAGACGGTCCACCAGGTCCGGGGAGACCATGCGCGGCAGTGTCAGGTCCAGGCCGGCTTGTGCGGCGAATTCGGCGGCCAGCGCCAGGAGACGGTCGGCGCGCAGAGCCTGATCGCCTGCGGTCACCCACACCTCCCCCTCGTGCGCGCCGTCGCGGACCAGGGCGGCGACCGTGGCGGCCACCACGTCCTGCGGCACGAAGTCGATCAGGGAACCGGGCGACAGCGGCACCAGGGGCAGCCGCCCGCGCAGCAGGCTCGCCAGCATGCCGTGCAGACCCTGGAATGCCGAGATCTCTCCGGTGCGGGAGTCTCCGGTGATCACCGACGGGCGGATGATCACCGCCGGTACGCCCGAAGTGCGTACGATGTCCTCGCCCGCGCGTTTGGAGTCCAGATAGTTCTCGGGACGGGCGGTGCGCTCCCCGGTGTCCTGCCCCGGCCCGGAACCGGAACCGGTGATGCCGGTCCTGGCCACGAAGGCCGAGGAGACGTGGTACAGCAACGCATTGGCGTCCGCGACGAGTTGGACGATCCGCAGGGTGCCGGCCTCGTTGAGGGCGTGGGTCGCCGCCGGCCCGTCGGTGAAGCCGGTGACCGCGGCGCAGTGCACCACGGCGTCCACCCGTGCGCAGAGGTCCGCGTACGCGGTTGCGTCGAGGCCGAGCCGGGGAGCGGTGAGGTCTCCGGTGAGCTGTTCGTCGGCGCCGGGTACCGGAGTGTGGTGGACCAGCGCAATCACCCGCCGGCCGGACAGTTCCGGGAGCAGCGCCGTACCGAGCACTCCGGAGGCTCCGGTCAGCAGGACGGTCGGGGCAGCCGGCACGTTCGGGTCACCTCACAGCTGGATGTCTTGCACACAGTCGGGGACACAGTCAGGGATGCGGTCAGGGAAACCGTCAGGGAATGAGCAGGGGCCGGCCCGCGAAGTAGTCCGTCAGCGGTGCGGCCGTACGGGACTTCGACGGCGGGTGGAAGGCCAGCGCGCGGCAGGCCGACTGCAGGTACGCGAGCTCTCCGGACGCGATGAAGGCCATTCCCCCGAGCGCCTCCATGCACAGGGCCAGGGTCCGGCTGATCGCGTCCTGCGCGGCGTAACGGCAGATCAGCGACTGGGCGAGGGCTTCTTCTCCGGGCGGGCGCCGACCGATCGCGGACGCGAGACCCTCGACCGAGAGCATGGCCGCCTCGACCGCGACGATGGCTTCGCCGCGCACGGTGGGGTCCACCCGGGTGTCCGCCAGGGTTCGCTCCACCATCGCCGAGGCGGCCCCCAGATAGCTTGCGGTCATCAGCAGTTCGAACCAGACGAAGCCGACGGTCTGCAGATGGTCCGCCCGGCCCTCGTCGGTGACACCGGTGCGTACCAACAGCTCGGCGGGGACGGCCACATCGTCGAGGACGACTTCCTCGCTCTCCGCCGCGGCCAGGACCGGAGTGCGCCAGAACGGGCGCACGCTCACTCCGGGGGCGTCGGCAGGCACCAGGGCGATCGCCAGCTCCCACGAACCGTCCGGGCCCGGCAGCATGAAGGACGCGGTGAGCAGTTTCATCGACCTGGCGAGGCTGCACGGCTTCTTCGAGCCGCTCAACCGGACCTGGTCCCCGTCCATCCGAGCGGTCAGTGCCGGGCGGAGGATGCCCTGACCGGTACGCCCTTCGGCGAAGCCGGAGGCGAGCAGCAGATTCTCCTCGGCGATGGCGGCGAGCAGCAGCCACTCCATTCCGTCGCCGGCTGACGCCGTCTCGGCCAGCGTCGCGGTGGAGAAGTGATGCATCGTGGTGGCCACGGCGAGCGCGGGCGAGCGGGAACCCAGCGCGCGTTGTACACGTACCGCGGACAACAGGTCGGCCCCCGCTCCTCCGTGCACGGCGGGGACGAGCAGCCCCGGCCCGCCGGCCAGGGTGAAGGCCTTGAGCGCCGTTCCTTCGGTGGTCTCCAGATCCAGCAGCGGCACCGCTGCCAGCTGCTTGTCCAGTCCCGGCAGGAGACTCTCCAGGCTCTCGCGCTCACGCCGCAGAAAACGCATACCCTCCCACCTCCGTCATCGTGTCATTCACCGGCCCTCACAGGGGTTGTCCCGGAGGTCGTCAGCAGCGCCTCGAGCTCGTCGCCGAGGATCGACACGCCTTCCTGCGTGAGCAGGGACTCCGGATGGAACTGCAGAGAACGCAAGGAAGGACCGCGAAGGGCGTGCACCTCACCGTTCTCCGGGTCCCGACTGACCTCGACGCCTTTGAACCGGTCGTCGGCCGACACAGCGGCGAAGGTGTTGTAGAAGCCCACAGGGGTACGGCGGCCGAACAGGTCGATCTCGCGTTGCACCCCTTGGTTGGGCGGATCCTTGCGGATCAGTTCGAGTCCCAGCACCCCGCACACCACCTGATGTCCCAGGCATACCGCCAGGAAGGGCCGTCGTTCGTCCATGAGCCGGCGGACAGTGCGGCGCAGCGCGGCGATCTTGGGGGCGTCGAAGTCCCGTGGATCGCCGGGGCCGGGGCCCACGATGACAAGGTCGAAGTCGTCAGGCTCGTAGGGTTCGTCGAACCTGCGCGTGGTGACCTCAGGTCCGAGCGCGCGCAGTTGATGCCTGAGCATCTCGGTGAAGGAGTCCTCGCCGTCCACCACGAGCACACGGTGGCCGGCCAGCGCTTCGCGGTGGTACCCGGCGTCACCCGGGGGCTCCAGCCAGAACCGGGAGAGTGTGACGTTGCGCCGGGCCAACGCCTCGCGGACCTGCGGGTGTCCGGCGATGCGGGGTGAGCGGCGAGAGGTGCCCGGGGGATGCGGTTGCGTGCCGTGCACGGCATCCAGCAGGGCAGCGGTCTTCGCGCGGGTCTCGGCGACCTCGGAGTCCGGATCGGAGTGGCGGACCAGCGTCGCTCCGACACCGATCCGCAGCCGGCCCTCCGCTCCGATGTCCGCCGTACGGATGAGCAGTGCCGAGTCGAGCTGCCGGGCGCCGGAATCGTCGCGGCCGATCAGCGCGAGCACTCCGCTGTAGTAGCCGCGCCCCTCGGGCTCGTAACGCTTGATGACACGGCAGGCGTTCTCCAGCGGGCTGCCGGTGACCGTGGGGACGAACATGGTCTCCCGCAGGATTTCCCTGACGTCCCGTGAACTACGCCCGGTCAGCACGTATTCGGTGTGCGCGAGCCGGGTCATTTCCTTGAGGTACGGGCCCGAGGTCCGCACGCCGGGTTCGCAGATCCGCGCCATCATCTTGAGTTCCTCGTCGACCACCATGTACAGCTCGTCGGTCTCTTTGGGGTCGGCCAGGAAACGCAGGACGTCGGGCACCGTGGGCCCGGCCGGCGGGTGGCGGTATGTCCCGCTGATCGGGTTCATCCTCACCGTGCCGGCTGTCAGGCTGACGTGCCGCTCCGGGGTGGCGCCCACCAGGGTGCGCGAGCCCGTGTGAATGAGGAACGTCCAGTAGGCGCCCACCTCGCGGGCGAGGAGGCGGCGGAACACCGTGAGTGCGGCGTCGGTGACAGAACCCTCCACCGTGGCTACGAACGACCGTCTGATGACGAAGTTGGCGCCCTCGCCCCTGCCTATCTCTTCACTGAGGATCTTGCGGACGATGGTCCCATAGGCCCCGTCGTCGATGTCGAACTCCCCGCCGTTCAGGTCGATCGGCCGGTCCGGGATCCTCTCCAGCAGTGCGGCGGAACCCATGGTGGCCTGTTCCCCGACGCTCATGGCGAGCAGCGGCGTCCGGTCGTCCTGGTACTCGAATCCACGCTCGGCGATCTGGCGGTACGGAATGAGTACGACCATTTCGTGCCGGGCCTGACCGGCCGGCCCCTGGCCCTCCTTCTGCTCCTGCGTCACCGGAAGCTCCGCGAGAGTCGGCACCTCGAGAACGTCGCCGACGAGGATCTCGACCTGATCGCGCCCGGCCGAAGAGGGGCGGTGCAGCAGCGCGAAGGGGGGTGCGTCGGGGGTGAGCAGGCTGTCGAGACGCGCAGTGTCCATGTCGCTCACTATTGCTCCCAATCGGGAATTCACCAGAACCGGTTACAACCAACGGCCCGTATCCGTGGCGTAATTTTTGCATCAGGGCGGCATGTGGGCCACTACTCACACGAGTAGGGAGGTTCGCCCCGGACGGCCGTGTCAACAAATCTTGACTGCTCGCATGAGTAGCCCCACTCACCTTGTATCCGGCTAGAGTCGGAGTTCATTCGCCCCGTCGAGCCGGGGGCGGAAATGTCGTTGATTCGACTGCTGGGTTACGAGCATTTGGAGAAACGTTGAAGGCGATACACGGGCAGTCGACATGGCCAGGTGTCTCATGAACGTCGCCATAAGGTGGGCCGGTCTCACCGAATCGGACGCCACACTTTCCGAGCACGAAATCCGCTCCTGGCGGTCCTGGCCGGCCCTGCAGCAGCCCGACTGGGGCGACGACTGGCTCGTCGCCGAAGTCGGCAGAGGTCTCGCGAGCCTGCCGGAACTCATCGACGGCGACGAGACCAGGGTGCTGCGGCAGCTTCTCTCCGAAGTGGCCGACGGACGCCGCCAGGTGATCCAGGCCGGGGACTGCGCGGAGGACCCGGCGGAGTGCACCCCCCGCCATCTCGCGCGCAAGGTCGGCCTGCTCGACGCCATGGCGGGGGTCATGCGCATCGGTACCGGTCAGCCGGTGATCCGGGTCGGCCGTATAGCCGGGCAGTTCGCCAAACCCCGGTCCAGTCCGACGGAGTACGTGGACGGCGCGGAGCTCCCCGTCTACCGCGGGCACCTCGTCAACAGTCCGCGGGCCACGGTGGAAGACCGCAGGCCCGACCCGATGCGCCTGCTGGCCTGCCACCGGGCCGCGGGCTCCGCGACGGCGTATCTGCGCAGGCAGCAGGATGCCTCCGGTGCACCGGTGTGGACGAGCCACGAAGCCCTTGTCCTCGACTATGAACTGCCGCAGCTCCGCCGCGACCCGGACGGCGGGCTCGTCCTCACCTCCACACACTGGCCGTGGATAGGCGACCGCACCCGCCAGCCGGACGGCGCGCATGTGCGCCTGCTGGCGGCGGTGAGCAACCCGGTGGCCTGCAAGGTGGGGCCGAGCATGACGGAGGACGAACTGCTGCGCCTGTGTGAGCTGCTGGACCCGGACCGGCAGCCCGGCAGGCTCACGCTCATCGCCCGCATGGGCATCGGCGCCGCGGCCGGGCAACTCTCCCGCCTGGCCGCCCGCGTCCGGTCGGCCGGCCACCCGGTCGTCTGGCTGTGCGACCCGATGCACGGCAACACCGTCCGTGCCACCAACGGCCGCAAGACTCGCCTTCTGTCCTCCATCACCCAGGAGATACGGGAGTTCCGGACGGTGCTCGACGGGCTCGGCCTGAACCCGGGAGGCCTGCATCTGGAGACCACTCCGGATTCCGTCGTCGAATGCTTGCCGGACAACTCGCACATTGATCGCTGCGACGGACCGTATACAACATTGTGCGACCCGCGACTGAACGTGTGGCAGGCCCTGACCGCCGCCGAAGCATGGCACTGAAAGGAACTGTCCCATGTCCGCTGTAAAGAATCAGATTGCCTGCGACCAGCTCCGGGAAATCGTGGCATTGGTTCTTGAGATCGATGTGGCCGACGTTCTTACCGATTCACATTTCTACGACGACCTGTCGGCCGACTCCTTGGAGAAGGTGGAAATCGCCGTACGGATCGAGCGGGATTTCGGGGTTTCTCTCGGCGCCGACGAGGCCGCGGAGCTGAGCAGCGTCGCGGCCGCGCTGGCCCTGCTGCGCGACAAGGGCGTGGTGGGCTGATGCCGAGCGCCGCTCACGGCCACGGAGGGCTCGTGGTCACAGGCATCGGCGCCGTCTCGCCGGCAGGTGTCGGAACTACGGCACTGTGGGAAGCGGTGTCCGGCGGCCGTGTGGCGACGGGCCCGGTGACCCGGTTCGACGCCTCCGGCTACGCGGCGCGTACAGCGGGCGAAGTCCCGTCGTCCTGTTTGCCGGAACTCGATGCCGCCGTGCCGCCGCACCCCTCACGCGCGGCCCGCTATCTCGCCGTCGCCACGGCCGAGGCGGTCCGCAGCGCCGCCCTGGTGCCCGGCCGGGTCTCCGGCCGCACCGGTGTCTTCACCGGCACCGTCATGGGAACGCGCCCGGTACTCGAACACGGGCTCACGGAAACGTCGTTGACGCTCACCGGTACGGAGTGGGCCGAGCCGGAGCGCCTTCTCGACCTCATACCCGCGGTCGTTGACGTGGACGGCCCCGTGGTCCTTCTCGCCTCGGGCTGCTCCGTGGGCGGGGACGCGATCTCCCGCGGGGCCGCCGCAATAGCCGCCGGTGAGGTCGAAGTGGCCGTCTGCGGCGGGGCGGAGGAGCTTTCGCAGGAGGTCCTGGCCATGTTCACGAGCCTGCGGGCGCTCGCTCCGGATGTGGCCCGCCCTTTCGACGCCGACCGCCGGGGGATGCTGCCCTCCGAAGGGGCCGGTGTACTGGTTCTGGAAAGCGCGGAGCACTGCGCCGCCCGCGGCGGCCGGGCCCGGGCACGGCTGCTCGGCCACGCGTCCGCCGCGGACGCGTACCACCTGACGCGGCCCCGGCCCACCGGCGATGCCGTCGTCGAGGTACTGACCACGTGCCTGAAGCAGGCCTGGCGCACGGCGGAGCAGGTGGACTGGGTATGCGCGCACGGGACCGGGACACCCGTCGGCGACGGCATCGAGGCGCGGGCGATCACCGCCGCTCTGGGCACCGTGCCGCGCCGGCCCGTCGTGTCGTCGCTCAAAGGGGCACTCGGCCACCCCCAGGGCGCAGCCGCCGCGTTGGAGGCGGTCGTGGCCGTGAAGGCACTGCGCGCCGGGAGGATCCCGGGCAACGCCACACTGCGGCGGCCGGACCCCGCGTGCTCCGGCATCGACCTCGTCCCACCGCGGGGGCGCGCGGCTCACGTCACGACGGTGGCGAGCCTGACCTTCGGCCTCGGCGGCGGAGTGTCCGCGCTCATGCTGGGAAGCGCGGAGGCCGACGATGACGCATAGCGCCGGTGTGAGAGTCACCGGACTCGGCGTACGGCTGACAGCGGCCGGGTCACCACAACCGGTCGGCCTGGTCGACTCCCGTACCCCCGAAGGCATACGGGCCGGTGAGGACGAGACCGCACACGCCCTCGCCGCAGCCACCACCGCGGTCTGTGGCCTCGGCCCGGCCAGGAGCTTACGGACCGGCACGGTATGGGCGAGCTCCACAGCGGGCCTCCAGGAATACGCGCAGACCTGCGCCGACATCCCCGCGCTGGGGCCCGGGCGGGTGTCACCGCGCCGCGCGGCGCGGTCGGCGTACACCGGACCGGTGACTGCGGTCTCCGTGCGCTTCGGCTTCGACGGTCCCTATCTGAACCTCACCGGGGCACAGGACACAGGCGCGCACGCGGTCGTCGAAGCCGCCCGCATGATCGAACAGGGCCAGTGTGCACGGGTGTTGGTCGGCGGATCCGCCGCCTGGCCGGCGGTACGTCCCGGCGCGGCCCGGCCACGGTCGGAAGGCGCCGCGTGCGTCGTCCTGGAGAAGCACCCCGGGACCGGCGGTGGCACGGACGTCCGGCTGCTGGAGCGGGCCCGTGTCGGCCCCGGCGCCGCGGCGCGGGACGACGGCCCGGCCTCCTTCATCAGGGGCTGCCTGGAACGCATGGGCGGCAGGCCACGGCGGGTGGTCCTCTCCGCGGCTGCCGGATCCCACATCCCGGCGGGCGTGGTGTCGCAGCTGTGCGCCGCCCCCTGTCTGGATGTGGAAGCGCGCTGGGGGGATCTCGGCGCCGCCGGCGGTTTCGCCGCGGTGGCCGCCGCGGTCGCCATGTCCACCCGTCGCCTCCAGAAAAGAAATCCGCACATTCTCGTGCTGGCCATCGGCGCGGGCAATGCCGTCGCCATCGAAGTGACATCGCGAAGGGGAGGTCGGTAATGGATCTGGTCGAACGACTGCTGGGCAGGCACATCGAGGCCGGTGGAGGAGAACGGGTCTGCTACGTGGACCCCGACGTCGGTGAGGTCACCCACGCCCGACTGCACGACGCGGCGCGCGCCTACGCCGGTACGCTCCGGAAACTGGGGGTCCCGCCGGGCACCCGCGGTCTGGTGGTGGCCGACGACTCGGTCGCCACCGTGGCCGCCATCCTCGGGCTCTGGTGGCACGGGTGCGTGCCGGTACCGGTGAGCCCCGTACTCTCCGACGCCGAGATCCGCTTCATGGCCGCGGACAGCGAAGCCGGATTCGCCCACTTCGACGCCCCGGCAGCGAAACAGCGCACGCTGGAAGAGGAGTTCGCCTCCCTGCCCTTCACAACGGGGGACCAGGGCAGGGCCGTGTTCACGGCCGGCGGGTCCCCGGAGCCGGACCCGGAGCCGTCCCCGGAGCCGTCCCCGGAGCCCGTGCAGTGGCCAGCGGGCCGTCCGGCACTGGTGCAGTACACCTCCGGGAGCACCGGGGCACCCAAGGGCGTCCTGCACGCCGCGACGGGCATCGAGGCGGTCCTCTCCGGAATCGGAAGCACGCTGCGGCTGCGCCAGGACGACGTCGTCCTGTCCACCGCCAAGCTGTCCTTCGGCTACGGCTTCGGGAACTCGGTGCTTCTTCCACTGGCCGCCGGTGCGCGCACCATACTGCTGCGCGGCTCCGTGGACGCCCATGTGGTCTCCAGCAGCCTGCGCCGACACCGCCCGACCGTGTTCTTCTCGGTGCCCCGTATGTACGCCGCGCTGCTGGCGCTCGCGGACAGCCACGGACCCGAGGGGTTCGCTTCCGTACGACTCGCCGTCACCGCGGGCGAGCACTGCCCCGCGCAGCTCGGCGAGCGGATCCGGAGCACTTTCGGCGTGCCACTGGTCAACGGGCTGGGGGCCACCGAGGCGCTGCACATCGTCGTCGCGACCCCGCCTTCGCAGATCACGCCGGGCGCGACCGGCCGCGCGGTCCCGGGCATCGAGGTGACGGTGCGGGACGACGACGGGCTTACGGTCCCCGACGGGACCGAGGGGCGGCTGCACATCGCGGGCCCCTCGGTGGCGCTCGGCTATCTCAACCGGGTCGAGGCGACGCGCCGGACCTTCGCCGAGGGAGGCGCTTACACCAGTGACATCGTCCGGCGTACGGAGGAGGGAGAAATCTGGCACCTGTGCCGCGCCGACGACGTACTGAACCTGGGCGGGTACAAGGTCGCTCCGGGCGAGATCGAGACCGTGGTCCGCGAGACCGACCAGGTCGCGGAGTGCGCGGTGGTCGCGAGCGCCGACGAGCACGGTCTCGAACAGGCCGTCGTCTACGCCGTACCGGTGGCCGGGGCGGACCACGCCGCTGTGCGCAAGGCGATCCTGCTGTCGATCCGCAAACGCCTCGCCCCGTTCAAACGCCCCTCCCGGATCGAAGTGATCGACGTCCTGCCGGTCACCTCCACCGGCAAGCTGGCCCGGCACGAGCTGCGTGAGTCGGCGGGTCGCCGATGAGCTGGGACATCACGGGTATCGGTGCCGTCGCGGGCATCGGCAATGACCCGTACGAGATCTTCGACTCGCTGTGCGCGGGGCGGAGTGGCCTGGCCCGGCTGCGCGCGTTCGATCTCGGCAAGTACCGTGCGCAGCACGCGTACGAGATCGACGACCGTACCGGACCCGGGCACGACCAGCCGTTGCGGGCCACCCGCTGGCTCAAGACCGCGGTGGCGCAGGCCCTGGCCGACGCCGGGCTCGACGAGGACCCGGGCTCCTGCCCCGTACTCGTCGGCACCACCTTGCGCGAGCAGCGCTCGGCCGAGCTGTGGTGGCGGCACAAGATGCCGCTCGCTCCGTCCGACCTGCACTTCGGCACAGCGCTGCGGGAGCGCTTCGGCTCGTCGCAGACCTACACCTTCGCCAACGCCTGCGCCGCCGCGCTGTACGCGCTCGGCATGGCCACCGACATGATCGAACTGGGCCTCGCCGACGCCGTCGTGGTGGCGGGCACGGACTCGATCACCGAGAGCGCCTACGGCGTGCTCGACCGGGTACAGAACGAGACGCCCCGGGCGCTGCGCCCGTTCGACCGGGCACGCAACGGGATGCTCATGGGCGAGGGAGCCGTCGCCGTCGTCGTGCAGCGAACGGGAGCCCGGCCGGGCGGAGTTCACGCCGTCCTTCGCGGGGTGAGCATGAACTGCGACGCGAGCCATCCCACCGCGCCCGACCCCAGGACCATCGCGACGGCCGTTCACGATGCGTACCGGCGGGCGGACGTGAAGGCCGCCGACATCGATCTGGTGATGCTGCACGGTAGCGGCACCCAGCTCAACGACGCCGCCGAGGCGACCGCACTGTCGGACGTGTTCGCCGGCACGGGCGCCGATCCACTGCTGACGGCGATCAAGTCGATGACCGGACACACCCTCGGCGGTTCCGGTCTGCTCAGTCTCATCATGGCCGCGCTCTCGCTCCACCGGGGCGTCGTACCGCCGGTGCTCGGACTCGACGACCCGATCGAGGAGGCGGCCGGGCTGCGTCTGGTACGCGACCGGGCGGCCACCGCCGACCTGGCAACCGCGCAGGTGAACGCCTTCGGATTCGGTGGGATCAACGCAGTGGCCATCCTGGAGAAGGGGGCGTCATGACACCTGCAACCGCCGTGATCACGGGTGTGGGGCTCGCCGTCCCGGGCCTCGACGGGGCCGAGGATCTTCTGCGGCCGCCTTCGGCGGGTGGCGGCTTCGAGCCTGCCACCGGGCTCAAGGGCCGGGAGATGCGGCACAAGGACCGCGCCTCGCGGCTTGCGCTCCGGTCGGTCGAACCGGCGCTGCGCGATGCGGGCCTGCTGGCGGACGACAGCGTCTACCACGGACCCGCGCCGTCCACGGCCGTCGTGGTCAGCACCAATTTCGGAAACCTGGACAGTGTCTGCGACTTCGCGGACACCATCGCCGAACACACCGTCACCGGGCTGAGCCCGCTGGGCCTTCCGCACACATCCAGCAATGTGATCGCCGGCTGGGTCGCCATTCGTTATGGGATGCGCGGACCGAACATCACCGTGTGCAACGGCGGGACGAGCGGAACCGACGCCCTGTACTGGGCCCGGAACCTGATCGCGGTCCGGCGCGCCGACGTCGTCGTCGTGATCGGTGTGGAGCCGGACACCGAGCCGGCCGCCCGCCTTCTCGCGGACGGCTCGGACCGGCCGATGCTGGACGGCGCGGCGGCGCTCGTCGTCGAGTCGGCCGAGCATGCCGGGGCCCGCGGCGCCCGCCCGCGTGCCGTGCTCACGGAAGTCGTACGGGAGTCCGGCCTGTCGGCCGCGGTGGACGTGGCCCTGAAAGCGCACGCCGGGCCCGTCGGGCTGTGGCTCACCGCCCAGGGCACGTCGGTCCCCGCACTGGCCGGGGCCGCGGACATCGGCGCGGTACCGACGGTGGATCTCGCGGCCCGGCTCGGCCACTGCTCGGGGGCCCTGGGCGTGCTGCAGTGCGCGGCGGGGGTCGCGTACCTCGCCGGGGGCGGGGCCGGCTCGGTCCTGTCGACCAGCGGCGGCCCCGACGACGATGCGGCCACCGCCCTGCTGCTCACTGCCACCGGTGAGGCGTCATGACCGCAGGACACGGCGCAGGGCGCCGGGTCGTCGTCACCGGCCTGGGCGCGATCTCCTGTCTGGGCGCGGGGGTCCCGGCCTTCTGGCGCGGGCTGGCCGCCGGCGGGAGCCGCCCCGAACCCATGGCCGACCCGGCCGCCCGCATGCGCAACAGGCGGATGTACCTGGTGCCGCAGGCCGATGTGCCCACGGAGCCTGCCCGGTTGGCCCATGTGCCCCTGGCAGCGGGCCCCCGGATGGCGGTGGCCGCGGCCCGCGAGGCGGTCGCCGATGCCGGGCTCGATGCCCGTACGCGGGCCGGGCTCCCCGTTGTCATGGGCGTGGAGATGGGTAACGCGGGGATGCACGAAGGCCGCCGGGCCGACGGGCCCGGCGGCGCCGCGCCCGTCGGCGGCGACACGGCCTGGTCGCCGATGACGGTCACCTCGGCGGCGGTCGGCGCGGCGCTCGGCGCCACGGGAGGCAACGTCAGCGTGGGCAACGCGTGCGCCGCCAGCGGTTACGCCGCCGCGCTCGCCGCCGACATGATCCGCAGCGGGGAGGCCGACATCGTCCTCACCGGCGGCGCGGAAGGCCCCACCCGGGTGGGCATGGGTGTCTTCAACCGTCTGGGCGCTCTCGACTCCGACCGCTGCCGCCCCTTCGACCTGCACCGACAGGGCACCGTCTTCGGCGACGGCGCCGCCATGCTGGTCCTCGAATCGGCGGAGAGCGCCGCACGCCGCGGAGCCACCCCGTACGCGGAACTGGCGGGCGCCGCGTGGAGCTGCGACGCGCACCATCCGACGGCGCCCGACCCCAGGGGCACACAGGCGTCCCGGAGCATTCGCCAGGCGCTCACGGAAGCCGGCCTGACCGGCTCGGACATCGGCGCGGTCGTCCCGCACGGCACGGGTACGCCGCTGAACGACGTCGTCGAGAGCCGGGTGCTGAACGAGGTGTTCGGGGACCGGAGTCCCCGACTTCCGCTGTTCAGCCTCAAAGCCATGATCGGGCACACCGCCGGGGTCGCCGGCGCCTTCGGCTGTCTGACCGCCGCGCTGCTTCTGCACCACCGCACGGTCCCGGCGAACGCGCCGCTGGACGAGCAGGACCCCGAGTGCCCCGTATGGCTCCCGCAGAAGGAGTCCGTACCCCTGTCGGGGCGTGCGGTTCTGGTCAACTCCTACGCGTTCGGCGGGAACAACGTGTCCGTCGTGCTCGCCGGGGCGGAGGGAGCCGCATGACCGGTCTCGATGTGCTCGGACTCGGTGTCGTACTGCCCGGTGC
Source organism: Streptomyces sp. NBC_01750 (assembly GCF_035918095.1). NCBI lineage: Bacteria > Bacillati > Actinomycetota > Actinomycetes > Kitasatosporales > Streptomycetaceae > Streptomyces > Streptomyces sp. NBC_01750. The sequence continues at coordinate 7,036,728 of NZ_CP109137.1, forward strand.
GGACAAGCCGGCCGACGCCCTGGCGGTGTCCGCCGCGCCCGCACCCGGCTGGTTCGATGTCACGGCTGCCCTGCCCGGTCGCGGATACAGGCGACTGCCCGCCGCCTGCCAGTACTTGCTCGCTGCCGCCGGGAACGCCCTGGACGACGCGGGCGCGGCACCGGCCTCGACCCCGGCCGAACGGCTCGGTGTCGTCGTCGGCACCAACAACGCCGGTATGGCGCTGATGGACGAGCAGGACCGCACCATCCTCGACC